>QZJT01000022.1 GCA_003597935.1 Phycisphaerales bacterium | reverse complement strand
CTCCTTGACTCAACTCCCAACCGTCGGGACCATCCGTGGACCCGTCAATCCGCCCCCACTCTACCACGAGCGGGGCGGAGATGTGTAGTACAACGAGGCGGGCGTCCACCGGTGCGAGACGGAATCGGCGGAAGACGTTCGGCGAGCCGCGGGGCTTGAAGCCGCGCGGAGCCGCCCAGCGAGTGCGGTCTCAACACGCGAACGCCTTTTTGCCCTGCCGCCAGGCTGTAGCCAGGCGGTCTCAGAGGCGCCCGCCGATTCCATCGCACACCCGCGTCCGCAAGGCGGGCGAGCGGCGCTTGGGGCGGCGACCGTGGTTCGATACAATCGAAGGGCGTGGCAGGCACTCCCTGCCTTCGTGAGCAGGGGATACGTCCTGTCCGCGTTGACCTGCGTCCATCCGCGGCTCTCCGGCCTTCGTCTGCGGGGAAAGGCGCAAAGCCTATTGCCGGCGTTGGCGCGGGGAGCGCTGACCTTCGTCTGTGAGGGAAAAGCGATGACGAGAGCGTGGCTGGCAGCCTGGGTGCTGGCGTGTGCGGCGACGGCCGCGGACGCGGACACGATCCGCGTTCCCGGCGACTATCCGGCGATCCAGATGGCGATCGACGCGGCCAGTAACGGCGACGTGGTGCTGGTGGCGGACGGCGTGTATCGCGGCTCGCGGAACACCAACCTGAACTTCCGCGGCAAGGCGATCACCGTGCGCAGCGAGAACGGCCCGGCCGCGTGTACCATCGACCCGCAGCGCAACGGCTCGGCCTTCGTGTTCAACTCGCGGGAGACCCCCGACGCCCGTGTCGAGGGGTTCACGCTCACCGGCGCCAGTTACGTCGAGGGAGGGTCGCTGGTCATCGACGGCGCCAGCCCCACCATCGTGGGCTGCACCCTGGAGAACAACTGGGCGGGTCTGTCCGGCGGAGGGTTGCAGTGCAGCAACGGCGCCGCTCCGCTGATCGAGCGCTGCACCATCCGCAACAACCTGGCGGGCGTGGGCGGCGGCATCTACAGCAAAAACGCCAGCCCGCGCGTCGTGGACACGCAGATCAGCGGCAACCGCACCGACATCATCGGCGCCGGCGGCGTGGCGGCCGTGCAGGGCGGGCTGATCCGCCTGGAGGGGTGCGTCATCACCGACAACACGGCCATGGGATTCGCCGGCAACGGCGGCGGCGTGCAGATCAACGGCGCCCGCGCCGTTCTGGACAACTGCCTCATCGCCGGTAACCGCGGCACGCTTTACGGGGGCGGACTGATCGTCGTCAACGGCGCCAGCGCCGAGGTGTGGAACACCACCATCGCGGACAACGTCTCCGAGGCCACCGGGGGCGGGGTGTACACCAACGCCGAGTTGACCGTCTCCGACTCGATCCTGTGGGACAACCTCCCCGAGCAGATATTCGTGGCCGGGGGGGCGCCCAGGGTCACTTACAGCGACGTTCAGGGCGGCTGGCAGGGCGAGGGCAACCTGGACGAAGATCCGCGCTTCGTGGACGGACCGGCTGGGGGGCATTACCTGTCCCACCGCCAGGCGGGCCAGCCGCAGGACAGCCCGTGCATCGACGCCGGCAGCGACAGCGCGGAAAACCGCGGGCTTTCCGGCCGGACGACGCGGACGGACGAACGGCCGGACGCTGGGACGGTGGACCTGGGGTACCATCACGCCCTATCCGGCGGCGGGCTGAACTGCGACGCGATCCGCAAGCTCAAGACGCGCTGCAAGGGCGGCGCTCCGCCGTGGAGAGTCAAGGCCGTGGTCCGCTCGCGGCTGGAGCCGCAGACGGCGCTGACGCTGCTGCTGGACGGCGGCCAGCCGCGGCTGATCTTCACCAACCGCAATGGATCGGCCAGGGCGGTGTGGAAGAACGTGCCCGAAGCGCGCGAGACCTGCATCGAATCCTGCCAGGATTGGTGCAGAGGCGTCTCCTGCGAGTGATCCGGCGCGTCCGCTGCGTCGCCTGCGGCGATCTGCCGGCGCTTTCCTGCCGAGCGTGAAGACCCACCTGCGCGGACGTCCCGCTCAGGCGATGACCTCATGTCGCGCTGTGTGATACTCACGCGTCGTTGTCGCCCGCCGGGCGCCGCCTGCTCCCAGGACCGGTGGTCGTTCCCCCCCGGCCGTCCACGCGCGCGATTCGTGCGTTGCACGATGCGCTCTGCCCCGCCGACCGTACACAGCCGCTGCTGCGCCGAAATGCACTCAATACTGTAGCTGCTCTCCATTGCAATGCTTCGACTGCTTCAGGTAGAATACGTCCCGTCGGTCCGGACGTGGATTGCTCCACGACCCTTCCTCTCTAGCCTGGTGGGAGACAGAACATGACGAAGGATGCTGTACGCAGTCGGTGTACACTCGCGAGCGGGCGCGGTGCTCTTTTCGCAGTCGCAGTCGTCCTGGGCGCGCTGGCGGCGCCGCGAATAGCGGCGGCCCAATCCAAGATCCTGATGAGCCTGGACGGCAGCACGACGTACAACCTGAACCGGGCTACGACCCTGGGTACGTCGCTGGGCTTCACGGTGGAGACGCGGTCGATTTCCGCCATGGGAACCAGTGCGGACCTGGCGAACTTCAGAGTGATCTGGACCAACCCCAACCTGAACACGACGACTCAGCAGGCGCAGCTCGAGGCGGCCACGAACGTGGGCGGCAGTCTCGACTTGTACGTCAAGGGCGGCGGGACGCTGGTCATCATCGCCGGGACCACCGTCGTCAGCGGCTGGGCGCCCCTGGCGCCGGGTGGCGCCGGCTATTCCAGATCCGGATCCGGCGGATCGCACGACTCGGAAGTGATCATCCCGTCGTCGGCGTGCCCGTCGTTCATCGACGGGACGGGCTTCCTCGGCGTTCCGCTGGACACGTTGGATTTCGCGTCGTGGGGGCCGACCGACGCGGGCATCATCACCTTCCTGCCCCCTGCCGCGACCGTGCTGATGAGCAACGCGGACGGCCCGTCCTTCGTCGTCTATCCCTGGGGCACCAACAAAGGTGAGGTGATTGTGACCTCGATCCTCTTCGGAGGCTCCGGCGCCGGGTCGATGGCGGACGCGACGGACAACCTGATCAAGTACGCGTTCGCCCTCTCCGCCCCCAACGCGGTCCCCAACGATGCCGATGGCGACGGGGACGGAGTATGCGACGGTGTCGACAACTGTCCGCTAGTTGCAAACTTCGCCCAGACGGACAGCGACTCGGACGGCGCTGGAAACGCCTGCGACGTTTGTCCGTTCGACGCCGACAATGACTTCGACGGCGACGGCGTCTGCGGCGACGTGGACAACTGCCCCCTGATCGCCAACGCCGATCAGAGCGATGCCGACGGCGACGGTACGGGCGATCTCTGTGATGGGTGCCCGGCCGACCCGGGTAAGACATCGCCGGGCATCTGCGGTTGCGGCGTGTCCGACGCGGACAGCGACGGCGACGGAACGGAGGACTGCAACGACGGCTGCCCGTTCGATGTGAACAAGACGGCGCCCGGCGTGTGCGGTTGCGGCGTCCCGGACATCGACACAGATGGCGATGGAACCGAAGACTGCATCGACGGCTGCCCGGCGGACCCCGGCAAGACGGCCCCGGGCGTGTGCGGTTGCGGCGTCCCTGACGTAGACAGCGACGGCGACGGGACGGAAAACTGCATCGACGGCTGCCCGTTCGACGCGAACAAGACTTCGCCCGGCGTGTGCGGGTGCGGTGTCGTCGAAATCGATTCGGACAGCGACGGCGTCTGCGACGGCGTCGACAACTGCCCGGCCAGCGCCAATCCGCTCCAGCAGGATGCCGACGCTGACGGTGTCGGCGACGCGTGTGACAACTGCGTCAACGTCGTCAACGCCGGTCAGGCCGATGCCGACGCTGACGGCGTCGGCGATGCGTGTGACAACTGCGTCAACGATGCCAACCCGGGTCAGGAGGATGCCGACGCGGACGGGCTGGGCAACGCTTGCGACGAATGTCCGCTGGACGCGGACAACGATGCCGACGATGACCTCCTCTGCGCCGACGAGGAGGCCGCGATCGGCACCAACCCCTTCAACGCCGACACCGATGACGATGGCGTCAGCGACGGCACGGAAGTCGGCATCGCCGCCGGCACCGGATGCCCCGACCCGCTCAACCCCGACTCGGACGGCGACAGTCTGTTGGATGGCGACGAGATCAGCAACATCGGCACCGAAGAGTGCGATGCCGACACGGACGACGATCTGATCCCCGACGATGTCGACCCGTTCCCGACGGATCCGGGAGGCAACGTCGAGTACATCGCTCAGGCGGCTGAGTCGCTCGCGAACGACATCATCACCACCAACCTCAGCCAGTTCGTCGGTCCGAACAACATCGTCCGGTCGATCCGCCGTGCGGGGCTGACCATCCGCGCCCTGGCGGCTGCCAACCGCGTGCGGGCCGGCAACCTCCAGCTCGCGCAGTTCGTGCTGGAGCGGCTCCACAAGCTTGTCGACGGTCAGTCGCCGCCACCGGACGCCATGTTGCCAGGGCCCGACCAGCAGGACATCGCCGATCAGGCGGCCGACATCGTCGCGCTGCTGGACTTCCTGACGCCTTAACGGCGCCGGCTACGCGTAAGGAAGGCCCCCGGTCGGATCGGCGCCGGCCGGGGGTCTTGTTTCTTGCGCGCAACCGGGCCGCAACGCCCACTCAGCCGCAGTCCACCTGCGTTTGCAACTCGGTTCGGTGTGGGCGCGTAACGGAATCGGCGAGCATCCCTGGGACCGCCTGGCTCCAGCCTGGCGGCAACGGGGAAAGGCATCCACGGTTTGAAACTGCACTCGCGGGGAAACTCCGCCCGGGCTGACCTGCCGGCAGGCAGGAGCCACGCGGCTCGCTCAGGGGAGCCGCCGACTCCGTCACAGACCCATCGACGAGCCGCTTCCGGGTGCGGGCAAAGCCAGCGCCATGCCGCCGTCCGCGGGTTCCGTTGCCCCGCGAACAGACTCCGGCCGTGCCCGTTCTCTCATCCTGTGCTCCCCCCCCCGCGCGACGCGCTCCATTCACCCGGCGAGACCGGCACGGCCGCCGGGTGGCGCCGTGCCGGTCGTCGCGGCCGTGGGCTGTGGGTGCTGACCGCTATTCGATCAGGTCGACCACGTTGCGGCCGCCGATCTGGGTGAAGACGTTGATCAGATCGGCGGTGTACTCCTCCATCGAGCCTTCGACGTGGAAGTGGTCGCCGTGGCCGATCGTGGCGATTTCCTCCATGATGCTCTGGTCGGCGCCCTGGCCGACCGAAACGGTGATGATCTGATACTCCAGGTCGGCAGCCTCCTGGGCCTCTTCGAGGGCGTACTGCCGGCCGCCATAGGTCGAGTAGTTGCCCCACCGGTCCACGTTGGCGATGCCGTCCGTGATCAGCACGATGACCTTGCGCATCAGCGGCCGGTGCCGCGGGCTCTGCAACTCCTCGATCGCCAGTTCCAGCCCCTCGCCCATGTTGGTGGCGCCGGAAGGGATCATCGAGTCCAGGCTGTCGCGGACCTCCAGGAAGCTGTGCGTCAGGTCGATCTGGTGGAGCCCGCCGTTGCTGTAGGTCATCAGGGCCATCTGGTCGGCAGTCTGGCGTTCCCACAGCATCTCCGCCATGAAGGCGATGGCGTCCTTGATGGCCTGCATGGGCTGCAGGGGCGTGTCGCGGAACGTGTCGGCGTCGGCCTCGACCCGCTGGTTGATCATGTAGTCCGTCCAGGTCTTGACGCCGTAGCGCCAGCGGAAGCTGCCGCGGGACGAACTCTTCATGAAGCTCGCGTAGTTGCGCCAGATGTTGGCGGAGGTGGACATCGGGTGGCCGAGGATGGCGGCGTTGAAGACCACCTCGCCGTCGCCGATGACGACGTTGCCGTTGCCGGCGTCCCCGGGGTCGACGCCCTCGGCCTCCCACCGCCCGCCGGCCATGCCGCTGTGCCAGTCGGCCATGCCCAGAGCCACCGCCACCCGGTTGTCGTAGTAGTTTTCGTTGTAGGGGTGATTGATGGCGTCGATCTCCGCGGCGCTGTAACCGCGCTCGCCCAGGGTGGCGGTAAGGTCGGCGTCATTCCACGTGAAGTTGTAGCGCAACTGGACCATCCCGCCGTCGGCGGACGGGAGGTATCCGTCGGCGTTGAGGTCATCGCCGTAACCCAACCGTTTGAAGTATCCCCAGGCGGGACCGGCCGACTGGGCCGGGTCGCCGAGCAGCTCGTCGTCCGCCCACAGGCTGATCCCCTCGATGTCGTCGGAGCCGCCCGGAATGGCGTCCCATACCTCCCAGTTGTTAATGGTGCGTGTCGGCCAGTAGGCCAGCAGGCTGTCGAACTTGAGCGACCCGGAGATGTCGGAGACCACCACCATGTCGCGCGGCGTGATCGCGGCCGCGGCCGAAGCCGAGACGTTGGTCGTGTTGTGGCCGAAGATGCCGGCGAAATACAGGTTCAGCGGGCCGTTGGCGGAAGTGTCGGTCTTGCGGACGATGATGCGCACCGCGTCCGGGAGCACCTCGGAGGCGACGAACGAGTAGGTGCTGGTGGTGGGGTCGAAGTTGCCGCGGCCGAACACGATATCGGTGGACGCGTCCAGCGTGACCTGCTCGCCCAGCACCGGGTTCTGCGAGATGATGCTCAGGGCCTCCTGCCGCGCCAGTTCGAGCGGATCGGACGAGAACTGGTTGTCGGACAGGGCCAGCGCCGCCGCCATGGCAGCCGCGTCCGCCGCCCGCTGCAGGTCCGTCCTCGAGTTGTAGATCACGCCCACGTCCACCGTCAGCGCGGCGAACCCCGCGATCACCGGCAACAGGATGAGGAGGAGGACGGCGATGACCCCGCGCCTGCGCGGGTCCGCCGGGGCGCGCCTTCTGCGTCGAAAGGTATAGCGATGCATCTTTTCTTTCCCCTGCCAAGGTTCAGCCCGCCTTCGGACCCGCCGCGGCGGGTCGACGCGCGGCAACGGACGGACTCGGCCGGACGCCGGATCCGCCGGTGAGCGCGCAGGCGGTCATGCCGTGAAAGCCCCATCGGTGGGCGTTTCAAGGAAACCATACGATTCATCTCCAGCCGCGACAAATCGGACATGGGAAATCAGGCAGAGGGGATACATGGATCGACCGGCCCCGATAACTCCGCCCCCCCCGACGCGGACGAATCGTATCCTCTTGAGTGTAGAGGCGAACCACGCCTTGCGCAGCGCGCCCAGATCGGCGCCGGGTCGGCGCGCTTCCGGCGGCCGGTTCGCGGTTTCCATAGAATCGAGGCTGGACATGTCCGACTCCCAGATTCGCCATCCGCACGGGGCCAACGGCCGGAATCGCCGCAGGCTGCGGGTGATCAACCCGGCGTTTCAGTGGAAGTACACGCTGACCGTCGTCGGCGGCGTCTTCATGATCTACACTCTGATGAGTTGCACGCTCTTCGGGATTCTGCACCAGCAGGCCCGCCGCCGCGTCCTCTTTCCGGACGTGACCAGCGTGTGGGAGAACACCCTGGTGATGATCGTCTGCGCCGCGGTCTTCGCCGTGGTGATGGCGGCGGGGCTGTGTCTGTGGAGCCTGGTCGTCACCCACCGGATCTGCGGGCCGCTGTACGTGATGGAGCGCATGCTCACCCACGTGGCCGAGGGCCGCCGTCCCGACCGGCGCCCGTTGCGCAGACACGACGAGCTGAAAGACTTCTACGCCCTGATGTGGCGGGCGCTGGACCGGATGGAGCAACGGGAGGACGCCTATCGCCAGTCGCTTCGCCGCGTGGTGGACGCGCTGGACGCGCTGACCGAACGGGAGCACGACGCGGCCGCCATCGCCGGCGCCCGCTGCCAGGTCGAGGAGCTGCGCCGCCAACTCCATGAGGCGGTCGTGGGCGCTCGTGACGCCGCCGTCCACGCCAAAGACGCCTGACCGCTGGGACGGAGACGGAATCGGCTGTTCCTGTGAGCGAGCCGCGTGTCACGCACATGGGGCGACACGGGGCGCGTGACGGTATCGGTCGCTCCTCCGAGCGAGCCGCAGGCTTGAAGCCTACGCGTAGTCTGCCTGGCAACGGCGTTCACCGACGACAGGGCGTGTGCCTCAGCCCGGCGTCCCCATCGGGTGGTCCTGGGGACATCGGCCGCTGCTGTGACGCACCCTGGCGTCCCGGACTCTACCCCCCCATTGACGGCTCGCCGGCGCCGTGGGTAGAATCGCGATTCGGCGAACGGAGCGGCAGTCGTAGCGCGGGCGGCGTCGACGCTTCCAACCGGGGGGGGGTGGCAGCTTCAGCGTCCGTCGGCCATGCCGGTTCCACCGCTGAGGGGTTCCCAACCAACGAAAGGAAAGCGGAGGGTAGACCATGTCAAAAGTGATGGCATTGGGGATCGTGGTCGTGGCCGCCTGGGCGAGCCAGGCGCAGGCTCAGCACAAGTTCGAGCGGGCCTGCTGCATCGAGAACGAGTGCTTCGTGCTGGACGTGCGCACCTGCCTCGACCGGGGCGGCCGGCCGCTGCACGCCCGCAGTTGCGAGAACGTCTCCTGCGAGCCGCCTGTGCTGGGGGCGTGTTGCCTGCCGGACGGCCGGTGCATCCAGACGACCGAGGGCGTCTGCGAGCGCTTCCGCGGAGAGTTCACGCCGGAGGAGGAGTGCGAGAACGTCGTGTGTGAGCAGCCCGTCCGCGGCGCGTGCTGTCTGCGCGACGGCCGCTGCAAGGAACTGACCGAGGACATGTGCGCCCGGTTCCACGGCGAGTTCCACCCGGACGACGCCTGCGAGGACGTGGAGTGCGAGCAGCCGGTGCGCGGGGCGTGCTGCCTGCCCAACGGCCGTTGCAAGGAGACGACCGAGGGCAAGTGCCAGATGATGCGCGGCCAGTTCAACCCGGAAATGGCCTGCGAGGACGTTGAGTGCAAGCAGCCCGTCCGCGGGGCGTGCTGCCTGCCGTCGGGGCACTGCGTCGAGTCGACGGAGCGGATGTGCGAGATGGCCCACGGCCAGTTCAACCCCGAAAAGGCGTGCGAAGAGGTGGAGTGCGAGCAGCCCGAGCGTGGGGCGTGCTGCCTGCCCAACGGCCGGTGCATCGAGGCGACGGAGCGGCTGTGCGAGATGGCGCATGGCGAGTTCCACCCGGACGAGGCGTGCGAGGAAGTGGAGTGCGAGCAGCCGCAGCGGGGCGCCTGCTGCCTGCCGGACGGCCGGTGCATCGAAGCGACCGAGCGGATGTGCGAGATGGCCCACGGCCAGTTCACGCCGGACGAGGCCTGTGAAAACGTCGTCTGCGAGCAGCCGGAGCTGGGCGCCTGCTGCCTGCGTCACGGCCACTGCGTGGACACCACCGAGCGGATGTGCGACCACTGGCGCGGTGAGTGGCTGGCGGAAGAGAAGTGCGAGGACGATCCGTGTGAGGATTGATCGGCCTGACGAACACGACTGAACCACGGCGGGCCTGGGCGCTTCACGCGCTCAGGCCCGCCGGTTTTTTCTGGAGCGGTGCGCTAATCGACCGCGCAAAGCGCCTCTTCCGCTTCGCAAAGGGCGCCAACGAACTTCCGGGCCGTATCGACAGCCCTCAACTTGTCGAGCACCGCTGCGTCGGAAAGCAGACGACTCAGCCGCCCAAGGTACAAGAGGTGCTGCCGATAGCTCGTGCAGCAAAGAAGGAAGAACAGGTCCGTGAGGCGTCCGGCCGGGTCTCCGAAGGGAATGCCGTGGTCTGCTCGACCCGCCGCGAGGATCGGCCGCTCCTGCACGTACGTCCCCACCTGCGAACAGTGTGGGATGGCGATGCCGCCCGGCAGCGCGGTGGACTGCTGCTTTTCACGCTCGACGACCGCGTCCAACAGACCGCGCGCATCGGTAATCCGACCGCTGCGATCAGCCAATTCAACCAGTTGGCTCAGGATGGACCTGCGAGTCGTGGCTGCAAGGGGAACCGCCACCGTTTCCTCATCCAGGGCCAGGTGGACCAGAAGCTCAGCACCGGGCGCTGGCCGTCTCTTGAGGTCGCGCCCCCGGAGGAAACCCAGGTGCCGCCCGGCCCAATCGGCGACTTCGGCGGACCGGAACCGCCACGCGCCCTCGACCTTTCGTCCCGGCAGGTCACCGCTCTGCGCGAGCCGCTCCACCGCGCGCACGTCAAGCCCGAGCGCCGAGGCGACATCTGCCATGGAGAGTACCGTTCGAGGCATGCGGATCACCCCGCCACGGGAGGCATCCGCCCGATGAGGCGAAGCAACCCGTCCAGAATCGTCAGCGGGTGGGGCGGGCAACCGGGAACGTAGAGATCGACGGGAAGGACGCCTTCGACGCCATTGTTGACCTCCGGACTGCCGGCGAAGGGCCCGCCGCTGATGGCGCAAGCGCCGACGGCAATGACGATCCGCGGTTTCGGCACCGCCTCGTAAGTGCTCAGCAGGGCGGCGTGCATGTTGCGGGAAATCGCACCCGTCACGACCAGCCCGTCCGCGTGGCGAGGCGAAGCGACGAACTGGATTCCAAAACGCGACAGGTCCCAGCCCACCGTGTTCAACACGTTGGTGTCGAGGTCGCAGGCGTTGCAGCTTCCCGCGCAGACCTCGCGCAAGTGCAGGGCGCGGCCGAGAATCCGATGAAGATCGTCGGCCATGCGCTGCGCCAGCTTCAGTTCGCCGCCGCTGAGCACCAGGTCGGCACGGCGCGAGGCGGCCAGACGATGGTCATGAGTGTAGCGCACGGCGCCTTCGGGGCATGCGTCGACGCATTCGGTGCAGAACAGGCAGCGGCCGAGGTCGAGTTCCAGGCCGCCGTCCACGCTGATGGCCTGGGTGGGACAGGATTCGACGCACGCCCGGCAATCCTCGGGACATCGGGACGGGTCGATTCCAGGCCGGCCGCGATAGCGATCGGGCAGCGTGGGCAACTCCAGCGGAAACCTGGTGGTGCGATGCCCCTGATGAAGCCGGGTCCTCAGGATTTGCAGCACGCGTTCCGCTCCGCTTACTCGAGAATGTACAGAAGTGCCCGGACGAGCATGTCGAGCTTCACCATTCGCGGATTCCGCGCCAGGTCTGCCGCAGGAAGGCTTCACGCCACGTCATGGTTGCCTCACAGCTCAACGGCATCGTTCCAGCCGCCCCAGCCGTCCGGCAGCCGCGTCCGATGGGCTTCTTCCGGACGGATCAGGGCGATCGCCGATGGGGCGGGCAACCGGTCCTGCGGAGCGGGACGGAAGTAGAACGGATGGACCGTCAAATCCTCGCTGGACGGGACATCAGGCGATGTTTCGACCAGCCGAACCTCCATGGCATGGGGGAACCAATACACCTTTTGAATGGCCGGATCCGCCTGGCGGTTTTCAACGGCCGGGAATTCGGCCTGCTGGCGGATGCCGTTCTCAGATTGCCCACCCATCAGTCTGCTCCGCTTGTCGTGACCTTCCGCCATTCGCCTGAGTCGTGTCTTATGTTAGTCCATCGGCCGCAATCACACAACATCTATCTCAACCGACGCCGCTTCGCCGGGGCCCGGCTACAGGTCGTGCCCCGCATAACTCAAGTTGAAGCTCTTGTTGCACACGGGGAAATCCGAGATTGCCATGCCCCGCAGCGCCAGCGCCAGGCCGAACCAGTTGTGAATCGACGGGTCTTTCGCCTTGACGAAGGCCAGCCTGCCCGCCTCGTCGCTGAACGCGACATACATGGCTTCCCCGCGCCACGTCTCCGAAACGCCGAATGCCATGGCACTGGGCTTCATGGCGCCGGGCCGCGAGAACGTGTTGCCGGAGGGTATGTTCCCGAGCCATTCCAGCAGGAACTCAAGTGATCGCTGCACTTCAAGCCGGCGGACGACTGCTCGGGCGTACACGTCTCCCGTCGTCTCCACCGCGATCGGTATGTGGCTGAACTGGAAGATCCCGTGAGGGTGATCGCAACGCACGTCTCGTCGGCAGCCGCACGCACGAGCGGCCGGACCCACCATGCCGATCTCGTCCGCCTGCTCCTCCGTCAGCACCCCCACGCCCTCGAAACGCGCCAGCACCGACGATTGAGAGAACATCAGGTCGAGCACTTCGAGGGTCTCGCGCTGCAGGGCCTCCAGTCTCTTCCGCAGGCGCTCCGCGCTTGCGGCCGGAATATCGAACCGTACCCCCCCGGGGCGGAGCAGATTGCGGCCGAAGCGGTTGCCGCAGATTTCAAGAGTCAGATTCAGGTACTCGCCGCGCAGACGGCCGAGGTACGCGGAACAGGGCAGGAACGCCACGTCCGTACACAGCGCTCCCAGGTCGCCGACGTGATTGGCCAGCCGCTCCAGCTCCAGCGCGATGCCGCGAATCGCCGCCGACCGCAAACTGACTTTGGCGCCGGCCAGGGCCTCAAGCGCCGCACAATACGCCGTCGCATGACCGATCGACGCATCGCCCGCGATGGTCTCGGCGACGATCGCCGAGCGCGCCGCGTTGGGGTGAAGCAGAAGCCGCTCTGCGCCACGGTGCTGGTACCCGAGCATGATCTCCAGGTGCAGCACTTCCTCGCCGTGGCATTGGAAGCGGAAGTGTCCGGGCTCGATGACCCCGGCGTGGACCGGTCCCACCGCCACCTCGTGGACCTCCTCGCCTTCGACGCGATAGAACTCGCAGTTCCCTGGGATCGCCCGGGCCGGGTCGAAAGGGCCCCAGGGCGCCGGTGTTCCATCATCAGAAGCGTGATACCGCAAGGGTTTCAGCCACGGATGTCCGAGCGGGTGTACGCCGAACTGTTCGGCGATCTCTCGCTCCAAGGCCTGCGCCGCCGGCCAATGGGGGGTCATCGATGGGTAGGCCGGCCCCGAGGTTCCGCCGGACGCCGTGCGCTGCACGTCGCTGGAGCAGACTTCAAACCGGCTCGCCGAATCGCAGGCCAGCAGCGCATAGAGACGGACCGTGTCCACCGACACGCGCCGGCCGAAGAGGTGGGCCAGGCGTCCCCCGCGCCCGCGCCCCGCCACCACGTGGCTGGCGAACGTCTCCGGCGGAATCGACGGGATGGCGGCGATGTCCACCGCGCTTCCCGGGCGTACGTGCAGCCATCCGCCGCTACCGTTCACGGTTGCACCTTTGTCACGCTCGCCGCGGCAACCGACGCTGCCTGCGGTCGGTTGACGGAATCCGCCGCCCGCAGGAGCGCCTCGCGCACGGCCGGCGGCTGGCAGGCGCCGAGTCCGAGACCGAGCGCGACCAGGACTGCTGCGGCACTGAGCATCGTGACCCGCCGCCAGGGCCGCAGCGGAGCCTGCTCCGGCCGTACGGCCGCCGCGTCGGGCGGATCGCCGAAGACCATCGGCAACGCGGCCGTCATCACACCCACGAACACCACGGCGAGCGTCAGTACGAAAAGACCCAACACCCACCAGCGGCCGGCCTGCGCCGCCGCCAGAACGATACCCAGTTCGCTGAAAAACATCCCGAACGGAGGCAGACCACAGGTCGCGCACAGCGCCGCCAACAGAAGAATCCCGGCCGGCGGACTGCGCCTCAACGTTCCGCGAACGTCTCTGATCCTGTTGCTCTCATGGAGCCGCCATAAGAAGCCCGCCAGAAAGAACAACGCACCCTTGTTCAGCATGTTGTGCATCGCGTGCAACATTCCGGCGTAGCTGCCCGCCCCCCCCAGCCCGACGCCGACTACGAGCACGCCCATGTGCTCCACGCTCGTGTAGGCCAGGAGGCGCCGATAATCCACACTGCCCACCACGAACACGGCTGACGTCGCGAGGGACAGCAGACCGAAGGCGATCAGCCACGAACCGGCGAACGCGCCAAGGCCCGCCGCCGAACACACCTGGAACAGGCGCAGGATCCCCGCAAACGCGCCAAGGGTCACGCCGCCGGCCATCAGCGCCGCCACGGGCGGGGGGGCCTCTCCGTAGGCATCCGGCTTCCAGCTATGAAGGGGGGCCAGTCCCATCTTGGTGCCGAATCCCACCAGGCCCAGCAGGAACCCGACCCGCAGCCACGATGGGTCGAGGCGCGTCGCGTGGCGGACCAGATCCGCGACGGTGAGCACGATCACGCCATCGTGCCGGGTCGTCGCGATGGCCACACTGAATATCCCCAGCAGGGCCAGCGCGACGCCGACCGAATTCATGAGCAGGAACTTCCAGGTTGCCTCCAGGGCCCTGGGACCAAGTCGAAAGTAGATCAGTGGAGTCGCGGCCAATGAAGCCGACTCCAACGCCACCCACAGCAGGCCGAGGTGCTGACTGATGCACAGGGCGGTGAGCGCTGAGAGCAGCGCGAGGGTGCATGCCTGAAACACCCGTTGGGAGATCAATCTCTTCCGGTGGTAGCCGACGAAGTACACCGCTGTAGCAGCGAACAAAACGCTGATAAGGGTCAGAAACAGATGTCCAAGGGGGTCCAGACCGACGAGTTCGTAGTTTGCCGGGGCCTCGGCCGCCGGCCAGGAACGGATCACCACTGCCAGATGGGCCCAAGCCCCCGCTACCAGTGCCGCCATGCGAAGCGGCGACGTCGGCAGCACGAGGCAGAGGGCCCCGAACACCAGCGGAACGGCGACCAGAAGGAGCAGCGTCACTTCAGGATTCCTTGAGAGCATCGAGCAAGTGCGTATCCATGTGGTCGAACTCGCGGCGAATGTGATACACCACAATCGCCATGAGGAACACGCCGACGAAGAGGTCGAGCAGGATTCCCAGCTCCACCAGAAGCGGCGTCTGTTTCAACAGCAACAGGCCCATGATGAAAACGCCGTTTTCAAGCACCAGGAAACCGAGCACCTGGGTGATGGCCTTGAGGCGGCTGACGAGCGTGAGCAATCCGAGCAGGAGCGTAGAGAGGGCGACGGGCACAATCAGCTTCGACAGCGGCGGCGTCGGCAACGGCAGACGCGCCGCCAGGGCGAAGCTGCCGATCACCAGCAATGCCCCCGCGAACACCGATGCCGCAAAGCCGAGGAACGGCTCCACCTCGCGGTGAATCTCCCCGGTGCGGATGATCCGGAGCAGAACGCTGGGGATCAGGACCACCTTGAGCCCCAGGGTGCCGCCGGCGATCAGGATGGCGTGCACTCCGGGAGTCCCGGTTTCCGACGCCCCCTCGGCCAGAGGCAGTAACGCCAGCAGCAGGCTCTGGAGCGCGAAGAGCCGGACTCCCGTCGCCAGCCGGCTGACCGCGAGCATGCCCAGATTGAGCAGGATCACCAGAACGAGGACGCCGTCCGTCGCCGTTTGTGCGCTCATGACGTGCTCCCCGTGAGGATCAGCACCGCGGCCAGCGCCGCCAGCACCGTCGCGCCCGCCAGCAACAACGGCACGCGGTTCAGCCTCAGTCGCGCCATGGACGATTCGATCACACCGACGACCGCGGCCAATACGGCCAGCTCGACGAGCCGCAGCGGCGCATCGACCCACAACGGCCAGCCCGGATGGGGAAGCGCGACGTGCAGCAGGATCGATCCTAACAGCAGGAACTTGAGAGCCGCCCCGTATGTGATGAACGCAAAGTCCGGTCCGCTATGGTCCAGAACCATGACTTCGTGGATCATCGTCAGCTCCAGGTGCGTAGCCGGGTCGTCCACCGGCACGCGGCAGGTCTCCGTGAGCAGCACGATCAGCAGCGCCCCGACCACGAGCAGAATGGCCGGCCCTGCCGCGTGCCAGGCGCCGTATAGCTGCGGGCCGACCATCTCGCTGAGCTGGAGGCTCTTCGTGGCAATCGCCAGCACAATCAGCGAGAGAAACAGCGCCGGTTCCGACATCGTGCCAAACGTCACCTCTCGTGAGGCGCCCATGCCCTCGAAGCTGCTGCCTGTGTCCATGGCCGAAAGCACCGTGAACATCCGCCCCAGGGCGAGCAGGTAGGCCACCAGGATCACGTCGCCGGCAAACCCCACCAGCGAACTGGACGACACGATCGGGGTCAGCGTGGCCGCCGTGAGCAGCGCCGCGAGGTTCACGACGGGACCCGCGCGGAAAACCCACGTCGTCGTCCGGCTGTAGACGGCGCCCTTGCGCAGGAGCTTGCGGAGGTCGTAGTAGGGCTGGAGCCAGGGCGGCCCGACTCGGCCGGCAAACCAGGCTTTGGTTTTCACGATGATGCCCAGCAGCAACGGCGGCAGGGCCAGGACCAGCGCCGCCTCCGGGACCGCTGCGAGTGCGCGAAACACCGTCACGGGGCGCCTCCGTTGATGGCGCCGGTTTCCCACGTGGGCGCCGCGGACGGGACGGACGAGTCGCGCGATGAAAGCGACTCAATGAAAAAAACGACCAGCAAGGTCAAGACGATAAAAGCCAGGTAAGTGTGTACTCGCCTCTGACGCAGCGCCGTCACCACCCCCGCCAGAAGTACGCGCATCGGACTGACGCGGCCGCCCGTCTCAAGGGATTCGTGGCCCGACACCAGCTCCCCGGACCATGAAACCGTCCGGATCATCCGAAAAACGCGGCTGACGCCCATGAACAGCGGCGTATAAAAGTCGTGCTCTGCCACGTCCGGCGTACGAGTTTCGAGTTCGCCGCGAGAGGGAAACGGGCCGAGCGGCATCACCGCTTTCCGGTGAGGCCAGAGCACAGTCCGGAAACTCTGGATCAGGGGCCACGCGAATGACGAGGCCGTGTATTGCATCCGGGCCGACGGCTGGGCGTACCCGCATCCCCACGTTTCCGACGTCGGCGCGCCTTCGGGAACGTTGCGCCGCAGGAGCGCCAGCCTCGCGAGCGCCAGCGCCCCGGTTACCCCGAGCAGGATGGCCGCCGACAGAGTGACCCTCCCGGCCGGCGCCAGGACGCCCTGAGTCGATGCTATGAATTCCTCCGCGGTCAATCCGCCCACGGCGCCGACGGCCCCGGCGGCAAGCGGCACGACAACTCCCGGAAACAGACCGATCCCCACGCACAGCGCCGCCGGGATGATCATCCCCGCGCGCATGGCCGGCGGCGTCGGATGCGCCTGAATGGTTGCGTCACGGGGTTCCCCGAGGAACACGACGCCAAAGACTTTGGCGAAGCACGCCAGGGCCAGCCCGCCCATCAACGCGAGCGACATGGCTCCCATCGCCGCGATGCCGGCCGACGAGCGCGACGGGCCCATCGCGCCGCCGAACAGCGACCCGTAGACAAACCACTCGCTGACGAATCCGTTCAGCGGCGGGAGGCCGCAGATCGAGACGGCGGCGATGAGAAACAAAACCGCGTTGACCGGCGTCTTGCGGGCCAACCCGCCCAGGCGCTCGACGTCGCCCGTACCCGTGGCGTGGACTACCGCCCCGGCCGAAAGGAACAGAAGCCCTTTGAAGAGCGCGTGATTCAAGACGTGCAGCAGCGCTCCGCCGTAGCCGAGCGCGACCCATGCGGGCCGTCCGAGGGACTGGCCGAGCATCCCCGTGCCGATGCCGAGCAGGATGATGCCGATGTTCTCAACGCTGTGGTAGGCGAGCAGCCGCTTGATGTCGTGTT
Source organism: Phycisphaerales bacterium (assembly GCA_003597935.1). Lineage (GTDB taxonomy): Bacteria > Planctomycetota > Phycisphaerae > UBA1845 > UBA1845 > SURF-32. Next base: position 23,737 of record QZJT01000022.1, on the reverse strand, counting down.
GCGCGAGTGCGTACAGAACACCCAGGACGCCGCTGACCATACCGAAGACCAGCATCGCGACGGCGCAGCCCGCCGGAAGAACGGGCAGCCAGCTCAGATACCGGAGCAGCGCGTAGACGCCCATCTTGATGACGACGGCGGACAGAAGCGCCGACGCCGGACTCGGCGCCACCGGATGAGCCGCCGGCAACCAGACGTGCATCGGCATGACCCCGGCCTTCGTGCCGAATCCCAGCAACGCCAGGAAGAACAACACGACGCAGGCCGTCGCATCGGACGCGCCAAAGGCCCCGTGGAAGCCGGCGAACGACGTCGACCCCGACCGCGCCGCCAACGCGCCGAACGCGGGGAGCACGCCCAACGCCATTCCGAGGTGCGTCGCGATCAGATACATCCACGCGCCCCGCCGTGCCTGCGGATCGCGATGGTGAAAGCCGACCAGCAGAAACGCGGACAGGCTCATCAACTCCCATCCGATCATGAACGGGATCACGTCCGCCGCGCAGACGGTGATGACCATCGACGCCACCAGCACGTTCAGCAGGGCCCCCGCGATCCACGCCGGCGGCTGCCCCGCCACGCCCTGGAAATAACCCCAGGAGTAGATCGCCACGGTGACGCTCGACGCGCCGATGGCCAGCAGAAACCACGCTGACAACCCGTCGGTCACAAACGTGGCGGATCCGATGGGCAGCGGCCAGTCCGCGCTCCACGCCGATGGGGCAGCCCGCGACACCAGGGTCCGCACGGCGGCAACGCAGCAGGCCGACCCGGCCAGGCCTGCGCTTGTCAGCGACGCCAGCAGCGCGGCACGGGGACGCAGCGCCAACGCCACCGGAACGATCGTGCCGATCGCCAGGAGCACGAGCGCCAGCGGCACTTCCATCACCGTGAGGCCTCCCTGCCCTTGCCGGCTTGCACGACGCGACGCTCGATGTCCGCCGATTTCGCAAGGATCAGTTCCTCGCCGGCCTGCCGATCGAGCAGTCCCCGGAACTCGCCGTCCTGCACGGCGAACATGAGGTGACTGAGCAACGTCAGGTGGACGCGCACGGTCGTGCTGATGATCACGAACAACATGCTGACCGGCTTCTTGTCGATGGCGCGATAGTCGACGGGCCGGCGGAGAAACGCGAGCGTGACGCACGGTTCCGCGAGGCCGAGCACGATCGGGCTGCGCGGGTGGGGGATCGCGATTCCATTCCCGATGCCGGTGGAGCACAGCGCCTCGCGCGCCACGAGCACGTCGTGCAGTTCATCGCGATCGATCTGCGCCGGCAATCTCATCCGGGCGCACACTTCCCGTAGCGCCGACGCCTTGTCCGTACACGCGACGTCTCTGAGGACGCCGCCGCGCGCCAGGGCGTTGGTGAGCAGAAGGTCGCCGTTCGTCTCACGATTCTCATGGAAAAACTCGGGCGCCACCTTGATGTTTTGCGCCGCCGCCCATTCCAGCAGTTCCACGCGGTTCAGCCGATAACGGTCCTTCACGCGATAACTCGGCAACGTCCCGTTGCGAATCCATGCGTATATCCGCTCCTCAGAAACGTTCAACATACGCGCCGCGTCCTTGGCGGTGAGGTCCATGAACACACTCCTGCGGGACGATTCAACCGAAACCGTCCCGGCGCCGTGCGACGCCCGCAGGCGGGATGCCGCCGGCGGCGCCGCTCGCCCGGCGGTTCAGCCGTCCCGCGCCGCCGGCTGCTGCGCCGCCGGCTGCCGGAATGACTCTTCCACGCACCTGGCCGCCTGGAGGACGGCCTCCCGAGACGACTGGCACAAGACCGTTCGCTTGAACTCCGGATCACGTAACGCAAACCCGAGGCGGGCCATAAGGTACAAGTGCGCCCGAAGCGTCGGGCTGATCACCGTGAACAGAATGCTCACCGGTCTGCCGTCCAGCGCGGCGAACTCAATCGCCCGCTCCAGGAAGCACAAGGTGACGCTCGGGCACAGCACGTGCGGTACGACGGGATTGCGGACGTGCGGAATAGCGATGCCGTCGCCCACTCCCGTGGACGCCAGCGACTCCCGAGCCAGCAGAGCGCGCAATACGAAGTCACGGTCCAACTCGGCGGGCAACCGCATCAGGCTCACGACGTTCCGTAACGCCGTTTCACGTTCGTGCCCTTCGACTCGATAGAATATCCCCCCGCTTTCGAGGGCGGCCGCGAGGTCCGGGCACGGGGTGTCGCGGCTCTCCGGCTCCGCCAGCAACTCCACCGACACCCCGATCTGCCGCGACGTAGCCCACTCGAGCAATTCGGCCCTGTTGAAGCGGTATTGACCATTCATCACATACGCCGGAATCGTGCGCCGACCGATCCAGCGATACACGGTCTTCTCGGACACCCGCAGCAGTCTTGAAGCATCTCGAACCGTAAGCGTCATCGGCGGTCTGCAACTGACAACACGGTCCTGCACACCTGATTGGCGGACAAGCTAGGCTCGATGTCCAGTGATGTCCATACGTGTCCATTGGCCGTTTCCGATGGCTGACGGCCGATCGAATCGTGCCGCTTGCGTCGCGCCCTCCGCAGCGGGCCTTGACCCCCGTCCCGCCTGCGACGGCCGTGATTCTATAACATTTTGTAGAACAAGAAGTTAAGATCGAAATGGAGACGGGTCGCAGGCGCGGAGAGCCGATGGTCTGATCTCGCGTGGAGTTCCAGCGTTGGAACTGGCTGCAAACCGCGCACGGTGATATAGAACGCAGGAACTCGAAGGGACGATCGTGCGATGCCTCATGCGACATCTCGGCTCGCTGTACCGCATCGCACCGGTGGTGGCGTTGCTGGCCGGCTGCGCGGCCCCGTCGCGGGAGGGGCGCTTCACGCCGCCGCATTCCATCGTCGGCGTGGATGATCGCCCCATTGCCGTGGTCCACGGAGACCTCGTGCGGTGGGCGACGACACCGGCCGCTCGGACTCCGCTGCTCGAACGACTCCTGTACGGCGAGCCGGCGCCCGGCCGCCCGCTGCTGCGCAACCCGCAGGGCCTGGCCGTGCATGCCGGCCGGCTGTTCGTCTGCGACCAGGGGCTCCCGGATGTGGTTGTGATCGACCTCCAAACCCGGCAACGCCGTCCGTTCTGCGCGTTCGACGATCGCCCGCCCTGCCCGGTGGCGGTGGCCGTGGATGACGACGGGCGCGTGTACGTGGCCGACCCCACCCGCGGCGCCGTGTTGGCGTACACGCCGGATGGAGAGCTGGATCGAGTGCTGCACCCCGACGGGCAGAGCACGCGGCAGTGCGGCGGAAGCACTTCAGCGGTAACGCCGGTAACACCGGTCCCGAACCATGAGGATGCGGCCCCGTCGGCCTCAACGCCGGGAGTCCCCGCTTCCTCCGGAGACTCAGACGCCGGCACGGGCGCCTTTCGACCGGCCGCCCTCGCCTGCCAGGACGGCGTCCTGTACGTCGCAGACGCCGGCGAGGGGCGCGTGTTCGCCGTCGACTTTGACGCACCGGCGTGGCGGGCTTTTCCCCCCCCGGCGTCGAGCGAATGGCCGCTGCTGTCGCCGACCGGGATTGCGATCGGCGCCAGCGGGGAGATCCTGGTCGCGGATTCGCTCGTCGGAGTGATCCACCGGTTCGCCCCTGACGGAGCGTGGCTGGGCGTGATCGGCGACCGCGGCCGCGGACCGGGGCAGTTCGTCCGCGTCAAGCAGATCGCGGTGACGCCGGGCGGGCGGATCGCGGCCGTCGATGCCGCACGCCAGTCGGTGCTGATTTTCGATTCGCACGGGACGTTCGCCGGCGAAATCGGCGCGGTGGATGCCGCGGGGAGGCGCTGGACGCTGCCAGCGGGAATCGCGGTGCTGTCATCGTGCGACTGGTCCGGCCCGCCGCCGCAGGCCGACAATATCCTCGCCGCCGAGCGGGAATTCCTGATCGTCTCCGACGCGATGGGAGGCCCGTCTCTGACGTTGATCGAACTGGTGGGTCGGCCATCGGCGGCAGGCTCCGAAATGAACTCCGACGTGAGGTCTTACGGACGGAAGTGAACCCCAACGTGTGCAAAATCGTGGGTGACCGGGGTGTCGTGGCGCTGTGCCGGCGCTTGAACGCCCTGCACACACGAGGCAACGTGGTGTCCGTCGCCGTGTCAGCGACGCCGGCGTGTGTGGTGATCCTGGCGGCGTCCATCAGCGCCCGGCCTGCACCGGTCGGCACTCCATTCGCTGCCGTTCCGACCGCAAGCACTCCGATCTCCGCCGCCCCGATCGTGACCGCGCCGATCCAGTCCGCCCCGGTCCGGATCGCCGCTGGCGAAGCGTCCCGCGCGGCCGTCAACCCACACTGGCATCCGGACCACTGCGGGCTGTGCCACGATCCCACCCGGCCCGCGCGAGCTATCGGCATGAGCGACGTCGACGGCGTCTGCCTTGGGTGCCACGACGGCAAGCGTGCGTCGCGCGACGCCCATCCGATCGGCCGCCCGGCCGCAACCGCCCACGTCGCCACCCCCGCCGGCTGGCCGACGCGCGACGGCTGGCTCTCCTGCCTGACCTGCCACGATGCCGTCCGGGCTTGCGAACCCACCGCCGCCCGTCCGATGACGAATCCGGCATTCCTGCGCGGCTGGCGGCCGGCCGATGACGTCGCGTATTGTACGACCTGCCACGACGCGTCCACTCAGTCCCGTTACAGCCCCCACCGCGCGTCGCCGCCCGACGCGGGCGACCCATCGGCGTCCTGCCAGTATTGCCACGCCTCGGTGCCCGCGGCGGCGCAACCGGTGCGAACCGGCAGGGCGGCGCTGCGGTCGGACGAGCTGAGCCTCTGCGGCGCCTGCCATACGAGGCACGTCGACTACTTCGAGCCGGGGCACATGGGAACAAGAGTCAAGGGGCCGTATCTGTCGTCGTTGACTACGTTCGCGCTGCCCGCCGATCCGGTCTCCGCCCGTCCTGCCGCCAGCGGCGCTGACGTGCTGCCGCTCGATCCGGGCGGCCGGATCGTCTGCTCGACGTGCCACAATCCGCACCAGGCCGGCGTGTTCGCGGGATCGAGCCTGCTGGCGATCGGCGCGATGGCCGATGACGGTGCGGGGACCGGTCCGGCGCTGCGCCTGCCGGCCGCGCTCTTGTGCCGTGCGTGTCATGCGCGATAAACCCCGCATCGAGCCGAGGCCGTCAGACCCGTGGGCCGGGGGTCTTCCCGACGCAAGGCCGGTCAGCGACGCGGCTGCAAACGTCGGGAACAGCGATTGACGAATGAAGAACGGCGAATGACGAAAAACGAGTGCAGCCATCCTGGAGCGGACGCCGGCTGCCGGCGCTGCACTCCGCGCCGGCCGGTCCGCGCCGTTCGCCTGATCGCCTGCCTCATCGCCGCCGGGCAGGTGCTGGCGGCGCTGCCGGCGCTGGCGGCTGATCCTGATAACTGCCTGTGGTGCCATCAATACCGGGGCCTGGCTCGGTACGACGCCCAGCGTGACCAGGTCCACGTCTTTCACGTCGATCCGGCGCACGTGTACGGTTCCAGCGGCCCGCACGCGCGGCTGGCGTGTACCGACTGCCACAGCCGGGCGGAAGTCGGCGTCGTTCCTCACCGCCCGGTCTCGGCCGTCGATTGCACCACCACGTGTCACCTGGCGGACCCGGCCGGACTGGAGCGCCGGTTCTCGCACCGGGGCGTCGAGGCCGCGCTGGCCGGCGGTCCACACGATCCGGCCCGGATGAGCGACCTGCGATTCCAGGTGGGGACGCTGTTGCAGCCCGGCCAGTCGCATTGCCTTTACTGCCACGACGAGCCGCTGTACCGCGATGCCCTCGACCGGGGCAGCGCCTGGATCGAGTCGCACGCCAGCACCGAAGCACGCTGCAACGCCTGCCACGCGGATCAGATCGGCGTCGACGTCGAGTATTACCTCCACCACGTCGGCGCCCGGCTGAAGCCTGCCCGGTCCACGATGGAACTGGCCCAGGTCTGCGCCGTGTGTCACTCGGACGCGCAGGTCCGGGCGGTATACGGCCTGCCCGATTCCGTGGCCAGCTACATGCGCAGCTTCCACGGCAAGGCGGCACTGCTGGGTGACGAGACGACCGCCAACTGCCTCTCCTGCCACGTCCGCTCCGGGCAGACCGTACACTCGATCCTGCCGCAGGGGCATCCCGAGTCGGCCGTCTTCCAGACGCGGCTGGCGGACCGGTGCCGCACGACCGACTGCCATCCCGGCGCAGCCGTGAGCATCGCCGACTCGTCCGTCCACTTCGACATCCCCACCTCCGCAGGGACCGTCGAATACGCCCTGGTGGCCGCGTTCATCCTGCTGACGCTGGGGACGTTCGGCCCGTCGGCGGCGATCGCGCTGCTGGAGCTTTTCCAGATTCTCGTCGGGCGGCGTGAGCCGCAGGATCACGCCATGCGCGAGTTGACGGAGAGGGTCATGCGGCACCCGGACGGCCCGCGCCGGCTGGTCCGCTTCTCGGCGGGACAGCGCCTCCAGCACTGGCTGCTGGCGATCCTCTTCACGGTGCTCGTCATCACCGGCTTCCCGCTGAAGTTCGCCGACACCGGCTGGGCGCGCTGGGTCATCGAAGAATTGGGCGGCCTGGCCGCGGCCAGGCAGTTGCACCACGGCGCTGGGCTTCTGCTGATGCTCGGGCTGGTGGCGCACGTCGTCTCGATCGTCTTACTGGTCGCGGCGCGGGCGCGGCGCGTGGACGCCCAGGGGCGCAGGGTCGGCTTCCTGACCGCCTGGTTCGCCCTGCCGATGTGGGTCACGATGGACGACGCCCGCAAGGCGCTGCAACTGTTCGCGTATCTTCTCGGCTTGAGCCGCCAGCGCCCGACGTTCGGGCGGTTCAACGTCAAGGAGAAGTTCGAGTACATCGGCGTGTTCTGGGGCACCGTCCTGCTGGGCGTGACCGGCCTCTTGCTGTGGGGCGAGCAAGCGGCCTCACGCTTTATCAGCGGCAGGATCATGAACCTGGCCGCCATCGCCCACACCTACGAAGCGTTCCTGGCGCTGATCCACGTCGGCATCCTCCACATTTACAACGTCATCCTGGCGCCGCACGTGTTTCCGCTCTCGCCCGCCACGCTCTCCGGGCGCACGCCGGTGGAGGAACTGGCGGACGGACACTCGGACTTCGTCCGGCAGGCTGCGGCCGAACTGGGCATTCAGACGGGGAGCGCTTCATGAGTGCGACCGGCGCTGGCGACGGTTCGGCCCCCACCCGCAGTGCGGCCGCCCGCCTGGGGCGCTGGCTGCTCCGCGCGGGCAAGCGCGCCTACGCGGCCGCGCTGATCGTCATCATCGCCGGCGTAACGGTGATGGCGTTTCGCTATCTGGTCCGCTCGATCCTTGCGCCGACGCAGGCGCCCGAGCGCATTACCCAGCTCCCGACGCGGCTGGGCGTCGCGACGCTGACCACGCAGCGGACGGACTGGGCCGGGCTGGAACTGGGCGGTGCATCGCGCACGCCGCTGTCGCATTACCACCGCCTGGAAAGCTGGATCCAGCCCGACCGCGTCAACGGGTGCGCCACATCCGGCTGTCACAACCCGCTGCCCCACGCCCAGGTCAAAGAGAACCGGGCGTTTCTGAACATGCACGCCACCGTCCTGCACTGCGGCGTCTGTCACTTCCTGGCGGACGATCGGCGCCTGTCGCTGGTCTGGTATGACCTTCAGACCGGCAACGAGGTCGAGGCGCCGGCGCTGCTGAAAGCGCTGACGCTGATCGAGTCCGTGCCGCCGGGGGGGGTAATGGAACTCGCTCAGCGCCGCACGCTCGTGGAACTGGTGCGGCGCGCGTGCGAGCAATCAGGTCACAGCGCCGAGTTGACCGAACTCGCCCGGCAGTTCGACATCATCCGGCCGGCCAGTGAGCAGTTTGCCGAACTGGTCGCCGTCGCCGCCGGTGTGCTGGCGCGCCACATGCGCAGCGAGTACGGCGCCAAGCTGGCCATCAAAGACCCGCGCACCGGCGCGGCGATCCTCTCCCATCCCGGCACCGCCCGCGCGGTGGAGGAGTTCCTCAAGCGAACGAGTGACGAACCGCCGCAGTCGGCGGCGCGGCGGGCGATGGCGCAGCGCCTCCACCCGCTGCGTCGAACGTCGCCCCGCTCCTGTACGGAGTGTCACCGGGCGGGCGGCGGTCTGATCGACTTTGCCGCCCTGGGATTCCCACCGTCGCGCATCCGCAACCTCACCGAGGCGCGCGTGTTCGAGGCGATCGAGCGGATCGCCGCGGAACAACCGCTCTACCTGCCCGGGTTCGTCCTCCCCGACAGCGAAGGCGGCGATGGGCCATAACGCCACACAGCTTCCGTACGGCGAGCCGCGGGCTTCAGCCCGCGCGGATGATCCGCGCGGCTCGCGGCGGCCAAGTGCGCACCGTCGTCGCCTCCCTGGGGGCGGACCCGCGCTCGATCACCGTCCGCAACTCGGGGGCATAATGAAGCCGGAGAATCCGCGCGGGCTGAAGCCCGCGGCTCGCCTGACCTGTCCCCCAGCGCGCGGCTTGCCGCGACCGGGTCGGGCCGCCGCGGCCACCCTGGGTGTGTGGATCACGCTGGTCACGACTGTCGCCACACAGCCAGTCTGGGCGCAACCGCGCATCACCGCCGAATCGGTGCGACAGCTCACCACGACGCAGCCCGTGCCGATGCTGCTGCCCAGCGGCGTCAGCCCCGGTCCGGGCGGCGCCGTGTACGTCGCCGATGGCGTCCATGATCGCATCGTCCGGTTCGCCGCGGACGGCTCGACGGCGCACGTTCTCAGCGGCGACGATGTCCGTCCGTTCCACCGTCCGATGGCGGTCCTCGCCGCCGCGGACGGGCGGCTCTTCGTCGCCGACACGGGCAACCACCGGATCGTCGTCCGCGACGCCGACGGCCGCTGGCTGCCGCCGGTCGAACTGGACGCCGGGCCGGCCGCGCCCCCCCCCGACGTCACCGGGATGGCGCTGTCCGCTGATGGGCGGGTGCTGTGGTTCGCCGACAACGACGGCCACCGCATCGGCCGTCTGGACACGCGCACCGGCAACGTCTCCTACGTCGGCGCGGAGGGTACGGCGCTGGGGCAGTTTCACTACCCGTTTAAGATCGCCATCGGTCCCGACGGAGACGTCTTCATCAGCGAGATCATCAACGCCCGGGTGCAGATCCTGACGGCCGCGGGGACGCCCGTCGGTTCGGTGGGGGAATATGGCATCGAGCCGGGACAGTTTCACCGCCCCAAGGGCGTGGCGGTGGATCAGGACGGCCGCGTGTGGATCGCCGATGGGACCACCGGCGCGGTGCAGGTGTTCGATCCCGGCGGAAAGCTGCTGGGCATTCTTCGGGACGAACGCGGCCGCGTCCTCCGTTTCGACGACCCCGCCGACCTGGCCTTCGACGTCGCCGGGGCCTTGTGGGTAGTGGAGTTGGGACAGTCGCGCATCTGGCGGATCCTGCCGCGCGTCGAGCCGCTCGCTCCCGGGCAGGCCGCCGTGCCGCAGCCGCCCTCCTCCGGCGCTCAGCGCCAGCCGCGCCACTGCACCGCCTGCCACGTCGAGTGGATGGAGCCGCTCAGCTCGGGCCAGGACACCGAGCTGATGGCGGCCCCCCATTCCCCTGCCTCAGATCCCGCCGTGTCGCGCAGCGCCTCCTGTCTGGGATGCCACGACGGCTCCACCGTCGATTCCCGCCGACTGGTCTGGCGCGACCACGGACATCAGACCGGCGTATTCCCCCCGCAGGGGATGACCGTGCCGGACGCCCTGCCGCTGGTCGAGGGGCGCCTCTCCTGTCGCACGTGCCACTCGGCCCACACCCGCGGCGGTGCCGGGCAGACCTTCGCCACCGCGGTCTTTCTGCGCGTCGACCACGAACCGGCCGAGCTGTGCGTGAAGTGTCACGCCGACGGATACGACGACGCTTCCGGCCGGCACCATCCGCTTTCCCGCCTGTCGTCGCCGCTGCCGGCGATCCTGGCGGAGAGCGGCGCTCGGCCCGGACCAGATGCACCGCGCATCACCTGCCTGACCTGTCACCTGGCCCACGGTTCGCGCGACGACACGCTGCTGGTCACCGGGGCGGACACGGATACGCTCTGCCGCGCCTGCCACCAGGGCTCGCACGGGGACCGGATCCATCGCGTCGAAGGTGAGGAGGGGGGCGGCGGACACCCGCTGGACGCGGTGTTGTCGCCGCCGCAGCGCGCCGCGGCGGTCGCGATGCACGGGCGCGTCGGCGTGGATGGACGGATGCTTTGCCTGTCCTGTCACCGCACGCATCACGCTGCGAGCGCGTCCGACGTTCTGGCGGATACGCTTGAGGGCGGCGCGCTGTGCCTGCGCTGTCACGATGGGAAGTCGCCGGTGGTGGGCACGCCGCACGATCTGACGGTCAGTGCGCCCGGCGAGCGAAACCTGGGCGCCGTCACCGCGCTGGAGGGGGGCGTCTGCAGCGCCTGCCACGGCGTACACCAACCGGCCCGCGCCGCTCACGCTGGCGTCGGCGACCCGGCCGGCGCCTGTCTGACCTGCCACCGCGCCGGCCAGTGCGGAGAGCGCATCAGCGGCGATCCACTCAGCCATCCGACCACGGTGGACGACGCCCTGTTGCACGCGCTCCGCCGTGCGTTGGGCTTGCCCGGCGAGCCGCGGGCTTCAGCCCGCGCGGACGTCCTGATCGAGCAACGCTATCCCGGCGCAGACGCGTCCGGCCCTTTTGCTGCGGACAGTGAGTCACACCGCTCTGAAGCTGAAACCTTGCGCGGGCTGAAGCCCGCGGCTCGCTCCGGCGCGAAGGACTCGCTGGTCTGCGCCGACTGCCACGACCCGCACGTCCCGGATGCGGGCAGCTTTCTAAGAGCGCCGGCGGACCTGCTGTGCTCTGCCTGCCACGTCGAGCAGGCCCGCCTGACCGGCGGTCCGCACGACTTCCCGCGGCACTGGAGTTCCGACCCGGCGGGCGTGGACGCGGCGGAAGAACACGCCGCCCCAACACCGCCGCAAGCACTCCCCCCCCGAAACGCCCAGGGGCGATCCGTCGCCGAGTCGGGCCGGTGCGGTTTCTGCCATGCCGCTCACCGCGCCGGCGGCCCGGCGCTGTGGGCCGCGACCGAAGCCGCGCCCGCGGCGGCTGACGATCTGTGCCTGGCCTGTCACGGCCGGGCGCCGGCCGAGGGCGTCCTGACGGCGCCGGCGCCCCCGGACCTGCTGCACCCGCGAACGGCCTGGACCGCGTGGCGCCCCCCCCCCAGCGCATGGCTGCCCTCGTTCGACGCCGCCGGCGGGCGCAGCACGATGGGCAGGATCGCCTGCCCCACCTGTCACGACCCCCACGCGGACGCCTCAGCCACGCCTGCGATGCTGCGCGTAACCGGCGAAGATCGGGGAATCCTGTCGTTGTGCGCCCAGTGCCATCAGCAGGCGCTGACGCTGCCGGCGTCGATGCACGACGCCGGCGCGATGTCGTCGCAGGCCTGGAGCGCCGCCGGCTCTGACCCCGCCGCGTGCGGTCCCTGCCACGCCGTTCACGCCCGGCCCGGATCGCCCACCGGTGGGACGTGGGCGGGTCCGCTCGGTTCGCCAGGCCCCGCCATCCGCTGCACCGGCTGCCACGCCGCCGGGTCCGCGATCGGCCCGCCCCACGTCGTCCACCACCCGGCTGTACCCATGGCCAACACCGTGCCGCCCGACGATCCGCGTTTCATGCCGCTGGCGGACGACATCGGACGGCTCGGCCGCGCCGGCCGCGTGACCTGCCAGACGTGTCACCTGCCCCACGGCCGCGACGACCTTCCCGAAGCCGTCCTCGCACCGTTGCCGGCGGTGGATACTGCCGCGTCGGCCGACGCCCGGGGCGGGATACATCGTGCCCTCCGAGCGGCCGTTCAGCCCATGATCCGCCCCTACGTTGCGCCCAATCTGTGCAGCAACTGTCACGGCGCCGATGGACTGCGGCGCTACCTCTACTATCACCTGCCCGCCCGGCGCGGCGCGACGTCCCCCGACCGCACAGCGGCGGCGGAGTGAGCGTCGCGGTGAGTCGCAGGACGGACGTTTGCGGCAGAACGTGGGGACGGACGAAGCGGACCGGCGCGGGTCACGCGCGTGACAGGAGACGCCCGAACAGGCCCCGTTTGGTGGACTCGTCGTCTTCGGTCTGCGTCTTGACCTTCGCGATCCGACGGGCCATCTCCCGGATCGCCTCGCGCACCGGGTTGTTGCGGTCCACCGCGGCGATGGGTCGGCCGTAGTCGAGCGAGCGGGCGATGAACTCGTAGTCGTTGGGGATGGCGCAGTAGATGGGACGTCCGATCAATTCCTCGACGTCTTTTTCGGTAATGCGCCCGGGCGTTTTGGTGGTGCGGTTCACCACCACCTGGATGCGCTCGTCCGGGATGCCGGCCTGACACAACGCGTCGAAATAGCGCTTGGTGTTCTTCAGGCAGGGGATGAGCAACTGGCACACGATGATGACCACGTCCGCCTGGCCCTGGGCGGCCATGCTCACCGCGTCCACCGTCCGGGGCATGTCGAGCACCACGCACTCGAAGTTCGAGTTGAGCAGCTCGACCACCCGATGGACGACGTCCGGCGTGATCAGGGCGTACTGGTCGATGCTGTCCGGGCGCGGCAGCAGCGACACGTTGCACGACAGGTTGGTCATGGCGTCCTTGAGGATGCCGGCGTCCAACTCCTCCAGCGCTACCGCCAGGTCATACCAGGTGTACTTCGGCTCGGTGTCGAAGTTGATGGCGGCGTCGCCGAACTGGAGGTTCAGGTCGGCCAGGGCGCAGGTGGCGTCGGTGAGCTGCCCCAGCTCCAGGGCCAGGTTGCACGCGATGGTGGTCGCCCCCACCCCGCCGCTGGCGGCGGTCACGCACACGCACTGGCTCTTGGCGCTGTGCAGCAGGCGTTTGCGGGCCACCCGGCTGACCGCCGCGGCCAGATCGTTCTGATCGATCGGCTCGCACACGAACTGGTCGCACCCGGCCCGGATCGGCGCCAGGATCGCCTCCGGGGCCGTCTGATGGCTGGCCGCGATCATCGCGATGGAGGGATATCGGGTCGAGACCTGGTCGATGATGTCCACCACCGCCGGCGGGTCGGGATCCAGGTGGAAGAAGATGAGGTTGACGTCGTTTTCGTGCAGGACTTCGGCCAGTTCGTCCGAGCTGCGCGCCTCCCCCACCAGCCGGACGAAGTTGACCGACGTCAGCCGGTCGCGCAGCTCCTGCGACGACTCCGGTTGGGCGTTAAACAGGCATACGTTCAGGCGGTTGCTCATGGTGCCCCCGGCGGACTCATCGTCATCGGACCGCGCAGCAATGCCGGTTTCGGCCCCCGTGACGGATCGGGACATTCTTTCCGTCTTATCGGTTTTCAGGGCGCGCCGGTTCGGTTCCGCGCCGTCGGCGGACGTTCCACGGGCGGGCGGCCGCAACGGTGCCAGACTCAAGCATACGATTCCCGCACAGGATCGCGTGGCGCCCGCGGCGATAACCAGACCTCTGCTCCATCCACCTCTGCGGCGTGCGCCGAGGCACCCCCCGCCGGTGCTGTACTCCTGCGACGGTGTACCGCCTCTCGATTTGCCGACGTGACAGTCCTATAGTTACTTTCAGCCGGAGATCGTGGGCGGCGCCGGCGAAGGTGGTCGTTTCGGCGTCGTCATAGCTGAGTTTGCGGTCTTTGCCTCGTTTTGTGCGAGGGGGCGAGCGGCCGTGACGATCCGGGTTCAACGTAGCTTCCGTTGTTCAGACCGCACGGCCATACCTGAACAACGTCGACGAGATCGTCGTCTTCATCGTTCCAGGCTGCGTCGTCGTGGGCCATGGTTGGATCGTATGGGCGGTCGCCCGACGGCCGGCTCGGCGAGCGATGGGGCGCATATCCGGCACAGATTCACAGAGCCTGCGGCGCTGGCACCAGCCGACCACTGCGTCGCCGGGCACGATTCGCTCCGCCCCCCGGAACCATTCATACCGGCTTGAAGCCCGTGGCACAACGACGGGCATCCCCCGCATCCCCGGCGCGTTTCTTTCGCTGCGTCGGCTGGATGCACGCATCCAGGACTCCCGGAATCGGGGTTGACTTGCCACCAAGCCTTCGATAGACTGCGAATGGTCGGAAAAGCGCGGCGGCGTCTGGGCTCGATCGTACGGTTGCCGCCAGCGCCAGGGTCGGTTGCCAAAAACTCGGGAAAGCAGGAGCCAGGGACGGTGTCGGGCTGGCTTTCATCTTGCTCCCTCGCCTTCGCGCCGCATCGCGACGTTGAGGGAGAATTCTCGTCGCTTCGTCGCTTCGTCGCTTCGTCGCTTCGTCGCTTCGTCGCTTCGTCGCTTTGTCGCTTCGTCGCGTCGGCCCGTTGCCGGTCCCAAAACACACCGGGCGCGAGCACCGCCGATTTTCGAGCGCGCGGTCCGCCGCGACGCGGCGGCCGTCGTCTAGAACTCTACCAGGAAGAAGCGCCGCACAGGCCCTCACCGTTGGCTAGCGGATATCGAGGCCGCGCGGCGCGAGGTTCGTTCGATGCTTACGCATCGATCATGGCCGCTGCGCCCAGTGAAACTGGCGCGGCGGCGCGAAGCAAGCGTTCTGGGAGATTCATCCATGATTCCATCATGGCTCAGGAAAGGCAACCTGCGAAAATACGTGGGCGCCGCAGGCGTCACGCTCGGCGTGGTCGGCGTCGCCCTGGCGGTGGACACGTACAATTTCGAGTGGGACACGCAGTACCTTACCGGCGAGTGGGACGAGGACAAGTGGATCGCGTCCCAGGGCGCCCCCCAGTACCCGAACGGCTCGGCCCATAACGTCCGAATCGAGGGAAATGAGGGCACCCCACGGACTATCAGCCTGATCGACGCGGACGTCGGGCACATCACGCTCGCCTTCGACGAGCTCACCTTTGACTCCGTCGATGCCGGCGGAAACACCATCAGCATCAACGGGGTGGTGACGCTTACGGCTACGGGCGACGATGACTGGTTGGAGATCATCGTTGAGGACAACGCCGCCTTGGACTCGGCGGGGTAGCGTGAGCGGCGATTCGACGTCAGGTCAGAATCGTCCGTCTCTGGAAAGGAAAACGACAGGAGAAATCTCGATGAGAGCATATTTCTGCATTCTGCTCGGTGCGGTTCTGGTCGTCGGGCTGAGCGCGGCGCCGGCGCTGGGCGAGACGTACACGTTCACGGGGGCGATCGACTGCGGCTGGAACGTGAAAGGCAACTGGAACCCGACCTCCGGCTATCCCGGGTCGGGCGACACGGCGATCATCCCGGCGAGCAAGACCGTGTGCGTGGGCGAGGACGAGAAATCACCGGGAAACTCCGACTGTGGCGAACTGGTCGTCGACGACACCACCGCCATTGTTGACATCTACGATCAAGGCGGCACGCTCACGATCGAATCGGCGGCGGAGATCAACGGCGAGATCCGTTTCAGGGGCCAGCCCGGCGAGTTCGGCCCGGCGCTCCATTTCGGGGGCGACATCGCAATTGAGGGCACTGGCATCATCCGTGGCGACAATGCCAGCGGCCTCGTCCTCGGGCGCATTACCGGCGCTGCAGGCGACGTCGTGACGATCCCCAGCGGTTTCACGATCAAGGGGAGCATTTCCATTCATGCCGAACTCGTCAACAACGGACTGGTGCTGGTCGATGACGAGAACGACACCCTCCAGCTTCTGACGAACCTCAAGAGCGGCGGGTCGACGGGCAAGTGGAAGTGTACCGACGGGACGCTCTTCGTCGGCTTCTGCACGGTTTCGGGAAGCGCCAAGTGGGTTTTGAAGGGCGACGTGCAGACCAGCGAACTGCACTTCGCTTCCACCGGCACGACCGACTCACTTTCCGGCGACTTCGACGTCACCGGCGGCACCTTCCGCATCGACACGCCTCTGTGTACCAGCGGAGACATCACGGTCAAGGCCGGCGCCAACAACCCGAAGGTCATCGTGATCCGGAACACGACGGTCACGTTCAACAACCCTTCCTGCCCGTAGAGGAAGGAGGATCACCATCAGGCCCAGGCCCGGCGCGGTCGTGCCCGCGCCGGGCCTGGGGATTGCTCCGCGGGCGTCGCGCATAAGTCCTCTCTGCCGGACGGAGACTGCGAGGAGTGATTGAGGATGTACAAACTGGGAACTGCGTGCGTCATCCTTGTCGCTTCGATCGGACCTCTTGGGCGCTCGCAGCAGTCATGCGAGTTTCCCGCCTACGGCTGGACGCGCACCGCGGCTTATCCGCACGAGTCAGAAGAGATGGCCACCGACGTGGCCTTGGACGCAGACGGAAACGTCATTCTGGCGGGCGAGCTGCGGGCCGCGCCCGGGACCTTGATCGACCTGGATCCGACCGAGGGCGTCGACCTTCACTCGGCGTACGGAGACCAGGACATCTTCGTAACCAAACTCGGGCCGGACGGCTCCTACCGCTGGGCCTACATCATCGGGGCATTCGGCCCGGAAGCGCCGGAAGGCGTTGCGGCCGACCGCGATGGCAACGTCTATGTAACGGGTTGGTTTGGTCAGGGACTCGTCAAGGGATACACGGTTGATTTCGACCCGACCGAGGGCGTCGACGAACGCGCCACGGTGATTTGTTCGGATGCATTCTTCACCCGCATCAACGCCAACGGATCGTACGGATGGACGCACACCCTCCCCGGGACGGACTGCGAGCGTGGCGCCGACGTGGCGGTCGGCCCGGACGGCGACGTCATAGTTGCGGGCGAGTTCGGGGGCGACCTTGACTTCGACCCGGGTGAGGGTAAGGACGAGCACAGCAGCGGCAGAGGTCGAGACGCCTTCGTGAGCAAATTCCGGACGGACGGATCCTACGCCTGGACCGTTGACTTTGGGGACGACGAATCGGCTTCCGCCTGGGCGATTGCGCCGAGGGACAACGGCGCCATCGCTGTGACCGGGAGATTCTCCGGACAGGTCGACTTCGACCCGCGGCCCCGGCGAGTCGACATGCACGACTCGGGACAGGCAATTCACGTTTTCGTCACACTGTTGACGCCCGATGGCACGCCCCGATGGACGCGCACTTTCGGAGGCAAAAAACCCTGGCCGGAGGATAGCGCCTACAGTTATGGCGTGGCCACCGGCGCTCGCGGATCCATTTGGGTCGCAGGAGCCTTTCGGGGCAAGGCAGATTTCGACCCCGGCCCCCGGAAGTTTGTCCGGATCGACCCGGGCGACAAGGGGATTTACGTTTCGAAGTTCGACCAGGCGGGAACGTGGCTGTGGAGTTGGGTTCCCCGGAACGGCGAGGAAGACGACACGGCCGAAGGGATCGGCGTCGACGGCGATGCCGGCGCATTTGTGGTGGGAGAGTTCGGATTGACCGTCGACTTCGATCCCGAAGGCGAAGGCGACCCACGGACCAGCGTCGGCGGTTCTGACTTTTACGTCGCGCATCTGGGCGGCGACGGTTCATACGCTTGGACGGTAACGGCCGGAAGCACGTGGCTCGACTCCGCAAACGGCATAAGCGTCGATCCGGATGGGCGTATCCTGTTCGGAGGCCAGTTCCACTGGACCATCGACTTCGATCCCACCGAGGGAATCGACAACCACACCAGCGACGCCCATACGGATTACTTCACCAGCCGCTGGTACTGCGGCGCCTGCCCGGCGATCTACGCCCACCGCGCCGAGGGCGGGGCGGGCCAGATCAGCGTCTACCTCCACACCACCACCCCCGGCGGCCGGGCGCTGGTTCGCTGCCGCGGCCGGGCGGGACAAGGTACGTTCGATAAGAACGCATGGCTCGACTGGGACGGCAAGCTCCAGACCGTCATCGCCCCTGTGCCGCCCGGCAAGTACACCTGCGCCGTCCAGAAACTCCGCAGCGCCGGCCGCGAAGTGCAATGCCCCCGCCGCGCCAGCCCGCGCAGGGTCGTTGTAGAATAGGGTTGAAAGGTTGGAAGGTTGGAAGGTTGAAGGTCAGAAGACGGGGGCGTTGAAGCGCGAACGTCGAAGGCTGAGCGCGGGGTGGCGCTGCGCGACGTCGGGCACCGTTGCCCCGTGCTCCACCCCCTGCTCTGAACCTCCAACCTTCAACCTTTCAACCGTCAACCTTCAACCTTCCAACCGTCAACCCTCCGACCTTCCAACCCCTAGACGAACGCCGGCTCCGCCGCCGGTACGGCGCGGGGGCCCGGTCGATCGACGCAGCGCTCGATCACGTCGAGCACGTCCACGTCGTATCCGCCCAGCGCATCGCCGCGCAGCTCGCGCAGGGCGGCCACGGGCGTCAGGGGTTGTCCGCCGCAGCCATCCTCCAACAGGGTCTCATAAGCGCGGACGGCCCGGATGATGCGCGCCCCCAGCGGGATGTCCGCCGGCTGCATGCCGTCGTCCAGAGTCAGCACTTCGCGGGCCGCCTCGTCCTGATTGAGCACCAGCGGCAATGCCCCGTGCAGCACCGTCCCCAGCGATTGCACCAGGTCGGTCCCCATGAAGGTGTGCTTGTGCCCTTTCATCTTGCCGCCCACCGAGCTGACCGCCTTGCTGATCAGCGTAGTGGTCACCTCCACGCTGCCCAGGTCATAGAGCAGCGCTCCCACGCGAACGTCGTCCACCTCCTTCTGGGTCATGCGCATCTGCTGCGCCACCCGCTGACTGAGTTCCGCCACCCGCACCGACCGTGCCTTGACCTTGGGGTTGGCGCTCTGGAGATACCGGGAAAGGACTTCGATGACGCCCACGTAGGCGACTTCCAGCTCGCGCACGGTCGCCGCCCGCTCGTCGCACAAGGTCCCGACCAGCAGGGCGGTGAGGCCCAGCGCCGAGGCCCACACGGTCAGCGCCAGCCCCACCACCATGGGCGACTTGAACGCCATGAAACTGGCCGGGTCGGAGGCGACCACGGCCGAGACCGCCAGGGCGCTGAACAGCGCCAGGATGCCGGCGTTGGTGCGGCCCAGGTAGTAGCCGGCCAGCACGATGGGCAGGAAATACAGATGGAGCGTCACCATCCGATAGCCGCCCAGCCGGAACAGAAGCAGCGTCATGCCCACCGTCACGACGATGAGCATGATCTCAAACGTCCGCCGGTCTTTCGAGTCGAGCTTTCCGCTCACGATTCGCTCTCCCATCGCCCGCGCCGGGCCTATCCCACCGCCACCGCGCCGGCCGCCCGCTCCGCTTCGGCCAGCTCCTCCGTCGCGGCACTCTCCCATAACGCACCGGCGCGGGCGGCGCCGCCGGTGGGGGCGTCGGTCGACGCGTACTGCGCCTGGATCTCGATGAACTTGGGCTCGATGGACTTCCACACCTCGATCAGGTCCGGGTCGAAGTGGGCGCCCGCCCCCGCCCGCAGGATTTCGGCGCACTCCTCGTGCGGCACGCGCTCCTTGTAGACCCGCTTGCTGGAGAGTGCGTCATACACGTCCGCGATCGCCACGATCCGGGCGGAGAGCGGGATCTCGTCGCCCGCCAGGCCCGCCGGGTAGCCGGTGCCGTCCCACCGTTCGTGATGGTGCAGGGCGATCTCGCGGGCCATCTGCAGGAAGTTCGTGCTGCCTAAGCGCTGCTCGATCTCGGCCAGACAGTCGCCGCCGATGCGGCAATGGGTCTGCATGAGCTTCCGCTCGGTCGCCGACAGCGGACCCGGCTTGAGCAGGATCCGGTCCGCCACCCCCACCTTGCCGATGTCGTGCAGGGCGGAGCTGATCCCGATCAGGCGGATGAAGGTCGGCGTGACCTGCTTGCCGTACCTGGGATGGTGCCGCAGGGCGGACGCCAGTGTCGTCGAGTAGGCCGAGATCCGTTCCAGGTGGTCGCCCGTCTCCGGATCACGCGAGTCGGCCAGCTTGGCCAGCCCGAAGATCACGGCGTCGCGGGTGCGGACCAGCTCCTGGGCCCGGCGGAGCGTGCCGGTGAACTTCTGGGCACGCTGCTGCGTCAGTTGATCGTGGTATCGGGCCAGGATCAGGTAGACCCCGATCGACAGCATGGCGCAGGTCCACAGCAGCGTCAGGGCGCCGACCTTGGTCAGCGGTTCGACGACGGCGTTGGTCAGGGCCGTCAGCGTCGACTCGGGCCGGCCCACGATCAGAGACACGCCCGCTTCGCCGGTGGCCGTGCGCACACCGAGGTAACGCTGGCCCTGCCACAGGAAGGTCAGCGTGTATTCGCCTGACCCGAGGGTTGACTCCTCCGGCGCCTCCCACTCCAGCCGTTGCTGCTGCGGATCGCCGTCGGCGCCGATCGCTTCCAGGACGTTGCCGGCCGCGTCCACGACCAGAACCAGATCGGTCTGGTCGGCGGCCTTGTGTCGCAGCAGTTCGGCGGTGGACTGGAAGTCGGTGCCGCTCAGTTCCGGGCGGGCGTGGGCCGCGGACCAGAAACCCGCCAGACGGGTCGCCGCCCGGCGCAACTCGTCGAAGCAGTTCTCGTTCACCTGCTCACGCGTCGCCAGGGTGGCGAAGTGATGGTGCATCCACAGCGCCACCGCCACGCAGGTCGTCTGCGCGACGACGATCATCAGGGTCTGTTTGACGCGGTCATTCACGATGGTCCCGTCACAGCAGGGCGCAGTCCGAACTTCGGGCCATGAGGGCTGCGTATCCGCGCCGGTGCATCAGGCGGATACTTCACGCGCCGCCCCTTAGATTCGGCGGGGCGGGCGCAGTGGTTGAGGCGCCGGCGGCCCCCCCAGCGATGATCCGCCGCCCGGCGCTTGTTATCGGCCGGGGCGCAAGCGGGATCCGGTGGTCAGGATGACGTGGCGGCCGCGTTCCGCTGCGCTTCGCCCGGCCGAAAAGACCCTCTCGGACGCAGACCCGATACCGGCCCCGTTCCACCGGCTCCTTTCCCGGCGTCGCGCCGGCCGTACACGTTCCGCCCGGCGAAATCGCCGCTATGATCGCCGGCATGACACGACTGCGGGATTCCTCACCCGGGGCCGGCCGCGACCGCGGCGCCGACGGCGCAGGTCCGAGCGGCGCCGCCTTGGACTCGTCGCGCCGGCCGCCTAGCCGTCACCCCAGAGCGCGTATGGCGGTCGCCGTGATCTTGACACTGCTCACTGCAACCGGCTGCGCCGGCCCGGGGCCGCGGTTGGCGCCGGCCGGTCCGATCGCGTTCCGCCACCACCCGCCGGACGGCCGCGACGCGGTCTACGACTTCGAAGGCGACGGCCGGGCGGACTACGCCGAACGCTTCGGCGCCGACGGGGCGCCGCTGCGGCTGCTTTTCGACTGGGACGGCGACGGGCGGTCCGACGTGGACGTGCCGCCGCCGCGCCTGGCCCGCGGCGTGGTGCCGCACCTGGTCATCATCCTCGACAGCGTCCCGTTCGAGCTGGTGCGCGAGTTCCATGACCACGGGCGTTTCGCCCAGTTTCATCCCCCCGGCCGTGTGATCGCGCCCTTTCCGGTGATGACCGATCTGTCGCTGGCGGAGCTATTCGGCGTGGCGCCCTGCGTGGCGATGGAGTCCCAGTTCTACAACACCCGCCGCCTCAACACCGGCTACTTCACCTACGTCCGCACCACCAACGCGCCCTGGCTGGACCAGGTCGACTACGACCTCAACTACCTGGCCCACGGGCTGGCCTACACCGACCCCAGGCCGTGGTTCGGCCACGAGCTGCGGCGGATCGAGGACGAGGTCCTGCAGCGGCCGGCGGACGCCACCTTCGTGGGATATTCGGTGGGCACCTCAGCGCTGGGGTCCCGCCAGGGGCGGGCCGGCCACGAGTACGCACTGGACCGCGTCGATCGCGTGTGCCGCTGGCTGATTCACACGTTCGCCGGACGCATCCAGATTACGCTGCTGTCCGACCACGGCCACGCCATCGCCGATGCTCGGCCCTCGCATTCAAGCGGGGGTTCTGAGTGGATCGACCTGCCCGGCCTTCTTAGGCGCGAGGGGTTCCGTGTGACCGACCGGCTGACGCGGCCGGGGGACGTGGTGGTTCCGGGTTTCGGCATGGTCACCTGCGCGGCCGTGTATACCCGCGAGCCGGCCGCGGTAACGGATGCACTGATCGGCCACGACCGCATCCGCCTGGCGGCCTACGTCACGCCGGACGGCGCCATCGCGGTGACCTCGCGCGAGGGGCGGGCGCGAATCGAGTCTGCGGATTCCAGCGAGCCGCGGGTTTCAGCCCGCGCGGAACTGCCGGCCGGCGAGCCGCGGGCTTCAGCCCGCGCGCAGGCTCCCTTCGGCGCCGGCCCGGCTGAACTGCCCGGCGAGCGCCCGGTGCCGCGTATCGCGCTCACGCGGATGAAGGGGACCGGCGATGTCGGGTGGGCCGATCCGACGGCGGACGGCGGCGCCCGTGACCGCGGCGACGCGCTGCGCCTGCGTTACGTGCCCATCGACGGCGACCCGCTGCGCCTGCTGCCTATCCTGGCGGGCGGTCTGGACGCCGACCCCGATGGTTTCGCCGACAAGGCCGCGTGGTTCGCGGCCACGGCCGACCATGAGTACCCCGACTGCGTCTACCGCCTGTGGCGGGCGTTTCACGGGCTGATGAGGTTCACGCCCGACGTGCTCCTGTGCGTAGAGGACGGCAGCCACTGCGGCAGCCGGCTGATGACGAGTCTGATCGGCCTGAAAGGCGCGCACGGCAACATGGGCGCCGCCAGTTCCACCGGTTTCGTCATGTCCACGGCCGGGCCGGTGCCGGAGGCGGTGCGGATGGAAGACCTGGCGGAGGCGCTGGCTCAAATCGGCGTGCGTGTGCGGCGGGCGGCGCCGGCGGAAATCAACGCAATGACGCAAAGACGCGAAGGCGCAAAGAATCCATCGGAACTTTCAGGCCTCCCCTGATTCCGCGCTGCCTTCAGAGCCACCCCTGATACCCCTCTTCTTTGCGGCTTGCACCTTCGCGTCTTGGCGTTGACTTCCCCTCTACTTTGCGGCTTTGCACCTTCGCGTCTTCGCGTTGACTTCCCCTCTTCTTTGCGCCTTTGCCCCTTCGCGCCTTGGCGTTGACTCCCCGCCGCCGCTCACGTCCGCTTGAACTGCCGCTCCAGGTCAGCCCGCGTCAAGCGCAGCGTGGTCGGCCGGCCGTGGGGGCAGTTGCTCGATTTCTCCACCAGCGCCTTGTGCGACACCAGCGCGTCGATCTCGGCCGGCGTCAGCGGGTCGCCGGCTTTGACGGCGGCCTTGCAGGCCATCATGTCCAGCACGGCGTGGATCATCGCCTCCCGCGGGCGGTCGCCATCCTGGGCCGCCAGGCCGTCGAGCAGGTCGCGCATGAATGAGGCCACGTTGGCCCGCTTGAGGATGCTGGGGAAAGCGTGGACCGCCACCGCGTCCTGGCCGATGGGGGCGGCCTCGATGCCCAGTTCCGCCAATAGCTCGCCGTGCGTTTCGAGCAGCGCCACGTCCGCGGCCGCAGCCGGCATCGTCTCCGGCAAAAGCAGCCGCTGCGACTCCAACGGGCCTTCCAGGATGCGGCGGCTGAGCTGGTCGAACATGATCCGCTCGTGCAGAGCGTGCTGGTCGATGATGAGCAGCCCATCGTCGGTTTCGACGACCAGGTAGGTGTTGTGAAGTTGGATGGCGGGGCGCCGGGGGGGGGCGGCTTCCATCAGCCCATCGCCGGCCGCGGCCGGCACGGCCGGGCCGCCGGCCTCGCCGAGATCGGCGCCGAGGCCGCAGCCTTGCGCCGCCTGCGCACCCGGCTCATCGTCGCCGCGGCCGTGGGGGTCACGCCAGCCGAATGGTCCGGCGCCGCCTGGCGCCTGCCGCTGAAACCCGCCCCCCGCCGCCGGGGGCGCCAAGGCGCCGCCGCCCCCGCGGGGCGTCTCGTAC
>QZJT01000065.1 GCA_003597935.1 Phycisphaerales bacterium | reverse complement strand
GTCAACTGCGGCGCCGAGTACAGCCTCAACCGCCAGATCCAGTACAGCCGGGCGCGATGGTACAACCCCGACCTGGGACGGTGGATGCAGAGGGATCCGTTGGAGTTCATCGATGCGCTGGATCTATATCTTGCCCTCCATGCCAGTCCACTCGTCATCCTGGATCCATCTGGCGGACAAACTCTCACGAAGTCAGAGGTTTGTGAGAAGATACAATGTGCAGCCAGACCGAAGTGTCGCGGCAATGGGACCATCATGGGCGGTGTCTGGAACGAAGTGATACAACTTATTCGCGACCTCCAGAGCATACAAAACAGAAACAAGTGCATGTTTACGGTCGAGTGCGACAATACGTGCCGGATCGACCCTTCAGGCAGTGTTCCCGCAGCCAAGTGGGGTGGAAGCCCTGGTAAATACACGATCACCTTGTGTACCAACTGCGAGATGTTCAATCGGAGAGTCAATTTCGAGAACACTATGAATGCGGCATTCTTGCACGAGCTGATTCACGTCGACTCGAAATGCCGGGATTGGCGGAGTGGAGAGGAAGACCCGTGCTTAGATTTCCTCGCCCACGAAGTGCGTTCTCTCTACTGCTCGCGGCAGTGTAGTCCGAGAGGCGGCTGGAACAAGGGAGAGACTGAGGTCGAGTGCATAAGGCGATTAGTGAGAGATGTGTATCCAGCGTTGCACAAAGGATGCACTGGCATGTCGGGCACCGAGATCGACAATATGGTAACTCGCGTTCTGCGTCGAGGGCTGGCCTGCCCAGTCCACGGGCGGCCAGTACAGGAGCGGCGAGGATAGCACAATGAGTCGGCGACGGAAGGTACTGCAGTGGACTCGTGTAGGCCTCTGTGGCCTAATGGTTGTCCCTTGGATAGAATCTACACGATTAGGCATCGTGTACGGGTGGTATCGAGGGCACGGATCGGCGGATCAGTTTATTATCGTCGATGGTCGGTTTGTCTACGAGCCCGGAGTGGGTGTAGGGCACGGCGGTGTGGCAGGTTGGTATCGCTACCACGCTATGCATTGCATTCGATGGGGATTTGATAACCCAATCGGTTTCGCCGTTCCACTCTGGCTTCCAGTGATGCTCCTCTTCATAGCGTCCATCTTCCCTCGAGACAGAAAGAGCGCGAAACAGTGGCATTGCATGTGTGGCTATGATCTCACCGGAAACATTAGCGGCACGTGCCCCGAGTGCGGGCGTGATGTTTGTCCGACTAGAGGATCGGACTGCCGCGTCCAGTCAGGAAACGCAACTGGTTCGACGGGGCCGAACTCGACACGCTGGCGCGGTACGACTACAGCTTCGACAAGGTCGGCAACCGGCTGGAGATTGACCCGCGTCGCGGCGGCGGGGCCAATGCCGACGGGTTCTTCCGGGCGAGCCGCGTGGCTTTAGCCCGCGCGGAGGTGCGGCGTTGTCGCGGCGTCCATCCTGGCGATTGGCGTTCCTTGATTTTCCACGGCTCGCTGGA
Organism: Phycisphaerales bacterium; assembly: GCA_003597935.1. Lineage (GTDB taxonomy): Bacteria > Planctomycetota > Phycisphaerae > UBA1845 > UBA1845 > SURF-32. The sequence goes on along the minus strand of QZJT01000065.1, from coordinate 39,768 downwards.
AGTGCGAAAGTTCGGAGGTGCGGCCAGAGAGCGCGCTTCTGGCGGCGTGCCCCCCGGCGATGGAAGTGATGTGATCACTTGGTGTATGGCGCTAAGTCGGAATATCCGCGCGGGCTGAAGCCACGCGGCTCGCTCAGAGGCGGCGCGTTGACTACGACGGCTTGCATCGCCTCACCCGGGTGGACTATGATGATAGCGGCGTGACCAGAGCGGAGGCGTTCGTGTACTTTCGACTGGGCAACCGCGTGACCTGCCAGGACGAGCGACAACCAGACACCCGCATCTACACCGCCAACGAGGCGAACGAGTACGTGACGGTGTCCCGTCCCAACCGCCCCGAAGGGGCAGGAACATGCCAGCCCAGGGCAACGCCCTGGGTTGCGGGCGCCTCATACAATTGGAGCCCTGAAAGGGCGACACAACCTCGGGCACACGCAACGATCGACCCCGCTGTGCCGCCCTTTCAGGGCTCACGTTCCACCAGCCGGATACCCAGGGCGGCGCTTCGCTCTGCCCTGGGCTGATATATTCCGGCCCCTTCGGGGCGGCGGAGGTCTGACGGGCACTGATATGTTCCGGGCCCTTCGGGGCAGCAGGCGATTCCGTTGCGGCGCGTGCGAGGGAGACTCATCCCACGCTCCCTCCCTCACTCCCTCATTCCCTCATTCCCTCACTCGCTTCCCACAGGTAATACACCGGCCGGCTCGAAAGCAGGTTGCGGTAGAGCTGCGCCAGCATGTCAGGTGATTGCCGGGCGACGCGGCGGTCGCCTTCGCCTACGGTGGCCCAGTACCACCGGGCGACGGCGGCGGAAACGATCCCGCGGACCTCGCGGCTGCGCCCCACTCGAGCGACGAACCCGCCGTCGCAGGGAGCGACGCCCAGGGTCCGCAGGCGGTCCAGCGAGACACGAAAGCAGGGCGGATACTCGCAGCGGCCGATGCGGCGCATGCCGGCCCGCTCGAAGACGGGGTTGACGTCTCCCATCGTCGCCAGGCATTCGACGAAGCGCGTGCCGACCAGCGGCAGGGTGCGCCGCACCAGCAGCCGCCCCAGCCCGCAGCCGCGCACGTCGGGGTGGATGACCAGGCGGCGGATCATGCGGCACTCGCGATTGAGCCGCTCCAGGCCGCGGACGAAACGCCCGCCGGTCGCCTCGTTGCGCAGCGCCAGTTCGCGCGGCCCGTGGGCGTACACGATGATGCCCAGGGCCGCTGCGCCGCGGCGCTCGCGCAGGACGAACACTTTGTCCACGAAACCCAGCTCATCCGTGGCGCGATAGTGCATGGGGGCGAAGTCCGCGTAGTCCCGCTTGCTGCCCGGTTCGATGCAGACGGTGCGCCGCAGGCTGAACGGCGCGGCCGGGCGCGGGGCACGCTCCTCCACCGTACACCGCCCCCCCCCGACGAAGCGGACGACGACGTCGGGACGCAAGTCACAGATGACGTCGTCGGTGCAGCTCGCCGCCACGGCGCACAACCGGTGTTCGCTGACCAACCGGCGCAGGTTGAAGCCCAGCGCCCGGGCGGCCCGCCGGTGCAGCCCGGTGGCGAACTCATCGCACAGCAGCACCCGCCGCGGGCGCGAAGCGAGAGCGGCCGCCAGCGCCCTTGCCAGCGCGGCGCGAAACCGCTGGCCGCACGACAACTCGTCGATGCGCCGCAGCCACAGCGGCGCTTCGCCCAGGGCGCAGCGGCTCAGCAGTGCGAGCGTCTCATCCAGCCCCAGGCCCGCGCCCACGCCGTCGATGATGGCGGCGTCCGGGGGGAACTCCGCGGCGTCGACCGTCACCCGGAAAGGCAGCGCATCGGCGAGCGCTTTCATCACCGTCGTCTTGCCGCTGCCGGACGCCCCGAGCAGTAACACGATGCGGCCGTCGGCCAGATTGAAACTCACCCGGTCGATGACTCTCTGCGTGCTCCGATCGAGCCCGAGTCCGAACGCGGCCGCGATCCGCGTAGTGCGCTCCGTGCGCCGAACGGGCGGCGCCGTCACCTGTGTCTTCACCCTTACCATCGCGGGGGCGTCGCACGCCGATGGCGCAGTCGCGCGGCGGCCGGCCCCCCCCGCCCGGCGCGGATCATGGCGCGGGTGCGGAGCGCGGGATTGCGGGAACCTCCGAACGTCCATTGAAACGGGGTACACGGGATGGAGCGAACGCCGGCCGCACAGGGGCGCGGAGGCTTCTCCCGGATTTCCGGCCTCAAAGCGAAAGGGCTGGTGGCGATCCACTCTCGTCAGTTGCGGCACGAGCGGGCGTGACATCGGCAATCCTCGATACCAAACAAAACAAGAACATCTGAGAGTATTGCTATAGCAAGGCTCGATGTCAATAGTTGAAGCAATAAACTATTGCCCGCCAGCGCCGCTGCGGCGTGCCACGCCTACGGCGGACAGGCGGGCGTTGGTCGGCTGTGTTGCAATCACCCAGTATGTTGGGGGTCTCGTGCAGGTGCGCTCTATATGCAGAGGCCGAGGCGACAAAGCGGGTGACCGCGACCCGGATTTCAGCCGCGGCAGCCGTGTCGGCGCAGAAAATGCGCCAGAATCCCGCGAGTCCACGGGCGAGGCGGGTCGAGAAAAAGGCGAAAGTCGGGATTGACGTTAGCCCGATGTTAGGCTACACTAATACACCAAACAAAGCTCAAACGCTACCGGCGTCGGTCGGTTGGGGCTTTGTGGGACGAGTGCAATGGAGCACGTCAGGGATGACGCGGCGCAGGGCGAACGGAGTCGGGAGCACGACGAGACGCCGATCTGCGTTTTCGGACCGGGCGGATCGTATCGGACGGCGCTGTGCGGCCGCGTGGACCAGCAGGGCCGCGTCCGGCTGAGCCGGGTCGCGTGGCCGGGCCCGCGCCGACCGGCGGCCGCGGGCGCCGGTCGAAGGATGGTCCAGGCAGCGGCGCGGGAGTTGCGTGAACTGTTGGCCTCGGCGCAGCGCATCCGGGCGCTGCGGCTGCTGCTGGGCCTGGGTGTGCTGCCGCCGACGGTGACCGGGCCGTCGGGACTGGCGGGCTTCGTGGAGACGAACCATGGTGAAGACAGACTCGGACGCACGGACGTTGACCCCGCGGCAGATGGAAGTGATGCGCTGCATCCGCGCCGGCCGGCGGGCGAATGGCTATTCCCCGACGTTGCAGGAGATCGCGGACCAGCTCGGCATCTCAAAGATCACCGTGTTCGAGCACGTCGAGGCGCTGCTGCGAAAAGGGCTCGTCACGCGCCGCTCGAACAAGGCACGCTCTTTGGAGCTGACGGCGGCGGCGAAGTTCCCCGAGGACCGGCCGACGGTGATCCCGCTGGTGGGCCGGATCGCCGCCGGCATGCCGGTCGAAGCGTATGAGGACCGCGACACCTTCGATCTGGAGAGCACGTTCGTCACGCCGCACCAGCGCATCGCCATCCGCGTGCGCGGCGACAGCATGATCGACGAGCACATCTGCGACGGCGACGTGGTCATCGTCGAGCAGCGCAGCGACGTCCGCGACGGGGACATCGTGGTGGCGCTGGCCGACGGCGAGAACACGCTCAAGGCGATCTATCGCGAGCGCGGCCGCATCCGCCTGCAACCCGCCAACGGAAACTACCCGCCCATCTACCCCAAGGAGTGCCAGGTCCAGGGCGTCGTGATCGGCGTGGTGCGGCAGTACGCCCCTCTGCGGCGGCGACGCTGAGTGCGCGTGCGCGATCGTGTATCGGCAGCGAGCTGCGTGGCTTCAGCCCGCGCGGAGTCTCGCGGTGAGTGAAGTCTTACGCCGCGAACGCCTTTCTCCCCTGGCGCCAGGCTGAAGCCACGCGGCTCGTTCAGAGCAGTCGCCGATTCCCTTACGCCGCCCAAGCGGCGAGCCGGCCGCGGCTCGTCTTGCCACAGCGCGGACGCGGCGGTATTCACGCCCGAATGCGATGGACGAAGTTTCTCATCCCGACGACGAAGGAGACGCCGCACGATGCGGTGGTGCCCTCCCATCAACTGATGATCCGCGCCGGGCTGATCCGCCAGGTGGCGGCCGGGGCTTATACCTATTTGCCGCTGGGCCTGCGGACGCTTCGCAAGGTCGAAACCATCGTCCGCGAGGAGATGAACGCGGCCGGGGCGATCGAGCTGCACATGCCCGCCCTGCACCCGATCGAGTGGTGGCAGCAGACCGGCCGCGTCGAGGCGATGGGCGACGTGCTGCTGCGGCTGCACGGCGTCGGCGACGACTGGCGCACGCGCACGGTGCTGGGCCCCACGCACGAGGAGCCGGTCACCGACATCGCGCGGGCGTATCTGACCAGCTACAAGCAACTGCCGGTCAATCTCTACCAGATTCAGACGAAGTTCCGCGGCGAGGCGCGGCCGAAAAGCGGCGTGCTGCGCACGCGCGAGTTCCTGATGAAGGACGCCTACTCGTTTCACGCCTCCAAGGAGGGCACGGGCGGGCTGGATGAAACGTATGACCACATGTACCGGGCGTACTGCAACATTTTCGCCCGCTGCGGGCTGCCCTACATCGTGGTGGAGGCGGAATCGGGTCCGATCGGCGGCGACGCCTCGCACGAGTTCGCGGTGCGCACCGAGGCCGGTGAAGACTGGCTGGTGCGGGCCGAGGACGGCAGCTACGCCGCCAACCTGGAACGGGCGGAAATGGCGCCGCTGCCGGACGCGGGGGGGGGGAAGAACGAGGCGATTCGCGACATCCACACGCCGGGCCACTCGACCATCGAGCAGGTGACGACACTGCTGGGCTGCAGCGCCGACCGGATGATCAAAACGATTCTTTATGAGGCCGACGGCGCGCCGCTGGTGGCCCTGGTGCGCGGCGATCACAGCGTCAACGAAGCCAAGCTGCGGCGCCTGGCCGGCGCCGCGGCGCTGGCGCCGGCGTCGCCCGCGCTGATCCGCAAGGTGACCGGCGCGGAGGTGGGCTTCGCCGGACCAGTCGGCTTGAAGGCCCGCATCATCGCCGACCAGGCGGTGACGGTGATGCACGACGCCGTCACCGGCGCCAACCGCACCGACTATCACGTCAGCGGCGTCAACCCCGGGCGCGACTTCGAGATCAAAGAAAGCGGCGACATCCGCGACGCGGTGCCGGGGGATCGCGCCCCGAACGGATCGCCGTTGATCTTCGAGAAGTGCATCGAGGTGGGCCACGTGTTCAAGCTGGGCACGAAGTACTCGGAGGCGATGGGCGCGGACTTCGTGGACGAGCAGGGCCGGTCCCACCCGATGATCATGGGCTGCTACGGCATCGGCATCAACCGGATCATGGCGGCCGCCATCGAAGCCGGTCACGATGACGCCGGCATCATCTGGCCCGCCTCGATCGCCCCGTTCCAGGTCGAGATCTGCTCGCTGGACGTGCGCGAGGCGGACGTGGTGCAGACCTCGCAGCAAATCCACGACGCGCTGGAAGCGAAGGGCGTCGACACGCTGTGGGACGACCGCGACGCCCGCCCGGGCTTCAAGTTCAAGGACGCGGACCTGATCGGCTGCCCGGTCCGCGTCACCGTCGGCCGCCGCGGATTGCAGGAAGGCGTCGTCGAGATTCACACCCGCCGGAACGGCCAGACGCGGAAAGTCGCCCCAGCCGCGGCGGCGGAAATGGTCGCTGCGCTGCTGGGCGAACTGATGCCGCGGGCGGAAGGGAGTGGAGGAGTAAGGGAATAAGGGAATTAGGGAATTAGGGAAGCCGGACACGGACGGACCCTACCTTCCGTCTATTCCTCCCCTCGTTCGCTCATGCCCTCATCCCCTTCTCATACACCAGCCAGTACGTGATCGGGATCACGAACAGCGTGAACACGGTTGACGCGAAGAGGCCGAAGATGAGCGACCAGGCCAGGCCGGAGAAGACCGGGTCGATGGCGATGGGGGCGGCGGAGAGCATCGCAGTCCCGGCGGTCAGCAGGATGGGGCGCAGGCGGACGACGCGGCTTTCCATGATGGCGTCGAACAGCGACCGGCCGCGGGCCTGCGAGAGGTGGATGAAGTCCACCAGGATGATCGCGTCACGCGTGACGATGCCGGCCAGGGCGATCATGCCGATCATGCCGGTGGCGGTAAAAAAGATCGGGTCGGCATAACCCCCCACGGTACCGCCGGCTACCGCGTTCAGCAGCCAGAAGCCGGGCATGATGCCGAGCACGTTCAGCGGGATCGCCAGCATGACGACGACCGGGATCATGAACGAGCCCGTCTGCGCCACCAGCAGAATGTAGATGCCCACCAGCGCGGCCGCGAAGGCCAGGCCCAGGTCGCGGAAGACGTCTAGCGTGATCTTCCATTCGCCCTCGCCGGCGAAGTCGACGTCGATGCCGGGCGGCAGATCCCACGCCACGTCGCCGCCGTTCGAAAGGAACGTGCGCCCGGCGACCGGCTTCGGCGACGCCGATGAAACCCAGCCGCTGCCGACGCGCTCCAAGCGAGCCGCGGGCTTCAGCCCGCGCGGAGTCGCGAACGTCGATTCAGCTTCGGATTCCGCAGAATGATCCGGCTCGGCTGCGGATTCCGCCGGTTGAATCGATGATGGGTCTTGCGCTGATTGTACACCTGCCTGAGGAGGAACATCCGCGCGGGCTGAAGCCCGTGGCTCGCTGTCGCCGTCCGCGCGGGCTGAAGCCGGCGGCTCGCTGTCGCCGTCCGCGCGGGCTGAAGCCGGCGGCTCGCTGGTGCCGGCCGCGCGGGCTGAAGCCGGCGGCTCGCTGTCGCCGTCCGCGCGGGCTGAAGCCCGCGGCTCAGGAGCAGTGCCTGATTGCGCGGATCCCCTTTGCACCGGCGAATCGCCGACCCGCCAATCCGCCTGGATGTCCACCACGGCGTCCGCCGGCGGTCGCCCGGCTGTTTCGGCGAAGACGTATGCCACCCGCTTCATGTTCTTGTGATAGATCGTCTTGTCGGCGACGTCCTGCTCCCAATGTCCGATCTCCGCCAGCGGAACAAGCCGTCCGTTGAAGCCTTCGACGTGAATCTGCCCCAGGTCCGCCGCGCTGGAGCGCAGCGGCCGCGGCAGGCGCAGCTCGATGAGCAGCGGGTTCCGCTCGTCCGGCGCCTGCACGGTCCCCGCGCCCGCGCCGTCCACGGCCGCGCGGACCGTGGCGACGATCTGTGCGACGGATACGCCGTTCAGCGCCGCCTTCTCCTTGTCGGGCACGAAGACGAGCCGCGTCTGGTCCGCCTCGATGGAATCGTCGACGTCCACCACGCCCGGCTCACGTTCGAGCCTGGCGCGGACCGTCGCGGCGGCAACCTGCAAGTCCTCATACGAGTGGTCCGGCTGCCCGTAGACTTCGGCGACGATGCTCGCGACGACCGGCGGCCCGGGGGGGGCTTCCACGATGGCGAGCCTGGCGTCGTGCCGCTCGGCGATGCCCGTCAGATCGTCGCGCAGCCGCAGGCCGATCGCGTGGCTCTGCATCGAGCGGCTCTTCTTGCCGACCAGGTTGATTCGCATTTCAGCGACGTTGTCGCCACGCCGCAGGTAGTACTGCCGCACCAGCCCGTTGAAATCCATCGGCGACGCCAGGCCGACGTAGGACACGTAGTCCGTCACCTCGAGCACGCCCTGCAGGTACGCCTCGAAATCGCGCACGCAGGCGTCGGTGCGTTCCAGCGTGGTGCCCTCGTCCATGTTGATCACCAGCAGCAGTTCGTTCTTATTGTCGAAGGGCAGCATCTTCAGCGGCACGTGCCGCGTGGCGGCAAGCCCGCACGCCGCCAGCGTCAGCGCCCCCATCACCAGCAGGAACGCCCACGCCTTCGCCCTCGAGTGCAGCAGCGGCGCCATCAGCGGATAGAAGAAGCGGTACAGCGGAGATTCTTTCACATCGCCGACGTCGTGCGGATCGGCGACCGCACCGTCGGCGGCGCCTGCCGACGAAGCGGACGCCCCCGGCGACACCGCGGGGTCCGGCCGGCCCGCCGCCCCGGCCACCTCCCCCCCCCCGCCGTACTTGCGCCGCAGCACGTGATACGACAGCCACGGCGTGATGGTAAACGCCACCACCATCGACATGACCATCGCCACCGGCACGTTGAGCGCCATCGGCCGCATGTACGGCCCCATCATGCCAGTGATGAAGAACATGGGCAGGAACGAGACGATGACGGCCAGCGTGGCGGTGATCAGCGGCGGGCGGATCTCGGCGACGGCTTCGAGCACGATCCGCCTTGTCGCGCGCCGGTGCATGCGGAAGTGCCGTGAAATGTTCTCGACGTCTACGATCGGGTCGTCCACCAGCAGGCCCAGCGACAGGATCAGCGCGAAGAGCGTTACGCGGTTGATCGTGTATCCGAAGAGCAGATTGACCGTCAGTGTGAGGCCGAACACCACCGGCACCGCCAGCGCGACGATCAGCGACTCCCGCCATCCCAGCCCCAGCGTGAGCAGCGCGATGACGATGAAGATCGCCACACCCAATGCCTCGACGAGTTCGTTGACCTTGTCGTTGGCGGTCAGGCCGTAGTTGCGGGTGACGATCATCTCGACGTCGTCGGGCACAAGCTGCCGATTCAGCGACTCCGCCTCCGCCAGAATCCGCCGGCTGACCGAGACCGCGTTGGTGCCCTTCTTTTTCGCGATGGCGATCGTCACCGCCGGGGTGGAATCCGAAAAGCGAGCCGCGGGCTTCAGCCCGCGCGGAGTCGCCGACTCAGCGGCGGCATCGGACTCCGCAATGGCATCCCGCTGCTCAACACGATTTCCCGCGCCGATGGACGTGTCGTCATTGCGCTCATCCGCACGGTCGATCGCAGTATCGCTCAGTACCGAGCCGCTCTCGTCCTGCGCGGTTCCTACACGGTTGGCCGTCAGAACCTCCGCGCGGGCTGAAGCCCGCGGCTCGCTGAAGAGTTGGGACGGTGAAACTGGCGGCCCGCTGGAGTGATTGACGGCCGCGCCCCCCACAACCGAGCCCGGCGCACCCTCGTGATCCTCGAATCCGCGCGCCGGCCCCCAGCCGTGCCGCACGTAATGATCGACCTCGGCCGCGCCATCGACGACGTTTGCGACGTCTTTCAGGAAAATGGGCCGATCGCCGGACACCGCGACGACCAGTTCGCGCAGCTCCTCCGGCCGCGTAACCCGCCCGTCTGCTTCGATGCGTAATTCGCGATCCAGCCGCACGATTCGTCCGGCGTCCTGGGCGTCGTTCGACGCCTCGATGGCCCGCTGGATCGTCAGCGGCGACACGCCGTACGCCTGCATCCCGGCCGGGTCGAGATAGACGTGTACCACGCGCGGCAGTCCGCCGATCACGTACGCCCGCGACAGGTCCTCGACCGCCGACAGCCGCTGCACCATCTCCTCCGCCACCCGGCGGAGCACGAACTCATCCGACGTGGCACTGGTCAGCGTCAGCGTGACGATCGGCACGTCGTCGATCTCGACCGGCTTGATAACCCAGCCGGTCACACCCGGCGGCACGACGTCGGCGTGTTCGTCGATGCGCTTGTACAGCTTGACCAGGCTGCGCTCGCGGTCCTGCCCTACGTAGAACCGCACGGTGATGACCGCCTGCCCTTCGCGCGACATCGAGTAGACGTATTCGACGCCGTCGATCTCGAAGAGCAGCTTCTCCAGCGGCGTGGCGACGAGTTGCTCGACTTCGGCCGCCGAGTGGCCGGGGAAATCGACGAAGACGTTCGCCAGCGGGACGACGATCTGCGGCTCTTCCTCGCGCGGCGTGACCGTCAGCGCCGCCACGCCCACGGCCGCGGCCAGCAGGATGAGCACAATGGACAGGTTCGAGTGAACGAACGCGTGGACGATCGCGTTGGTGAATCCGTGATGCGGCGCGCCCGCGGATGGTTGTGGGTCACTGGCCATCGGTTCACGCGCCCTCGACGGCTGATTCGACGACGGCCTCGCCCTCGCGCAGGCCCGACAGCACCTCGACCTCGTCGTCGAACGTGCGGCCGAGCTTTACCGCCCGCCGCAGCATCCGCCCGTCCTGCACCACCATCACGAGATCGAGTTGCCCCACCCGCCGCACGGCCGAGCGCAGCACCACCAGCACGGACTCCTCGTCGAGCGGAATGAGCAGCCGGCCGAACATGCCCGAATAGACCCCTGGCGGACACGGCCCCGTCACTTTTACCAGGAACGACCGGCTGGCGGCCTCCGCCTCCGGCACGATTTCGCTGATCCGTCCGTCGCACGGGTAGCCGAGCGTGTCGATCCTCACGCCGATGGTCTGACCGACTCTCAGCCGCTGCGTCAGCGATTCCCGCACGCTGGCGACAAGCTGCATGTGCGTGGGGTCGAAGAGCGTCAGCAGTACCTGGCCCGGCGCGGCCGTGTCGCCGGCCGATACCCGTTTGTCGATCACCACTGCGTCGATCGGCGCCGCGATGGTGGCATAACTCAGCACCGTCCGCGACTCGGTGACGCTCTGCTGCGCCCGTTGCAATTCCGCTTCAGCCGCCTTCAGCGCGCTTTGCACGCGGTCCCACTCGATCTGCGATGCCGCCTGGCGCTCCAGAAGGCCCTTGACCCGGTCGAACTCGATCCGGGCCTGGTCCCGCGCTGCCCGCGCCGCGGCCGCCGCCGACTCCGACTGCGCCAGCCGTGCCGCCAGGTCCTCGGCGTCGAGGCGAACCAGCACCTCGCCCGCCGAAACCCGCTGCCCGGCCGTGACGTGTACCTCGACAACCTTGGCGAGCAGTTTGGAGGCCAGCGCCATCTCGTGAACCGCCCGCACCGTCCCCACGGCCGTCTCGATGTGGGGTACTTTGCGGAGTGTGACCTTCGCGGTGGCCGTTCCCGGCGGAAGCGGAGCGCCGGCGCTGGGCGGCCCGCCCTGCCCCGCGGGCGATCCTTCGCCCCCGGCGCCCCCTTCGCTCGCCAGCCAGCCGGCCATGGAGTCAATCTTCGGATGAAACCCCCCCGCCAGCCACACCAGCAGCAGCACGACCACCGCCAGCAGCCCGACCCCGGCCGCGACGTTGAGCAGGATTCGCTTGCCGGCGGGTTTGTTCTTTTCGGCACGCACCGCCATGGGCAGACTCCGGATACAAGTGTTCCAGCATAGGATACCTGCAATCCGCGCGCCAGTCTTGCGCTCCAGGCTTCGTCCCCCGAGCCTTTCCGCGCGGCCTGCCTCCCCGCTCGCAGGCGCACCGCCAGCCTCAGCGCGCGTGAAACACAGCGCCGTCCGCCGGCTCCCCATTCTGACCGCATCGGCTCAGCCCCGCACGAACCCGCCGCCCGGCCGATCATTTACCAGCCGGTGCTCTTCCTTGCGCAGGGCTTCCATGGCATACTGTGCCAACGGATCGCCGATGGAACAGCCCTAGACCCCGCCTGTGTGGAGCGCGTCGAGACGGACCCCGATCGTTTTCAGCCGCTCGGCACCATTCACACACTTGGATCAGGCTTCACGCCGGGGAGCCGTCGACGCGAAGGGACCGTGTCCGAGTGAGTCGGTTTACATGAAGAACCTAGGCACAGTTGAGAGCGTGTATGACTTCCTGAAGAAGCTGGAGGGCGTTCTATACGTCCGAAGGGACCAAGATAGGTATCTCTGCAGAGGCCAGGGTTCGATGTCGCTCAAACTCAGGCCCAAGATTGGCCGCTACACGTACTCAGGACCGAGGAAGCAGTCCGGTCAGACCCAATGGCAGGGTAACATGCGATCGATGTTATGCCAATTCGAGCGCGAGTACCAGGCTCACCACCGAGTCGATCTGCCGCGGAGGATCGACAGATTGGCACTAGCGCAACACTACGGACTGGCAACGCAATTCCTCGATTGGACACTGAATCCGCTGGTTGCTCTTTATTTCGCTTGTGAGAGAGGTAACAGTAGTATCGCCGATGGCATAGTGTTTCTTCTTTACTCGTCAGAGCTACCGCAATTGACGAACGACGCAGACCTAAACAGCAACGCCTCCGTTCAGATATTGCGCCCGAAGCGATTCGATCAACGGATCGTTAACCAGGATTCCGTCTTTACGTTTCACAGAGATCCGCTCGCTGACTTCGGCGAAGGCCCGGACGGACCGCGCGAAGCTGTCGTTGTACCCGACTCCGCGAAGCTCAACATAGTCCAAGAGCTGGCAGGCATCGGAATCCACAGGGGGTTCATCTATCCGGGCCTCGCGAGCGTTTGCGACCGCATTAACGAGGCGTTTCGACGCAGTGGCAGCTTCGAAGAGGAGAGGGATAGCTTGATGAATATGCCGTCGCATCACTTTGATGAAGAACTAGCTGACGAGCGCGCGCCCTACTTGACTTTCGATGACAGAGCTGAAGACGGGAAGCCAAGTTCGACGTGAAACCTCCGGAGGCCGCCCATGCCAGATCTGACAGGCAAAATCACCCCCACCCGCTACAACGTCTTCCTCTCATGGTCTGGCGAACTCAGCCGTCGTGTGGCGGAGGCATGTTGCGCGCCAGTCTTGTGGCAGTATCCGCCTTGGGTGCGGCCTGAGGGCCGGCTCCAGGTGACGGATGATACCCGCAAATTGTTGTTGCGGCCGCCCGGCTTTGCTGCACGCAGGCGTCACTGGGTGCGTGACGGAATGGGCGGGTGGCACGATCTCGCGCAGCGAGGTCGTGGGGCAGGCCGTGGGAGCAATTCAGCGCTGGGAGCGGTGGTCGGATCGCCACGGCCTGCCTTCGGTAGACCGTGCCACCCCAACCGCGCGGCATCTTTCGCCCGCCGCATCTGCCACGCGCCCGGCGTCAATGGGTGCCACCGCTCAAGAGCACTGGCACGAGCGGCGCCCGTGCCGGTGGCACAGGCGGCACACGACGGTCCGCCAGCGGTGCGCCGGTCGTGACGATGGCGAAGCGTGGCCGGCGTCACCGGCGCGGCTGCCAGGCCGTCACCGGCACGCGACGTTGCGGCGCAGGCCACACTCCAGCAACTCGACGGCGTGGCCGCCTGCGTCCACTTCAACAAACGTGAGCTTGGCTCGCCCGCGGCGGTTGACGCGATCGAGCTGCGCGCTTTCGTCGTTCGCGTCGAGGACGAACGTGAGCGTCGCGCCGGGTTGGGCTCGCCTTGTCTTGATGTCGATGGCGAACGTCCCGTTCTCTTCACGGCAGCGCGCCGTCAGGCGCTCATCACCCGTGCAGGCGAGTGGCGCGGCGAACTCGTAGGCGCCCATGTCGGTGATGGGGCCGCGGCCGCGACCTGTGTCGGGCGTGTCGGGGTCGTCGAACCGGCGGATGAGCCCGTCGAAGTCGGTCGTCAGTCGCGCGAACTGAGTCACGTTGTCGCCAGCGTCGATGCAGGGTGAACCGGCTGTCAGGTGGAAGTCGCCGCGTTCCGGGTCGGTGAAATTGGGGTCGCGATCAATGTTGCCCTCGCCCTCGAAGCCGCCCTCGATGTCGCTGTAGATCACCAGCGGGGTCCCGGCGATTTCCGGATGCTCGTCGGCGACGTTGGCGCGGACGATGCTGCTGGACATCTGCGGCGAGCCGGCCAGCACAAAGAGGCCACCGCCGCGCTGCGCCGTGTTGCCGTAGACGATGAGGTTCTGCATGATTGAGTCCCCCGAGTACGAGTAAATACCGCCGCCCTCGGCGGCAGCGGTATTGCTGACAACGACGGTCTGGAAAACGCTTGAGCGAGTCCCCAGGTGAAGTCCACCTGCACCGTGGACGGTAGCCCTGTTGTCAGCGATGACGCAGTCGCGGATAACTGCGTCGTAGCCTGCAGAAACGCCTCCGCCCCCTTCGGCTAAGTTATTCGCAACGACGGATCGCTCCAACCTCCCACCAATCATCACAACGCCGCCGTTCGAACGTCCCGTGTTGTTCTCAATGATGCTGTTCCAGATGGCGACGTTTTTCCCTTGAGCGTACACCCCACCGCCGGAGCCGATCGCCGCATTGCCTCTTATGACGCAGTTGATGATGGTCGTGTCGAAGCTCACGAAGACGCCGCCGCCCAGTCCTGTGTTCGCACCACCGATGCGATCAGCGCGATTACCCGTAATTTCGCAACTGGAGATCGTTGCTGGACCACCATAGACCGCTACGCCTCCGCCATAACCACCGAGGTTGTCCGTAATCTTGCAGTCCACGATGTCGACTGTGCCGTAGGCGCTGATCCCACCGCCGGGCGCTGAGGCGTGGCTCCTGTTCTTAGTGACGATGCAGTTGCGGACGGTGAGGCGGGTGTTGTCGCGGCTGGTGATCGCGCCGCCGTTGCCGCGAGTAAGCGTCAGCCCTTCGATCGTCGCCGTGGTCGAACTTTCCCGCCTGAAGGCAAAACAGGCCCCGTTGTCCTCACAATCGATGACGCATCGGTCCGGTCCATTCTCCGAGCGAACCACCAGACTCTTGCCCTGCCAACTCAGGTTTTTGTTCGCAGCGCCCGTGTAGATTCCGTCTGCGATGAGCACCGTATCGCCGTCCGAGGCGGCCGCGATCGCCTCCGAGATGGTCGGATAGTCGCCCGGCACGCGGATGATCTCCGCGCGAACGGTCGAACCGCATGCCAGCAACGCAACCAGCGAAAGTAACGTCGCAATCCCTTGAGTCATCGGACCCTCCACTTCTTGGGCTCGACAGGGCGGCGCGTCCCCGCCAGCCCCTGCCGTGTGTCTGGTGTTATTGTCATCCGCGGGCGGACAGCCGGACGACGACCCCAAATCAGGGGGGCACACCGCAGCCCGCGGCCGCTACTCCTGAACTCCGGTACGCCGGCCCAGGCGACCGGTTCGAACAAAAAGCGGGGCCACCACCTTTTTGGAACCACTCGGCGCAGCGCTCGTTGGAGTGACATGTCTCTGCAGATCCGTAACTTCCCAAGCGACAAGGCTTTGCCGATGGGGCGTGGGGGTCGGACGGTGCTGAGTCGCCTGCGGCCACGTCTGCCTGAAGTTCGAGGCATTCCAGGCAGTCCCGGAGGTGTGGCCCTACGCCCCGGCACGCATCATCGCCTCCCTTGGGCGATCGCTGATCGCTACGGCTCCGTCAGCCGTTACACGGGGCTTCACGTTCGTGCCACACTTGCCCGTCTCAGCCGGTTTCGTTGGGTTCATCTCCATGCCCGGCCGTAGGTCAGGCGGCGCCAGACGGTCTCCAGCGGTCCCATGTTGAAATGCCTTGCGTAGACTGAACTGACCGCAAGCTGGAACGCCCAGACGCCCGCCACCACGCCCCACAGCGACGCGCGGTCGAAACGGCCGAACAGGCCCAGACCCCACGAATAGAAAAGGGCGGTACACATGAGCGATTGCAGAATATAGTTCGAGAACGCGGTGCGGCCGACGGCCGACAGCGGCCGGGTCCACGCCGGCGGACCGGACGCGCGGGCGCAGATCATGCCGACCAGGCCGAGGTACCCTGCCGCCATGAAGAGACTGGCGATCTGAAGCAGGGTATAGCCGAAGTATTGCAGCCGCGTCTCGCTGTCCGGCAGGTACAACCAGCACAGCGCCTGCAGCGGCACGCCCGCGCCCAGCCCCCACGCGGCCGCGCGGCGGAACGCACGACGCGACTCCACCGGCCGAAGGACCCAGCCGGGCTTGGCGCAGGCCATGCCCAGCAGCATCAGGCCCGCCACCCGTGGGACGACGATGACGCCGTAGAACTTGAGGTCTGCCAGCCACGTCGCCACCCGCACGATCACCTGCCGAGTGAACGTGCCGTCGCGATAGACGGCCGTCTCGAAGGAGGGGTGCAGCTCGCCGGAGCTGACGGCGTGGAGAAACTCGTTCATCGGCGCATGCGCGGCCGCGGTCATCTTCGCTACGGTCTCCTCACTCATGTCCCCCGACGCGGAGGCTATCCCGTCGGTCGGCCACGATGGCCAAGCCGCCAGCGCCGCGGTCAGCAGGATCGGAATCATGACCAGCAAGGCGCCGGCGCAGCCGAGCGTGACCACCCGCCAGCGTACGCAGGCGAAAAAGACGAATCCCAGCACGGCGTAGATCAACAGAATGTCGCCGCTCCACAAGAGCACGATATGGAGCGCCCCGAACAGGGCCAGCGCGCCCAACCGCCGTACCATCACGGCCGCGTGCGAGACGCCGCGGGCGTCGCAGCGCTGCTTCAGGAGCAGCACGCCCACGCCGAACAGGAACGAAAAGAGCGTGATGAACCGGAACGAGAAGAGCGAATCCGTCACGACGGCCGCCAGGGCCGCGCCACCGCGCAGCTCATCGACGCCCTTGTCCGCCACCGCTACCGGAAGCGCGAAGTAGGGGACGTTGACCGGCAGGATGCCGAGCATGGCGACGCCGCGAAGCACGTCGAGAAACGGAATGCGCCGGTGCGGAGGCGTCGCCTGCTCCATGCCGTGTTATATCCGCCCGGCGCAGCGCAGCGAATCCTCCCGCCGACGCACACCTCTGCGGGGGTTAATGACGGCCTGGGCGGAAGCCATCTGAGTGTGGCACCGGCTTCGAGACGGTGGGCATGGCCTTCCAGGCCATGCCAATCGCGGCGCGTGCTGCGATCACCGGCAAGATGCCGGTGCCATACGCGAAATCGCCGTGCTGAATGGCCGCCTGAAGTGTCACGCACCGTGCGCTGGGGTACGTGACGGGATCGGCGGGCGCCCCTGGGACCTCCTCGCTCCAGCCTGGCGGCAACGGGGAAAGGCGTTCGTCGTTTGAAACCGCACTCACCGGGAGACTCCGCCCGGCTTGCAAGCCCGTGGCTCGCTGGACGGCCCCGTCGATTGTGCCACGTACCCGGCGTTCGTTCGTCGCCCGTTACGCCGTTGAACCGCCGCAGACGGATTTGTATCATCGGGATGTCGCATCAGTGGGGGTGTTTCTTCTGGAGGAGAACCCGATGACGATGGAAAAACGCATTGCGATCGCAGCGGTCGTGGCGGGGTTATTCACGGTTTCCGCGGCCGCTCAGACGAGCGAGCTGTTCCTCAGCGACTGGACCACGACGGCCACTTTTGTGGTGCAGAACGGGCAGGTCATCCGCCAGTTCAACCGCAGCGCTCCGCTGGAGGGCCCGGGGCTGGTGGTGACCGGCACCATCAAGTTCATCGGACAGAACGGGGGCCAGGTCGGCCGGGAATACGACCTGGACGGCGCGCCGCTGGCCGGCTGCTACAGCAACCCGCGCTTCCAGAGCCTCTACGACGGCGCCAGCGACGGCGAGCATAACTGGAGCATCGCCCACAACGACTTCGACACCAACTTCGCGCTCGTCCAGGGCGACGCCGAGTGGAACGACGTCTCCGTGCTCTTCGTTCCGCAGCGCCGCAGCTCGGGCGTGACCTTTGACGCCCGCAACGGGACGCTGTGGGTCACCAACACCGTCGGCAGCTCCGACCGAGTGCAGCAGTATGACTTGAACGGCAACCTCGTGTCGGAGTTTCCCGTGCAGATTCCCGGCGGCTACGGCATCGCCTGGGACCCGGCCGACGACACGCTCTGGATCGCCGGCTCTTTCGGCACCAACGACCTGTTCCAGTACGCCAAGAACGGCACGCTCCTGCAACGCATCACGGTGCCGGGCCTGACGACGCAGCTATTGAGCGCCGAGTTCGGCGCAGGCGGCCCGCGCTGCACCTACACGATCAAGAAGAGCAAGGCCAAGGGCGGCTGCCAGGAGTGCCCCAGCGTGGGCGATCCCTTCCGAACGCAGGAAGAGTGCGAGAACGCCAAGGACTGCCGCAAGAAGGTCGCAACGAGGATAGCCTGCCCGCGCGGCGGCAACGGCGTGTGCAAGATCAAAGCCAAGAGCCGCCGCTGCGAATAACATCGCGGTTTGCCGCTGCGCCGCGGGGGCTTTATCGTAGGGGGCAGCCCGCGAAGGAGTCTGCCATGACCCGCACCGTCTGCACGTCCGAACCCCCGTCGCCCGCCGACCCCGCCGCCGACGTCAGCCTTCGCAACGACCCGTCTCGCAAGGTCAGGTCGCCGCGCGGCGCCTCGATCACCTGCCGGGGCTGGCCGCAGGAGGCGGCCATGCGGATGCTGATGAACAACCTCGACCCGCAGGTGGCCGAGATCCCGGCGGAACTGATCGTCTACGGCGGTAGCGGCCGGGCGGCACGGACCTGGCCCGACTTCGATCGCATCGTCGCGGCGCTGAAGCGGCTCGAAGGCGACGAGACACTGCTCGTCCAGTCCGGGCGGGCCGTCGGCGTAATCCGCACGCACCCCGACGCGCCCCGCGTGCTGATCAGCAACTCGATGCTGGTCCCGCGCTGGGCGACGTGGGAGGAGTTTCGCCGGCTGGAAGCCCTGGGCCTGACCATGTTCGGGCAGATGACGGCGGGAAGCTGGATCTACATCGGCACCCAGGGAATCCTGCAAGGCACCTACGAGACGCTGGGGGCGCTCGCCCGGCGGCACTTCCGGGGGGGCAAGCGAGGAGCGGGCGAGGGGACGCTTCGCGGCACGTTGACCGTCACCGCCGGGCTGGGCGGCATGGGGGGGGCACAACCGCTGGCGGTCACGCTCAACGAGGGCGTCTGCCTGTGCGCCGAGGTCGATCAGGCCCGCATCGAAAAGCGCATCCACGACCGCTATCTCGACCGTTGGACGGTTGGCCTCGACGAGGCCCTGGCGTGGGCCACGGCCGCAAAAGACAGGGGCGAGCCGCTGTCCGTGGGTGTGTTGATGAACGCCGCCGATCTGCTGGCCGAACTCGTCCGCCGCGGCGTGACGCCGGACGTGCTGACCGACCAGACCTCGGCCCATGATCCGCTGGAAGGATACGTCCCAAACGGCATGACGTTCGAAGCGGCACTGACGCTGCGCCGAACCGACCCCGATGGCTACGTCCGCGAAGCGATGCGGACCATGGCCGATCACGTCTGTGCCATGCTCGAGCTGCAGCACAGGGGCGCGATGACGTTCGACTACGGCAACAACATCCGCGGCCACGCCCGCGAGGCGGTGGAAAAGGGGCTGTGCGCCGCCGCCATCGACGCGGCCGGTTTCGACCCCTTCCGCATCCCCGGCTTCGTGCCGGAGTACATCCGGCCGCTGTTCTGCGAAGGGAAAGGCCCGTTTCGCTGGGTGGCGCTGTCCGGGGATCCGAAGGACATCGCCCGCACCGACCGGGCCGTGCTGGAGACGTTCCCGCAGGATGAGCACCTGTGCCGCTGGATCCGCCAGGCCGGCGACAAGGTGGCGTTTCAGGGCCTGCCGGCCCGCATCTGCTGGCTCGGCTACGGCGACCGGGCAAGAATGGGGCTGGTCTTCAACGACCTGGTCGCTAAAGGTGAGATTTCTGCACCCATCGTCATCGGCCGCGACCATCTGGACTGCGGCAGCGTCGCCAGCCCCAACCGCGAGACGGAGGCGATGAAAGACGGCTCGGACGCCATCGCCGACTGGCCGATCCTCAACGCCCTGGTCAACGCCGCCTGCGGGGCCACTTGGGTCAGCGTCCACCACGGCGGCGGCGTGGGCATCGGCTACTCGATCCACGCCGGGATGGTCTGCGTCGCCGACGGCACGCCGCAGGCGGCCGCGCGCCTGCAGCGCGTCCTGACCGCCGACCCGGCCACGGGCATCATCCGCCACGCGGACGCGGGGTATGAGCAGGCGGTACGGGTGGCACGAGACAAGGGGGTGACCATCCCAACGTGACCCGAAAGCAGCAGTCAAGGGGAGGGACTCACCCGCGACGCTCTGTGGAGGTTGGCACTTGAGCGCCTGAAGGATGCGCGGTGTCTGTTTCGATCCAGGCGCTACGATGGGGCAGCCTATCTGTGCGGATACGTACTGGAGTCCGCGCTGAAAGCGTGCATCTGCGAGCGACTACACGTCAGCGTGTACCCTGAGACAGCGTTCCAGGGCAGGCTGAAAACGCACGAACTGAATGATCTTCTCCTCCTGGCGGGGTTGAACGAAGAGTTATCGCCCGAAAAACACCTGAAGAACTGGTTCGTCGTCTCCGACTGGAAGCCCGATTGGCGCTATCGCCTGCCCGGAATCGTGAAACGCAAAGACGCCGAGGATAGAATACGAGTGTTGGGCAGGGAGGTGTTGCCGTGGCTCAGAGCGAAATCATGAACCAGACGAACGATCCATTCATTGGTAGCATCGGCAAACTGGTGCAACGATTGGAGGACGCCCACGGGCCTCTTTTTGCGGCGCTTCTCATACGGTTCCCCGATCGTCCGAAGGACGAGTGGGTCCTGCTGGTTGGATCGCGCAAGCTCGTGAAGCGACGGCTCGACGGCATCGGTGCCATTGTCGATGCGATGCAGGAAGTCGTTCCGCCGGAGTTCGCGACAAGGGTCCGCCACGTTGACGTGTTGGGCACCGACCATCCACTCTACACGCGACTCAGCCGGGCATTCAACGTGGAACTCGGGGCGCAGGCGAGAGTCGATGACTGCCACGTATTCGGATTGGAGATTCAGCACGCGGTGCTCTTCGTGCTGAAGCAGCCCCCCCCCGCGCCAAGGAGGAAGGACAAGGGCACGCACCGCCCCCGGTCAAACACCCGGACTGAAGCATGATCGCCGGCAGCGGCCGCGCGCCTCCAGCGCGTCCTGACCGCCGACCCGGCCACGGGCATCACCCGGCACGCGGATGCCGGGTATGAGCAGGCGCTGCGGGTGGCGCGAGACAAAGGGGTGACGATCCCGACGTACCAGGCCGGCGGGCTACTGAAACGGCTCTGACTGGCAATCCGTAGCCATGCGCCGTAAACCGCGCGCGTGTCATTTCGCAAAACACCGGAAGAAGATGCGATAGTCGTCCAGGTCCACGTCGTCGTCGTTGTCGAGGTCGGCGTTGACCCCCTGCGGGCAGGCTTCGCCGGGCGGGTTGCCCGAACCGCCGAAGCAGAGTTGGAACGCCCGCATGTCGGCCAGGTCCGCGTCCTTGTCGCCGTCGAGGTCCGGGCCGGACGGCAACGGGGCGGAGGCGTTCATGATGGCGAAACCGGTGATGCGTCCCAGTTCCGGGTTCTCGGGGTCGAGCGGTTCGTCGAAATCGAGCCGGCCGCTGATCCTCAACACGCCCTCCTCGATGGCGATGTCCGCCGATACCTCGTCAAGGATGCCCGGTGGATCGTCGCCCAGGTCCACCTCGTCCTCGCAGGGCACGCCCAGGTTGCGGAGGATGCCGCAGATCAGCCCCTCCGCCAGGTACGCAACGACGCCGTCCTTCAGGAACGGGACGTTGTTGGCGGTGAACGACCCGTCGATGATCGGGTTGAACGGCTGATCGCCGGGTTGGGCGTGGAAGAGGCGCAGATCACGGGCGTCGGCGAAGATGTCGCCGAAAAAGCCGTAGTCGAGGTGGAACTCGAGCGGCTGGTCGGCGACCACGTCGAAGTCCTCCAGCGCCACCGCGGCCGGGTCGAGCGGGCAATCGAGTTCCACGGTCAGAAAACCGCTGATGCTGGACTGGTCGCTGTCGCACTCGTCCTGCACGCACAGCTCGACGTCGATCCGCGACGTATTCGGATCGATCGTCAGTTCGATATCCGCCGGCGCGGCCGCCATGGTCAACAGGAGGGCGCAGATCATGGTCTTCTCCCCCGAAGCGTCTGGTTCACCGAGGTCGGCCGCCGCTTGCGGCACCGCAAACGCCGGCGACAGCCAACATCATAACCGATTCGCCATGAAAGATCACTCAGCCCCCGCCCGCTGTGGCGGCCAGAAGACGTGGTCGCCGTCGGGCTGCTTTTCATCATGCACCGATCCGCCCCAGTCGGAGTCATGCCTGCCACCGTCGTCGTCCTGATCGCGACCGAAGGAGTACAGGATGAAGCCGTCGTCCGTACGACGATAGACGAACCGCTCACCGGTAATCGGGTCCATCTGCGTTTCGCGGCCGCCGGGTACGCTGAGCCGGACGAGGGCCGATGGGAATACGCCGTGGCGCGCGCGATAGACCCACGTTGCATAAACCACCAACGTCGCGCGGCGCAGGGCCTCCGCCTGGTCTGCCAGCAGTCGCGGCTTCGTCGAACTGTACACAAATTTGCGAATCAAGGCGTTCTTCGAGTCGGCCAGCATCCGGTCCAGGTTGTCGGCATTGGGCAAAGCGGCGTGGAACGGTTCTGCAGACCATGCGATCAGGCGTGCGTAGAACCTGGTAGTTTCGCGTATCGTCGCGTCAAAGTCCTGCCGGGTCAACAGCGCAACCTCATCCCGCGAGCCGTGGAGCTTCTCAGCCGAGAAGCGGGCGCAGCGTGCGGCGTCGTCCCACACGGATATCCTCTGAAAAATGTCAAAGGCGATCGCATTTTCCAAGCGGTAAGTGTCCGCCATCGTCGCGAGTGGCGGATCATTGGCCGCGATCGTCTCAAGCTGGGCGAGGGCGTACGTTTCCGGGTCGCGAACGTGTGCGAGGGCTTCGATGAGGGCATCGTGTGTCAACGCTGATGAAGCCACCCCGGACAGCCGGCGTATGCAAGCCGGATCCTGGTCCAGGTGGTGGGCGACGCGGAGCACCACCGCGCAGTTTCCCGCGAGACGCTCTGGGTCGGATGCAAACGAACCCCAACCTTCCGCAATCATCATCTTACATGCGGCGCGAATCTCCCTGGATCCGCTCGACACCGGATCGCCGGCAAGGGGGCCTGATTTCGGCAGCTCAAAGAAGCATCGCGAGCGCTGGGCACCCTCGCGCAGCAGTTCCAGATTCCGCTGGTTGGCATCCAGCCAGGCTTGGGCGAACTTGCGGTCGTCGAGACGCCACGGACCATCAATGGCGCGATCGATCGCTCCTTTGACGTCCGGCGACTGTGCCCGCGTTTCGTCCAGATTGATCTGCAGATAGACGTCGGCCGCATTCTCGGTCATTCCCTGGGAAAGGCGATCGTTCACCCACTTCGCGTAGTCCACCGGCTCGCGCGGATTGGGCGGCGGCGGCTCGGGGAGATGCTGAGCGGCCGTGGGCGCGACCAGTGACAAAGCGAGCCATGGGAATAGACGGTTCACGGACGACCTCCTTCGATTCGCGCCCGTTGGAAGGCGACACCGTTCGGCAGTGTAGGCGAACGGCCATGCCGCAGAAAGTCGCGCTCCCTGCCCGCCGCGAGTGTGGCGCCCGCTGTTGGGGGCGTTGTGTGTGTGACACGATCGGCGGGGCATCTGAGCGAGCCGCGTGGCTTCAGCCCGCGCGGAGTCCCGACGTGGATGCGGCTTTCCGCCGGGGCACGACAGTCCCGCAGTCGCCAGGCTGGAGCCTGGCGATCGCGGCGGGACCGCCGATTGTGTCACGCACGCGGGGGCGTTATCGGAGTCTTCGGACCCTTGCAGGCCGGCTCCGCCCGTTGTAGAATCTAAGTGGCCGAACCTGTCTTTGCGTCCGTTCGCAGGGAGAAAAGTGCAGTCCGCCACGAGGGAGGAATCTCGTATGCGCATCACGTCATGGTTGTCCGGCAGGTGGCAAGCGGCGATCGTACCGACCGTCGTCCTCGTGTCCGCCGCGTACGTCGGCGGCGAGCCCAAGAACGTCGCCGGATCGGGTCAGTCCGCGCCCGGCGCCGGGCCGCAGATCACGATCGATCGCACCTTCGTCAAAGAGGCGGCCGCCCGCGCTCCGGGGACCGGCCCCTGGCCCCATGCGCCGCAAGAACCTCAAGCCGCGCCGGCCACTCCGCCCGACACCGCGCCGGGCCGGCTGAGCGTGCTCGTACACATGAATCCTTCACTGGCGCTGAACGCGCAGGAGCGCGCCAACGTCAGGGCGTTCGCGGCGGCCAGCGGCGGATTCGTCCGGTACGAGTACACCACCGTGCTGCCCCACGTGCTCAACCTTCGCAATATCCCCCCGGCGAGCCTGGCGGCGCTGAAGAACATGCCCGGCGTCACGCTCGTCGAAGAGGATGAGTACATCGAAAACGCGCTGGCGCTGCACGACTCGACCCCGCTGATCCGCGGCCTCCAGAGCCAGATCAACGCCGCCGGCCTGACGGCCGACGGCTCCGGCGTCCGCGTGTGCGTGTGCGACACCGGGATCGACACCGACCACCTCATGTACGCCGACCGCATCGACCTGGCCGCCAGTTATGATTTCAACAACAACGATCCGAACCCCGAGGACGACCACGGCCACGGCGCCCACGTCTCCGGCATCGCCGTCGGCGGCACCGGGCTTTCGGTGAACTTCGGCTGCGTCGGTCCCGAGCCGTTTCAGGGCGTAGCACCCGAGGCGACGCTGATCGGGGCCAAGGTCCTCAACCAGTTCGGTGGCGGGTTCAGCTCGAACATCATCGCCGGCATCGACCACTGCGCCGACCAGTCGCCCAATGGCGGACGGGCGGACGTGATCAACCTCAGCATCGGCACCGGCCAGTTCGCCGGGCCGTGTACGCACAGTTGGGCGGTGGCCGCCAACAACGCGGTGGCCAACGGCGTGGTGGTGGTGGCGGCCGCCGGCAACGACGCCTACGCCAACGCCCTCGCTTCGCCCGCCTGCGGGGCGGACGTCATCGCGGTCGGCGCCACCTACGACGAGAACTTCCCCAACTGCGAGGATCCCACCTCGTCGTTCAACTGGGGCGTCTGCGTGGACGTGGGGCCGTCGGTCGACGACGTGGTCTGCTTCAGCAACAACAGCGATTTTCTGGACGTGGCCGCGCCCGGTTGCGTGATCTACTCCGCCTCGATCGCGCCGGGCGGCAGCACCATCACCGGCATGTGCGGAACCAGCATGTCCTCGCCCGCCACCGCCGGCCTGGCCGCGCTCATCCTGAGCGTCGATCCGAACCTCACCCCGGCCGAGGTGCGGCAGATCATCCGCGACGGCGCCATCGACATGGGCGCGCCCGGCTTCGACCGCGAATACGGCCACGGCCGCATCGACGTGATCAATTCGCTGCAACTAGTCGGCCCCGGATGCACGACTGACCCCGACTGCGACGACGGCCTCTTCTGCAACGGCGCCGAAACCTGCGTGAACGGCGCCTGCCAGGCGGGAACGCCGGTCAACTGCGACGACGGCGTCGCTTGCACGGCCGATTCGTGCAACGAAGGCACCAATTCGTGCGAGCATGTGCCCAACAACGGCGCCTGCGACGACGGGCAGTTCTGCAACGGCGCCGAGACCTGCGATCCGAACCTGGACTGTCAGCCGGGCGTCAATCCGTGCCCGCAGGGCGACGTCTGCCTGGAGGGACCGGACCTCTGCTGCACGCCTGTGACCGAGATCTGTGACGACGGACAGGACAACGACTGCGACGGCGCCGTGGACTGCGCCGATCCGGATTGCGGCGGCGACCCGGCCTGTGCGTGCGACAACGACAACGTCTGCGAGCCGGGCGAGGACTGCAACAACTGCCCGAACGACTGCACCAGCGGAGGGGGCGGCGGCGTCTGCGGCAACGGCGTCTGCGAGCCCAGCGCCGGCGAAGACTGCCTGTCGTGCCCGACCGACTGCCGCGGCAAGCAGAGCGGCAAACCGTCCGGCCGCTACTGCTGCGGCGACGGCGCCGGTGAGAACCCGGTGGGCTGCAACGACGGCCGGTGCAACAGCAACGGGTTCGCTTGCAGCGATGCGCCCCCCGACCCGTACTGCTGCGGCGACGATGTCTGCGAGGGCGCTGAGGATGCCTGCAACTGCGCCATCGACTGCGATTCGCCGCCGAACAGCGAAACGAACTGCACCGACGGCCTGGACAACGACTGCGACGGAAGCGTCGATTGCGACGACGGCGACTGCGCCGGCGATCCGGCGTGCGCCTGCGGCGCCAAGAACGATCCCTGCTCGGTCAATGGCGACTGCTGCTCGAACCGCTGCAAGCAGGGCCGCTGCCGCTGAATCAGTATCGCCGTGCGCGATGAAGCGCCGGCAGCAAGCCGCGTGGCCTGAAGCCCGCGCGGAGGCTGTGTGCGTGAAGGGGATACGAAGCGCGCTTAAGTGGATTCATGCGCATCATTCACGTCCCTCGGGATGTTCCGAGAGTGCTTGGTATGTGACGAGTTGCATCGGACGGTCGCGGAAGGAAACACCAATCGTGCAGCCTGCTCCTCCATCCGCGTCCATCCGCGTGCATCCGCGGCGCCTCACCTCTGCGCTCACCCCCGCGGCGCCGGCTTGATCCGCACGACGCCGGGCAGTTTCACCAGCTCCATCATCCTTCGCACGTCCACCGCAGCGATGATCGTGCCGGAGGCTTCGTGCTGAAACCTGATGTCTGCCCCGGCCGTCTTCAGCGCCGCCAGCGTCTCGTCCGACAGGGCGCGCACGTGGATGAGGACGGTGATCTTGAAGTCCTTCACCTCGATCGAACCGACCGTGAGCGTCCCGTCTCTGCCCTCTTTGGCGACCTTGTCCGCCAAACCGCGCAGGGCTTCGGCCAGCTTGAACTCGGTCAGGTGCTGACGGGTCGGTTGGTCGAGCTTGTCCCAGTCGAGCTTCTCGTCTTTCATCAACTCGCGCACGTCCGTCCCGGGCCCATCGTCCCCGTCCGCAGATTCTTCTTCGATGGCCGCACGGCGCAGGGCCTGCACCTGCCCGCTGCTTCCAGCGGCCGGCAGCCGCGCCGGCGCCGCACGTCGGGCCGCTTTGCCCAGCGAGACGTCGCTTCCCCCACCGCCGGTGAAAAGGTACCCGCTCGTGTCCAGGCGCATCCGCTCCCCGAACACCCCCTCATACGTCACCCCCTCCGGCATCTCGACCGGCACGTCGATGCGCATCGGTTGGCCGTCGGTGGTGACGGTCAGCTCTTCGACCGCCACGAAGCTGGTGAACTGCGTCATCAGCCGATACTCGACGCCCAGGTCGGTGATCTGCCGGCGGATGTCTTCGCTGGCGGTTCCCTGCTGGATGCCGGCCATGTCCTGCATCATCAGATCCGCCACCTTCGCCCGCGCCCACAGCGTCGCCAGCGATTCGTGGTCGGCGGCGGCGGCGGGCGACGTGACGTGGATGACCTTCTCGTACGGACCTGCGCCGGTGCGGCCGCGAAGGGTCACGTCACCGTCGCCGGCCCCGGTCAGACGCCCGTGGATCACGACCGGCTCGGCGGCGAACAGGTCGGGGACTGCCTTCGGATACACGTCGGCGACCGGCAGCGTACCCCAGTCGATCTCGATGTCGGTCAGCACCGGGGCGAGGATCCGCTCGTGGAATCGCTCGACGGCCGCGTCGGCCTGGTCCGCCAGCGTGACGTATTCGACCTCGCCGCGACCGGCCGCGGCCATGCCGTCCAGCAGGAACCGGTTCACCGAATCGCCGATGCCGAAGCTGAAGACGCGGGTGGTGTCGGCGTTTTTCTTCACGGCGTCGATGATCGCCATGTCATTGCCGACGTATCCGTCCGTCAGAAAGCACACCACGCGGATCGGCGCCGGCTCGATTGGCTGAACCTGCGCGGCCTCCGCCACGGTCAGCGCGTCGCGTGCCAGCGCGGCGTGGATCGCCTTCATCATCTCCGTCCCCCCTCCGCTCTGACGCTCGGCCAGGAACCGCTGTGCTTCGCGGCGGTTTTCGGGCGTGTTCGGTCGTGGCGCCTCCCACAGCACGTCCGTTTCGCCCGCAAAGGTGACCAGGTTGAACGTGTCATACTCCTGCATCGAATCGATCGAGGCCGCGATGACCTCTTTGGCCTTGCTGGTGGGGAAACCGGTCATCGAGCCGGACGTGTCGAGCACGAAGATCAGCTCGCGGGCGACGAGCTGCGCCGGAATCACGCGGCGCGGCGGCTGCACGATGAGCGTAAAGTACCGGCCGCGCTCGTCCGTGTGCGTCAGCACGCCGTCCTGAATCTCGTCACTGGCCAGGGCGTATCGCAGGATGAAGTCGCGGTTGGGGATGGTCGTACCGCTTTGCAGATCGACCACCGCGTGTGACGTGCCGTCCATCACGACGCCGATCTCATGGAGGGTGCTCGCCACGTCGAGGATAGGCATGGGCGCCTCGACGTTGACCTTCAGGCAGATGTCGTGGCCGGCCCGCATCCCTTCGGGAATGACGGGCGGGCTGATGCGGTCGGCGTCCGGCACCTGCGGCGTGGGCGTGGCCTTTTCGCCCGCCGCTTTGGCGCTGCCGCCGCCCGGCATGTAGCGCGGGCCGACCACCATCGGGAAGACCCACTCGAAGACGCCGTCTTCGTACTTGAGCGTTTCGACGTAGCTGATCTCGATGACCACCTCCGCGCCCGGTTCGATGTTGGCCACGGACTGCGTGAAGATGTTCGGGCGTTCCTGATCGAGCAGGCTGGCGACGTGCCCGGCCGCGCGGGCGGTCTCGTAAATCTCGCGGGCTTCCTCCCGCGGCTTGATTTTCCCGACGATGCGGCGCTGGCCGATGGTCATCACCATGTCGTCCACCGCGGCGTGCTGCGGCAGCGGGAAGACGTAAACCGCCTCGATCTTGCGGTCGAACGGGTTGTGAAACGTCTGTTTGACCGTCACGCGGCCGAAGAAGCCCGCCACGTCCGCATAGACGTCCGTGTACTTCAGGGGACAGACGGCCGAGACCTTCCCGTCTTCGCCGATGATCCGAAGCTCCCCGGTGGTGACGTCCTGCGCCTGCGCGGGGATCGCCGCGGCCGCAGTCGTAAGAGCAGCCGCCGTCGTCAATGTTCGAATGATTCTGCCGTTCATGGGTCCGTCGCCTCTGGAAAAGACGTTGGTTGGGGTCAGTGCGCGCGTTCGCAATCCGCGCCGCCGCATCGCCGTCATCCGATTAGACCTGCTCCCTGCCCGCGGGTTCCCGCGTTCGACCTCGCCGGGGCGAGTGAAAAACCGGCGCCACACCCAGAGCCCCGGCATTCATGCCGGGCGGGAGCACGCCGGCTGCAAACCGGGGCCACTCTCCGCTTGCATTTCGGCCCCCGATCGGGCAACCTGCCCCCCGTCGGGCCGACGCGACGACAATGGCGCACGCTCCCCTGCGCCTTTATATACACAACGATCCACGCGAAGTGGCGTTCGTAAGATCCCGTCGGCTCAGCCGGACCGTTCCGAGATCCCCCGATGACCCATCTGGCGCTCCACGGACTGCACCGGCTTGTCCTCGCGTTCTGCGTGGTGGGGCTGCTGCTGGTCCGGGACGGCTGTGACGACGAGCCGGATGACGGCGCTCCGGAGGATGCCAGGGTGGTGGTTATCGACGCCGGCCACGGCGGCAACGACCCGGGCACACTGGGTGGGGTCGCGCCCACCGCGCCGGAAAAAGACATCACGCTGGCGATCAGCGCGCAGGTCGCGACTCTGCTTGAATCGCAGGGCGTACGGGTCGTTCTGTCCCGTGATTCGGATGTTTTTGTCGAACTGGACGACCGTGCGGCCCTGGCCCGTCGTCATCAGGCCGGCCTCTTCGTCTCGATCCACGCCGATGCAGCGGAAAACGCCGACGCATCCGGCGCCACGCTCTACATCCGCCCCGACGGCGACGCCGCCAGCCGCCGCGCGGCCGACGCCATCGTCTCGACCTTCCGGCTGGCCTCCATCAAGTGTCGCGGCACGGCCCGCGCCGAGTTTCGCGTCCTGGTGGGCCACAAGAGGCCGGCCGTGCTGGTCGAGTGCGGGTATCTGACCAACGCCGACGATGCCCGCAATCTCAACGACCCGCACTACCAGCGGACCATCGCCGCAGCGATTGCCGAAGGGATCATCGTGTTCCTGGCCGACTGAGGCTGCACATCCGTGTGCATGACGCGACCGGCAGGGCAGGAAAGCGAGCCGCGTGGCTTCAGCCCGCGCGGAGTCTCCTTCGCGACCACGTTTGCCGTCGACGAAAAGTTTCGCCCCGGGCCATCCGGCGCCGGCAGCGCACCGGCATGAAAGACCCGTTCATCAGTCCCGCTGCAGCGCCGGCCCGTCCATCCGGAAGGACAATCGCGCCCACGCGGGGTTGGAAAAGTCGAGATCGCGGCGGGCCGTCTCCATCATCGTCGTCAGCCGGCGCTCGACCGGCCCGTCGTAACGGAGGATGCCGTTGCAGGTCACGCGGATCGGCCGGGTGAAGTCGATCAGTCCCCGGCGCAGGAGGATACCGACGCGCAGACAACGGTGGGCGTCGATGGTGATCTCTTGTCCGTCGATGCGCCCGGCCAGGTGTGCCAGCCTCCCCTCCAGCACGCCGCGCACGAAGGCGTCTCCCCCCCCCGGATCGCCGACCGCCACCGTCAACTGCTGCGACGTCCAGATCGGCTCGTCGATCGCTTCCGCCTCCAGCCAGCCGATGCGCCCGTGCTGCGGGAACCGGATCCATCCACGCGCGGTGCGCGGGTCGGCCTTCGGGGGGGGGGTAACGAGCCAGCGCCGCAGCGCCCCCGCCACGTGGTTCCACGCGGCCGGCGCCGCGTTCACCTCCGCCCCGTCGAAGCGCGGCAACGCGGTCGCGGCCAGCGACCGCAGCGCCCGATTGTGGGCCGCGATGAACAGATCGCGCCGCGTCAGGTCCGCGATCGCACCCGGATCGTCCGCGTCGGCCAGCCACCAGGCCGAAGCGATGGCGAGGGACCCCAGATTCTCCGAGAGCAGCGAATATGCGTATTCCGGCAGCGGCACGCGGGCATAGCCGCCGATTGCCCCCAGCCCCGCGAAGCTGTCCGGGTAGGCCAGCGCCAGGCTGAACGCGGCATCGGCGCCCTCGCCGCTTCCCA
This sequence comes from Phycisphaerales bacterium, assembly GCA_003597935.1. Taxonomy (GTDB): domain Bacteria; phylum Planctomycetota; class Phycisphaerae; order UBA1845; family UBA1845; genus SURF-32. The sequence goes on along the minus strand of QZJT01000065.1, from coordinate 9,322 downwards.
CCAGGTACACGGCCGCGGCGTCAATGTGAAACGCCGACATTGCTTCCCGCAGGATGAGCGCGAACGTCCCCGCTTTGGCGGGATCGGCCGGGAACATGCCGTCCGCCTGTCCGCCCACGGCGATCCAGATCGCCGCCCCGCCGCCGTTCGTCGCGAGCCGGCTTGCCACCGTGTCGAGAAACGAGGCCGGCGCGGCCCGCGCCGGCGGCAGGCAGATCACCAATGGGAACGGGCCGGCGGTCGGATCGTAGTCCGCGGGCAGTGCACACAGGACGCGCACTCCCGCGTCCGGCACGGCCAGCTCTCCGCGGGCCTCCTCCACCGGATCCCAGATCGAGACGCACGCCAGCACACGGGCGGCACGATCCACGTCGCCCTCAACGGCCGTGGCGATCTCGGAGAGCGTCCGTGTGCGAACGGCCGCATCCTCCTCCATCAGCCAGGAACGCATGAGCGCGGCGACGGTATCGTCCGATTGTACGGTTTGGGTAGTTTCGGTATTCTGGGCAAAGGCACCGCCGGAGGCAACGCCCCGTATGGCGACGAACGCGGCTCCAAGCGCGAATACGCGGGCAGATATCATCAACAATGACATAATTCGCCCAACACTTTAATCAGCCGGAATCTGACTCGAATATGGTCGCAAGCCGTCCGATATTGTACACAGCGGGATCAGTGTCGCCGCACCGGCTGACGTCCGTCGAACCAGGCCGACTTTTACCGGGCCGTTGGGATCCGCCGCCGGCGATTGACACCCGCGCGGGTGGTTTTATAATGCCCGCTAGCCTGTGACTCGAGTTGGCGGGAAAGGGTTTTCCCGCGCGGGGCGGGGGATCTGCCCGCCGCGGTTTCAGGCCCGGAAATACTCCCGTCGAGCGTGAGTGCGATGGCAGGAAGCGGACTCAGGAATAGCGGAGTCGAAACCGGTGCGGCCTAGCGGGTTCATGCACGGGTGTGGTGCGCCGTGCGCGCCGATCGGCTTTTTTGCGGAGACCGCCGCCATGCGATAGGCCAGGGAAAGCCTGGGATCGTCTGCCTCGCGTTTGGTGGGTTCGCGGTTTCGCGCCCACTTTTTTTGCGCCCGCACGCACCGGGCGCGGCGGGGAGATGACGCCGGATGGAGCCGGCGCCGCCCGAGCGGCGCCGACCCGGGCGGCGGATGGCCGGTGGAGGCCGTGCAGGGATCGTACGCATGAACTCGGAATTGATACGCATCGTGGACGCGATCAGTCGCGACAAGAACATCGAGAAGGAGAACATCTTTCTGGACCTGGAGGCCGCCATGGTCTCGGCGGCCCGCAAGACGTTCGCCGAAGCGGAGGACATCGCCATCTCGATCGATCGCTTCACCGGCAAGATCGAAGCGTCCGCGGACGGGTATCCGATCGACATGACCGATCTGGGCCGCATCGCCGCCCAGACGGCCAAGCAGGTCATGATCCAGAAACTGCGCGAGGACGAACGCAGCTCCATCTTCGAGGAGTATTCGCAGAAGGTCGGAACCGTCGTGACCGGGACGGTGACGCGCTATGACGGGGGTCTGGCCATCGTCAACCTCGGACGCAGCGAGGGCGTGCTGCCGCGCGGCGAGCAACTGCCGGGCGAGACCTACCACCCGGGCGACCGCGTCCGCGCGATGATCCTGGACGTGCGGGAGGCGCAAAGCCAGGTCCGCATCGTGCTCACCCGCTCGCACCCGGACTACATCCGCCGCCTGTTCGAGCTGGAAGTGCCGGAAGTCGGGGAACGCATCATCGAGATCCGGGCGCTGGCGCGGGAGCCGGGCTATCGCACCAAGGTGGCCGTCTCCTCGATCGACACCAAGGTGGACGCCGTGGGCGCGTGCGTCGGCGTGCGCGGCAGCCGCATCCGCAACATCGTCGAGGAACTCAACGGGGAGAAGATCGACATCGTACGGTGGAACGAGTCGTCACAGATCCTCATCACCAACGCGCTGAAGCCGGCGGAGATCAAGGAAGTGTTCCTGTCGTTCGAGCTGGGGCGGGCGACGGTGGTGGTGGCGGACGATCAGCTCTCGCTGGCAATCGGCAAGCGCGGGCAGAACGTGCGGCTGGCCGCCCGCCTGACCGGATGGGAGATCGACATCCGCACGCCCGCGGACTACGACAAGGGGGTCGATGACATGCAGCGGGCGCTCAAGCCGATCGAGGGCGTCGACGACGTGCTGCTGGAGAAGATGCTGGCCATCGGCATCATCTCGCTGGCCGACCTGCCGGCGGTGGGCGTCGAGCCGCTGATCAGCGAACTGGAAGTCCCCGTAGAACTGGCCAACACGATCATCGAGGTCGCCGCCCGCGAGGCGGCGCGCCTGGCCGAGGAAGAAGCCGCGCGGAAAGCGGCCGAACGCGAGCAGGCCGCGGCGGAAACCGAGGGGGTCCCCGGAACTGAGGCAGGGCCGGGTGACCAGGGTGAGGGCGGCGACGAAACCCTGGCGGTGACCGAGACGATCGGAGAGGAACTGCCGCCGGGCTATCTGAACCGCGGCGCCGAGGATACGGACGCCGTCGTTACCACTATGGATGCGACCGCCGACGTCGCCGATCTGGAAGCGGCGGCGCAGATCGACGCGGAAAGCCTGGCGACGGAAGAGTCGCCGGCATCGGACGAGTAGGAGTTGCCGCAGACCTGACGATTTCTACATCAGTGCGGTCCGGGTCGGGTTCACGGCGGACCGCCGGAATGGAGCGGAGCGAGAATCCCGCTCAATGCCCGCAGGCGTTTGGAGACTGGCTTTGGCGGAAAAGATGCGTGTTCACATCCTGGCGAAGGAGCTGAACGTCAGCAGCAAGATCGTCCTCGAGAAATGCCGCGCGGAGGGGCTGGGGGACGTCGTCAAGAACCACATGTCCGCGCTGGGGGCGGGCCTGGAGGCGACCATTCGCGAGTGGTTCAGCGAGGGCACACACTCCACCGCGGTCGAGACGGCGGAACGCATCGATCTGGACAAGGTCCGCGTGGCGCGGGCCGAGGATGAGCCGTCCCCCGTGGGCGACGAGGCGGACGCCATCGGCGCCGCCCTCGCCCAGGCGACATCTACCGCGGTAGTAGACGAACCGATCGAGGAGATCCCGGCTTCCACGGAGGCCGCGCCTCCGCCGCCGGTCAGCGAAGCCGCTCGCGAGCCCGCTCCGGCGCCCGTCCAGGAAGCCGCGCCGGCCGGCGCGCCCGCGCCCGCCGTGGCGACAACGGAGGCGCCCCCGCAGATAACGATGGATGAAGACGGCGGGCAGCCCGACGTCGCTGAGCCGCCGCGCCCGGAACCCGCCGAGTCCACCGCCGTGGCCGCAGAGGCGCCCCAGCCCGCGCCGGATGCGCCGGAGCCGCCGCCGATCAAACCGGCAGGCCCGCAGAACATCCCCGTCCCCGCCCGGATTTCGGGCCCGCGCGTCGTCCGCTACGAGGCCCCGGACTACGACGCGGCGCGCCTCCGCCCACGTTCACACCCGGGCGGCGGCCCGGCTCCAAGCGTCACCACCGAGCCGCACCGCGAGACCGTCCGAAAACCCGGCAAAGACGATGCGTCCAAGCGCCCGCGCGGCCGACGCATCGTGCTGCACGACACGGAATCCACCGAAAAGCTGCTGGAATGGCGCGATCAGGACCTGGCGGAGCGGCGCGCCCGGCTGCGCGGGGCGACCGGGCGGCGGATCCATCGTCGCCGGTCGGATTCGGGCGGCGTGTCCGCCCCGGCCGCGCCCAAGACCACTGCCACCGTCAGCGAACCGATCACGGTGCGCGAGTTCTGCAACGCCACCGGGATCAACCAGATCCGCGTTTACGCGTCGCTGCGGCGCGAGCACGACATGCTGGCGAACATCAACACCACGCTAGCGCCGGAGATTGCGCAGTTGCTCGCCCTGGAGTTCGGCATCGAGCTGGAAGTCGTCCCGGCCAAGACCGCCCTCGACCTGGTGGAGGACGAGTTCGCCAACCGCCAGCGCGCCGACGAACGCCCGCGGCCTCCGATCGTCACCATGATGGGCCACGTCGACCACGGCAAGACGAGCCTGCTGGATTACATCCGCAAGACGCGGGTCGTGGCCGGCGAGGACGGCGGCATCACCCAGCACATCAGTTCGTATCATTACCGGCGCGGCGACGTCGCCGTCACGTTCCTCGACACGCCGGGGCATGAGGCGTTCACGGCCATGCGGGCCCGCGGGGCGCATCTGACCGACGTGGTGGTGCTGGTGGTAGCGGCCGACGACGGGGTGATGCCGCAGACGGTCGAGGCGATGAACCACGCCAAGGCGGCCAATACCCCGATCGTAGTGGCGCTCAACAAAATCGATCTGGGCCGCGAGAACGAGATGAGGATTTACGGCCAACTCGCCGAGCACGACCTGGCGCCGGCGGCGTGGGGGGGGCACACCGAAGTGATCCCGACGTCCGCCGTCACCGGCGAAGGGGTCGACGCGCTGCTGGAGACGCTGACGACGCTCAGCGAGCTGCTGGAGTTGAAGGCGGACCCGACGGTGGCGGCGCGGGGCATCGTGATCGAAGCGGAGACCAAGCAGGGCGTCGGCTCGGTCGCCAGCGCCATCGTGCAGGAGGGGACGCTGCGGGTCGGCGACGTGGTGGTGTGCGGCAACGCCTGCGGCAAGGTGCGGGCGCTGCTGGACGACCGCGGCAAGCGGATCAAGGAAGCCGGGCCGGCCATCCCGGTGGAGATCTGGGGCCTCAGCGACGTGCCGCAGGCCGGCGACCGCTTCTACCAGGTGGACAGCCTCCAGCGCGCCAGCCTGATCGCCAGCGAGGTGAAGGCGGCCCGCCTGACCGAGTCGCGCAGCGGCACGCAGAAGATCATGTCGCTGGAGGAGATGCTCAAGCACCGCGACGCCGGCGAGATCCCCGAGCTGAACGTCATTATCAAGGCCGACGTGCAGGGCAGCGTGGATGCGCTGCGGCACATGCTGGACGAACTGCCGTCGGACCAGGTGCGGCTGGTGATCCGCCACGCGGGCGTGGGCGCCGTTACCGACAGCGACGTGCTGCTGGCGGCGGCGTCGAAGGCGATCATCATCGGCTTCCGGGTGCAGGCGGGCACGGGCAGCCGGCGGGTGGCGGAGGAGCACGGCGTGGACGTGCGGAATTACCTGGTCGTCTACGACGTGGTCAACGACATCCGCAAGGCCCTGGAGGGCCTGCTGGCGCCGGAGGAGCGGATCGAGGCGCGCGGGACGGCCGAGGTGCGCGAGGTGTTCAAGGTCTCGAAGGTCGGCAAGGTGGCCGGTTGCTTCGTCCGCGAAGGCCCCATTCAGCGCAACCACTTCGCCAAGGTCCTGCGCGACGGCGTGGTGATCCGGACGCGCACGCCGATCGCGTCGCTGCGGCACTTCAAGGACGACGTCAAGGAGGTGCGCGCCGGCCTGGAGTGCGGCATCATGCTGGCGGACTTCTCGGATATCCACGTGGGCGACGTGATCGAGACGTTCGAGGTGGTCAAGGTGGCACGCACGCTCGAATAGCCGCCGGCCGCGGGCCGAGCCGAGCGTACGCCAGCCCGGCGTCAGCCGGGCGACAAGGTTGGGACCCGGTACGAGCCATGATCGAGTTCAAGGCAGAATGCGGGCATACCGTGCGGGCGCGGGACGAGGACGCGGGCAAGAAGGTCAAGTGCTCCTACTGCGGGCAGGACACGCCGGTGCCGGGACAGAACCCGGACGACCTGGACTTCCTGTTCCACGAGGTCGAGGAAGCGTCGGCGTCGGCGGCCCCCCCCCGGCGCCGCCGCGGGCGGCGGGCCGCGCCCTTCGCGAAGCTGCCCCGCGGCGACGATTCGCCCATGGGGCTGGCGATGAAGTTCGTCTACGCCGCCGCCCTGCTGGGCGTGATCTTCATCGTCTCCAAGGAACTGATCGTCCCCTACTTCACCGCCCCCGCCAAGCGCAGCGCCCGCGGGTCCGGCGCCGAGGGCGGCGAGCCGGAGGCGCCCCAGCGGCCGCAGCGCCCGGCGCCGGGCAACCCCCACGGCCTGATCGGGCTGGAGACCGGCCGGGGGGGGCTGTACCTGGCGTCGTTTCCGCCCAACGCCTCCGCCTACTACGTGGCGGCCCAGGCGGTCGACAAGAGCGGGCGGGTGGCGGACGTCCGCGGGTGCCAGCGCGTCCAGACGGACGCCCAGGTCGCCGTGCCGGAAGACGTCTATGTGGTGGAAGTCGCCTTTCCCTGGAACTCGCCCAACCTGACGCACTACGAAGGATATTCGGAGTTCCGCCGCCAGCTCGAGAACGCCCCCGCCGCGTCCTCGCGGGCGGGCGACGGCCGCAAGTGCCGCGACGATCTGGCCGGCGAGTACTTCCTCAAGGACGGCGCCGACCGCGTCATGGTCGCAGAGACCGACGATCAGTTGTACGTGGTCCGCCAGTTCCAGAACGTGCGCGTGCGCCAGGACCGCTGGACCGCGGTGCGGGTGCTGTTCATTCCGGCGGACATTACCGCGCAGGCCCTGACGGCCAAGGTCGCGCAGATCCCGACGCAATACAGCTTCGACGAGGACTACGTTCGGGGAGAACTCCAGTACTACGCCGTGCCGGCCGCGGATCGCATGCACGTCCTGGACCTGCTGAAGCGGATCGGCGTGATGCCCTACCGCACCAAAGACCCGCTGACCAACGTGACGCGGACGCGGCTGTTCAAGATCGGGCTGGAGGACGGCATGTTCGCGGCGCCGGTGATCGAGGAGGGCGACGGCGGATAGGTCGGGGTTGGAAGGTTGGAAGGTTGAAGGTTGCAGGTTGTAGGGTCGAAGGTCGAAGGCTGAATGAAGGAACACCGTTGCCGTGACCAGGGATGCGCAGGTGACCCGTCTCGGATGACGATGATTGGAACGACTTGCTGATGCGACCGTTTCGCCCGGAAAAAGTAGCCAGCGCCATTCGCGAGATTCTCTCGGAAGCGATCACCCGCGGCCTGAACGATCCGCGCATCGCTCCGCTGACGACGGTGACGCGCGTCCGCATGAGTTCGGACCTCCAGGTCGCCACCGTGTTCATCAGCGTACACGGCCCGGAGACGACCGAGCGGCGGACGCTGCAAGCCCTGCTGCACGCCCGCGGCCACCTGCAACGGCTGGTGGGGCGCAACGTCCGCCTGCGGCACACGCCGGAGCTGCGCATCCAGATCGATGCGCGGGTGCGCGGCGTTCGACAGACGCTCGACCTGATCGAGCGCAACCAGGCCGAATCCGCGGAAGAGGCCCGGCCGGGCGACGCCCCCCCCGACGTGGACGAGGCCGCGCCCACCCATCCTGTGGACGAATCGGCGCCATGAAGAACGGCACGCTCTATTCCAAGCGCGTCAAGAAGCACTTCGCCCGGCTGCTGAAGCCGCCTCCGGCGCCTCCGGCCGATCCGCTCGATGCCCTGGCCGCCTCCATCCTGGGGCGGGAGGCGGGCTACCCGGCGGGCAAGCGATGCCTCGATCGTCTGCTGGAGACGTTCGTCAACTATAACGAGGCCCGCGTCTGCTCGCCCGAAGACCTGGCCGGCATGCTCGGAAACCGCCTGCCCCACGCGGGGCAGCGGTGTGCGGAATTGCGCCAGGCGCTCAACGACGTGTTCGAGCGGGAAAACCGCATGAGCCTTGACCGCCTCAAGTCGATGAAGATCAAAGAGGCCCGCCAGTTCCTGGCGACCATCGACGGCGTGGATGAATACACCGTCGCCTCGGTGATCCTGCGCAGCCTGGGCGGGCACGCGATCCCGGTCGACGACGCCGCCTGGGCCCTGTTGCGCGAGCGGGATCTGGTCGATCCGGATGCGACGCGCGGAGAAATCCAGGGCTTTCTGGAGCGGGCGATCTCCGCCTCCGACGCACAGGCGTTTTGCCATACGCTCGAGCACGCCGCGCACGCCGACCACAAGGCGGCCGCCGCGCCGGCCGCGCGGCGGCGCGGCCGGAGCGAAAAAGTCCGCTCCGCGGCCGCGATCACCTCCAGGACGGCAGCCGGCCCGGGCCGAACGCGCCAGGCCGCGACGAAGAGCAAAGCGCCTCCTGAAAACAGGAAGGCCGCCGACGGCACGCAGCCGGCCGAGGCGAAGGCCAGGAACCGTCGTTCCAGAGGTTCGTCGTGAACCGGCCGGCGTGTACCGACGGGCCTTCGGCTTCCTGCCGGCTACGGCGCGACATCACTTGCAAGGACTGCCATGCACCCTTACACGCGGATCAAACAGCGCTTGGTCACCATCGCTTCGTCGATCCCGTTTCTGATCGGCAGCGGCTGTAAGTCGCCACCGCGGTCGCCGGCCGGGCCGGCCGCAGCGCTCGAGGTCCACGCGCCGGACGTACCCCTCCCACCTCAGGCGCGGGTGGCGTTGGCGGACTTGGAACCGCGCATCGAACGCCCAGCGCCGCCGCAGGCCGTGCGACCGCTCTCGCAGCGCGGGCAGCGTCAACTGGACCTGGGCGCCGATTTGGAGCGGCAGCAGCGCTTCACCGAGGCCGCGATCGAGCTGGAGCGCGGGCTGCGTTACGATCCGAACCATCCCGCGCTGCTGGAAGCGCTGGCGCGGCTGTACTGGACTTCAGACAACCGCCGGCGGGCACAGAGTTCGGCCGAGGCGGCAGTGGCGGCCGATCCGGATTCGGCATTGTCGTATTACGTGCTCGGCCGCGTCGCGGCGGGCGAAGGGCGGGTTGACGATGTCATCACGTCGCTGCGCACGGCCGCGGCCTGTTCCAGCTTCGAGCAGGATCCGGCCCTGCCGGCGTTGGTCTATTTCCACCTGGCGCGGGCACTGGCGGAGCGGGAATACCTGACGGCGGCCCTGGACGTCTACGCCCGGTTCGAGCAGTGGGCCGCGCGCGTCGACGCCGCCGCTGCCTCGACGGAGTTCACGACGCTCACGCAACTGCACGGCGGCATCGCAGCGGAACCGAGGGCGCACCTGCTGGAGCGCCTGGGCGACTACGGCCTGGCCGCGGGGGAGGTGCAGCGGATCATCGACCGACTCGGATCGACGGACGAACGTCAGCAGTGGCGGGCGCGGCTGCTGCTGAAGGCGGGCCGGAACGCGGAGGCGCTGGCGGCGGCCCGCGCCATTCAGACATTGACCGACGAGACGGTCGACACGCTCGTCGAGGCCTATCGTCGCGGTCCGGGCCAGGAAGAACTCGTGCTGGAACTGCAACGGCGCCGGCAGGCGGCGCCGGACGATCCCGCCATCGTGGCCTATCTGGCCGACGCGCTGGAACAGGCGGGCCGCGCGGACGACGCACGCCGGGCGCTGGAGTCCTTCACCCGCGACCACCCGCGGGCCGCGGCCGTACACCAGCGCCTCATCCAGCTTCACCTCGCTCG
>QZJT01000118.1 GCA_003597935.1 Phycisphaerales bacterium | reverse complement strand
TGACTCAACTCCCAACCGTCGGGACCATCCGTGGACCCGTCAATCCGCCCCCACTCTACCACGAGCGGGGCGGAGATGTGTAGTACAACGAGGCATTCACGCCGGGCGGTCCGCGCGAACATTGCCGTGCTGACAATCGGATCGGGCGTTGCCCCCCCCAATCGCCGCAGCAGACCCGTCGGCGCCTTACTCGATCCCCCGCCCGCCCTGAATGGCCGGGCTGCGGGTATACTGCCGCCATGTCGGCGAACTCATCCGTCGCACCCGCCCCGCGAGTCCGGTTCGACCAGGTCGGCAAGCGCTTTCCCGGCGTGCTGGCGCTCGACGCGGTCAGCTTCGACGTGCGCCCCGGGTGCGTTCACGCACTGGTAGGTGAAAACGGAGCGGGCAAGAGCACGCTGGTGAAGATCCTGGCCGGGGCACACCCGCAGGACGCCGGGACGATCCTGCTCGACGGCGAGCCGGTCGCTATCCGCGACGCCCGACACGCGCAGCAACTGGGCGTCGCCATCGTTTACCAGGAATTCAACCTGGCCGGCGACCTGACGGTCAGCGAGAACGTCTCCCTGGGCCGCTGGCCGCGGCGGCGGTGGAGCGGGCTGATCCGCTATCGCACGTTGCACGCCCAAGCCGCGCGCATCTTCGCAGAGCTGGCGGTGGACGTGCCCGTGCGGGCGACCGTCGCCTCGTTGAGCGTCGCGCAGCAGCAGATGGTCGAGATCGGCAAGGCGCTCTCGCTGGATGCGCGGGTGCTCGTGCTGGATGAACCCTCGGCCGTGCTGACGCCGCGCGAACTCGACGCGCTGTTCCGGCTCGTGCGGGATCTGGCCGCCCGCGGCGTGAGCATCGTCTACATCTCGCATCGCCTCGACGAGATCTTCGAGTTGGCGGATTTCGTCACCGTGCTGCGCGACGGGCGGCACATCTCGACGCGGCCGATCACGGAGGTCGACCGCAACACGCTGATTACCGAGACGGTCGGCCGGCCGCTGGAGCAGGAGTTTCCGCGGCGCGACTGCGACGAGAACCGCAGCGACGTGGCACTCTCGGTGCGGCGCCTGACCGGCGGACCGTTCCGCAACGTCTCCTTCGACATCCGCGCCGGCGAGGTGTTCGCGCTGACCGGGCTGGTCGGATCAGGTCGCAGCAGCGTCGCCAAGGCGGTTTTCGGCGCGGCGCCGGTTACGGCGGGCGAGGTGATCGTGGGAGGGGACAGAATGGCCGAAGGAAGCCGCGTCGCCCCTCCAACGCGCCCAGCGAACTCCCTGCGCCGCACTCTGCAGCGAGCCACGGGTTTCAGCCCGCGCGGAGTTTCGTCGGTAAACGACGCCACGAACGCACAAAGCGTGCTTCCCGCCGTCGTCGGCGATGATTCCACGCTCGACCCGCGTCCGGCCGATTCGTCCGTTGGACACGCTGCAAATAAACAAGCCACGTCCGGCGGTTGCGGCTCCGCGCGGGCTGAAGCCCGCGGCTCGCTGGCGGAGTCCGCGCCGGCTGACCTGCCTGCCGGCAGGCAGGAGCCCCGCGGCTCGCTGGGTGACCACGTTCGATCCGGGCGGCGTTGTTTCCGCACGCCGCGGGAGGCGATGCGGGCGGGCGTGGCCATGCTGCCGGAGGACCGCAAGCGCGAAGGGCTGCTGCTCGAACGGCCCCTGCGGGAGAACATCACGCTCGCTCATCGCGAGGACGCGGCGATGTGGGGGCTGCTGCTGCCGGGCCGCGAGCGACGGCTGGCGGGAGAGCTGATGACCCGGCACGGCGTCAAGGCAGCAAGCACCGAAGTGCGGGCCGCCACGCTCTCCGGCGGGAACCAGCAGAAGGCCATGCTGGCTCGCTGGCTGGCGCGGCCGTACCGTGTCGTCATCCTCGATGAACCGACCCGCGGCGTGGACGTGGGAGCGAAGGTCGAAATCTACGAGAAGCTCAACCGCATCGCCGAAAGCGGCGCGGCCGTGATGATGATCTCCTCAGAACTGCCCGAAGTGATCGGCATGGCGGATCGGATCGGCGTGATGTGCGAGGGGCGGCTCGTCGGGATTCTTGACAACAGGAATCGCAACGTGAGCCAGGAGGCGATTATGAGGCTGGCGGTGGGAATAACGAATGGCGAATAGCGAATAACGAATTATGAGAATGTCGAATGGCGAATGTCCAATGGCGAATGGCGAATGGCGAACTTCGATCAATAGAGTGACAGCCAGCCCGGGAGGGGCGGCAGTCAATAGCCAGGGGCCTCAGCCCCTGGGTCGCTGCGAACTGTCTTGAATGTTCCACATGACCGATGCGCGACAAACATGTTCGCCGCGTGATACCGGCGAACATCGGACACGCCGGGTCAAGCCCTGGGTCCGCTGGCTGGTGGCGCTGCGGATGCCGGTCATCCTGGCGGCGCTGGTCATCGCCTCGACCGTGGTGACGCACGGCCAGTTCGCCGGGCTGGACAATCTTATCAACGTCCTGCGGCAGGTGTCGTTCGAGGCGCTGATCGCGTTCGGCATGACGCTGGTCATCGTCACCGGCGGGATCGACCTGTCGGTCGGATCGCTGGTCGCATTCACGGGCGTCGTCGCAGCCGTGGTGATGCGGGCGATGGCGGACGCGGCCCCGGCGCTGGCGATCGCGGCCGGGATGGCCTGCGGCATCCTCGCCGGGGGGGGCATCGGAGCGGCGTCGGGGGCGATCGTGGCGCGCTTCTGTATCCCGCCCTTCATCGTGACGCTGGCGGCCATGCTGGTGGCCCGCGGGTTCGCGTTCATTCTCTGCAACGGCCAACCGGTCTACGAATTGCCGGAGCAATTGCGATGGCTGGGTCGCGGGTTCGTGCTCGAGAGCGCTCTGGGCCGGCTGATCCCCGTACCGGTGCTGATCATGCTCATCGTCTGCGCCGCCGCCACGGTGCTGCTGTCGCGGACGGTCTTCGGCCGCGGGGTGATCGCGGTGGGCAGTAACGAGGAGGCCGCCCGGCTGGCGGGCATCGCGGTGCGGCGGACCAAGCTGGCGGTCTACGTCATCACCGGTGCGCTGGCCGGGCTGGCGGGCGTGCTGCACCTGGGCAAGCTGATGGCCGGCGACCCCAAGGTCGGCGAGATGTGGGAACTGAACGTCATCGCAGCCGTGGTGGTCGGGGGGACGAGCCTCTTCGGCGGCCGCGGCAGCGTGCCCGACACGCTGGTCGGGGCGCTGATCATCGGCGTACTGAACAACAGCCTGAACCTGCTCCACGTCGAGCACTTCTGGCAGAAGGTGGTGCTGGGCGGCGTGATCCTGGCAGCGAGCCTGGTGGACGCCGGCCTGCGGCGGCTGGACCTGCGGTAGTCCTGCAACGAGGTACACCTCGCGGGTGCATGAGAGAATCAGCGGGCCTGCGAAGTCGGTCCGCTGTGAGTGTGGCACCGGCATCTTGCCGGGAACCGCGGCGCAGGCGGCAGCTTGCACGGCCTGGATCGCCTGCCCGCCGGCAGGCGGGCCCAGCACACCGGCTGGAAGCCGGTGCCACACTGAAGCCGTGCCCGCCGGAGGTGTCACGCACCGCTCTTCGCCCGTAGGGCGCACGATCGTAGCCAGGGACTTCAGTCCCTGGTAATCGCCCCCCCCCGGAGACCCGGACCGGAGGGCCGACGAAGCACCGAGACGACGCGTGACGAGCAAAGAGGATGAGCCGCACTACTCGTGAGCCGGCACAGGTGGAGCCTCCCGAGAGGCTATCGGAAGGCGTTGGTGTCGCATGGCCAGGCTTGAACTGGCGGGTACGCTATCGAGCAATCGCAGCGCCTGAACGAACGTCCGTCCGCCCTCCGGGCGGAAGAGTCAGGGGGGGGGCGTACTTCCAGGGACTGAAGTCCCTGGCTACATTCGTGCGCCCTCCGGGCGGCAGAGTCTGGGGGGGAGACGTTCTTCCAAGGACTGAAGTCCCTGGCTACGTTCGTGCGCCCTCCGGGCGGTAGAGTCTGGGGGGGGGGGTGGCGTACTTCCAGGGACTGAAGTCCCTGGCTACTTTCGTACGCTCTTCGGGCGAAGAGGCGGGCAGGCTGGAAGCCTGCACCACAATGGGCCGCGGCTCTCATTGGGCTCATGCCGATCCTGTCATGTACCGGCGCGGGCCGTTCGGTTTCCAACGACCTTGCACGGCGCGGTCTCCGGACTACCCTGCACGGCTCGTGGAGTCCGAGGATAGCGGCGGGATGCGCGACAAGTCGATCGATGAGTTCCAAGCCATCTTCGAGCGGGCCTCGATCCCCGTGCTCGATATCCGCGAACTCCGGCTCGCCCGGGCGGCGGTGGCGCTGAAGGGCGATTCGCTGGATGCGTCCGCGCTGGCGGTGGCGGCCTATCTGCGTCGCCGGTTTCAGACGCAGATCCGGGCGTACTGGTCGGCGTCGGCGGCCAGGAGCGCCACCCTCGAGGCGGCCCGCGGCGCGGGCTGCGACGTGCATCCGCGTGGCTTTGGCTCAACGGAAGAACTGGTCGGGCAGATCAGCATCGAGCGCGGGCTGCAATTGGTGATCCTCCCCGAACCACCGGACGACGCCCGCCGCGTGGTCGACCTTGACCCGGTGGTCGAGGCCGCCCCCCCGCCGATCCTGCTGATCCGCCGGCCGGTCGAGGACCCGTCCGCCGTCTTTCGGCGCATCCTGCACAGCCTCAGCGGCAACTTCCGCCAGACGCGCAATTCTGAATACTCGTTCTCGCTCGTCGAGGACGGCGGCCACGTGCTGCTCCTGCACACGATCGACGAAAGCGACCTCGCCGGCGTGCGCGAGGCGCTGCAACTGACGCCGGACGCGGACGACGAAGACCGCGCCGCCCTGCTGGAACGGCTCGCCCGCCGTGGGGAGCGATACTTGAAGGCCGTCGTCGCGGCCAGCCGTGCGTCGCCCTACGACGTGCAATACAGGCTGGCGACCGGATCGGTTGTCGAACAGGTGAAAGCGGAGCTTCGGGCGAACCCCTACGGCCTGCTGGTAATCGGCTGTCACGAAGGCGGCGTCAGCCGCGTGTCGGCTTCCGACTATCAGTTGATGCACGAAGTGCGGGATGTGGCGGTACTGGCGCTTTAATGTCGAATAACGACTGGCGAATAACGAATTGAAGAACAAGCAGGCGCGGTTTTCTCTTAATTCGTTATTCGCTATTCGACATTCACTATTCTCAGGTTTCGACCTATGACTGTAAGCGGCTTAGACCTGCTCGCATCGTCCGAGACGGCGGCGCACGCCACCCCCGCCCAGACCTGGATCGCCGGCGGGATCCTCGTCGCGACCCTCGTCCTGCTCGCCACCGAGAAGGTCCACAAGACCGTACTGGTCATGCTGGCGGGCGGCGTATGCCTGCTGCTGGGACAGATCTGGGGGTACTTTCCGCGCGAAGAAGGACATCACCTGCCCGTCTACGTCCGCATGATCGAGTGGGAAGTCATCGGCATCGTCATCGGGGCGACCGTGTTCGTCGAGATCGCCGCCCGCAGCGGGGCGTTCACCTGGGTCAGCGTCAAGGTGCTCAAGGCCAGCCGCGGCGATCCCTTCCGCCTGCTGGTGCTGCTGTCGATCCTGACCGCGGTGTTCAGCGCGTTTCTCGACAACATCACCGCCATGATCATCATCGGCTCGCTGACCATCGTCGCGTGCCGCAAGCTGGAGCTGTATCCAAAGCCCTTTCTGATCACCGAAGGCATCATGACCAACGTCGGAGGGCTGCTGACGCTGATCAGTTCGCTGCCCAACATCATCATCGGCAAGGCGGCGGGCATCTCCTACGCGCAGTTCGTCATCGTGACCGTGCCCTACGTCGTGGTCGCCACCGCCGTGACCATGCTGGCCGCCCGCAGGATGTTCGGCAAGGCGGTGGCGCCGCTGGCGGACACACAGGCGCGGACACGGAACCTGACACTCGTGAATGCCTTCGATGAGTGGGAGACGGTCAATGATCGGAAGTTCTTCCGCAACTCGATCGTCGCGGTGATCGCCGTGATCCTGCTGTTCGCGTTTCACGGCCAGATCCCGCTGGTGCGTGACTTCGGCATCGAGGTGGTGGCACTGGGAGCGGCGGCGCTGATGATGCTGCTGCACTCGGACGACGTCGAGCGCGATCTGGACCACGTCGAATGGTCGCTGGTGTTTTTTTTCACCGGCCTGTTCACGATCATCGGCGTCATGGATCTGGCCGGGGTGCTGTCCGCCGTCGGGCGACTGCTGGACGGTCTGACGGCCGGCGGCGGCAACGTCGCGTTGATGTGGCTGACGGCCGGATTCTCGTCGGTGACGGACAACATCCCGCTGGCGGCCATGCTGGCCAGGATCTTCGGCCCCACGACGGAAGCCGCCGCGGCGGTCCCCGCGGCACAATGGTGGGCAGTGGTGTTCGGCGCCAACCTGGGCGGCAACGTCACCCCGATCGGCTCCGCCAGCACGGTGGTCGCAGTGACGATCCTCAAAAAGAACAAGCTGAAGGTGACGTTCGTGGAGTTCGTGAAGATCGGCGGCGTGTTCGCCGGCCTCCAACTCCTGGTGGCCAGCGCCTACATTCTGCTGTTGCAACGGATTCTGTAGGACGCAACCGTGCAGGGGCCGCGCGACGGGCGGAGGTCCAAGGTCGAAGGTGAAAGGTCGAAGGTCGGAGGTCGAAGGTCGAAGATCAAGGGTCAAAGGTCCGAAACCGAAAGTCCAAGGTCACCGGGCAGTTTCGGGGGGGACGGTAGCCAATAGTCACGGGCGTCGGCCCAGGGAGCGCCGTACGTAAGCCTGCGCCGGCAGCGAGCCGCGGGCTTGAAGCCTGCGCAGAATCTCCGGCTTCGCCATTGCCACGGACCGCACCCGCCGCCGCGACCGCGCAGCACGGCGCTCTTCGCCCGGGCTGACGCGCTGGAAGTGAGCCGCGTAGCTCCCGCCTGCCGGCAGGCAGATCCGCCCGCGCGGATTCTTCGGGTTCATCGTGGCCACGCACCGCGCATGCCTCTTGCGCGACCCTCGTCGGGCGCTTCGCCCGGAGGGCGCACGATCGTAGCCAGGGACTTCGTACGTGTTTAGCGTGAGAATCGTCGTTTGCGAGCCGTCAAGCCGTTTTTCATCCAGCGGCGCATCGATTTCCACGGCGTGTGTCTCGAAAAACCCCTACGATTCGGTGGTTTCGCACGCTAAACACGTACGGGACTTCAGTCCCTGGGAGGCTCACCCCCCCCGAGACCCGGCCCGGAGGGCCGACGAAGGCCGCAAATGCCGGCGGGCGACGAAAGAGACGGAGCAGAACCACTCGTGAGCCAGGACGAGGAGCGCGTTCCTGAAACGCCATCGCACGGCGTTTGTGGCGCGCGACCCGCATTGCAAACGCCATACTGCGCCACCCGGGCTGGTCGGCGTCAGCCGCTGTACTGCGTCGCGCGCCGGGCCAAGGCGGCTGCGGTTACAACGAGAGCGGACTCCGCCCGCAGGCGGGAGTCCGCTCCCGATCGCAAGTGTCACGGCGGTCACGTCGTAATCGGGCGCCCCGTTCGGCGCCAGCCGTTACGACGTATCCCGATCAGCCGCACGAGGTGCGCTTGCCCTTGATCTTGCAGGTGCCGGGTCCGCCATCCGGACAGCCGATCGTCTTCTTGTACTTCTTGTCGCAGTCCTTAACGTCTTCGCAGTCGGCGCCGGAGAACACCTCGCCGCCCACTTCCGGACACGCCTCGCAGCCGCCCTTGGACTTGCTCTTCTTCACCTTATATCCGCATCCTGAGGCGACGATGACCTTGAAGTTGTCCATCGCGTTGTTGCCCTCGACCTGGCCCGACCCCAGCACCTGGATCCGGCTCACGCCGTTGTTGCTGTTGGCCTCGTAGCGTTGGCCGGCGCACTGGTTCATCGTCCTCACCGGGTTGACCACGTCGAGAACGACGTTGCCGTCCTTGTCGTAGACCTTCAGCCCGGTCGCGTTCCAGGACGACAGATCGAACGCGACGTACTGAATAGAGGCGGCGAATTCCGGCTTGAAGATGATGTTCGCTTCGTTGCCGCCGACGCCGCAGCCGCACTCCTGACAGTCCGCGATCCAGATGCCGCAGGCGTTGTTGCCACGGTAGTTAACGTCACAGTTGCCGGTGGCGTAATAGTAACTACTGATGTTCGAGTTCTGAAACAGCCACCGGTCGCGATAGCCGCCGAATGGATCGGGGAACTCTTCGACCAACTCCTCCGCGACGACCGGACCGGCCATCACGGCCGCCAGCAGGCATCCCAACGGACCCTTGAACCACTTCCGCATGACACATTCCTCCTCATACTGATACTGAACCACCGACGTGCCGCCGGCGCGCGCCGGCCGAGCACCGTGGAATCGGCGGCACGCTGCGGTTCTCGAATGCGTCAGTCTAGCTCATCCGGCACATGGAGTTCAAGCCCAGTTCCGCCGGCGCTGCGTGTTTCCCGCCCGCGCACGTCGATCACCAGCGCCGATAACGCCTGGCAATGGGCCGGAAACCGATAGACCGGGACCGTTGACCCGCCGCCGCGGCGGCATTAGTCTCCATCGCGGTCGGCGGCGCCGAGTGGCGGCGTCGCTGGGACACACCCGATCGAGTTGAATCGCCAGCAACCGAACCCGATCACGGAGAGACGCCATGAGCCGTACCTGCACCCTGAGAGGCAACCCCCTGAACCTGGCCGGGCCGCAGCTCAAGCCCGGCGACAAGGCCCCGGAGGCCGTCCTCAGCAAGTCGCTGGTGGACACGGTGAGGATCAGCGAGACCGGCGGCAAGACCCGCATCTTCAGCGTGGTGCCGTCGCTGGATACGCCGGTCTGCGCACAGCAGACCAAGAAGTTCAACGAGGCGGCCGCCCAGATGAGCGGGGTGGACTTCTACACCATCAGTTGCGACCTGCCCACCGCTCAGGCCCGCTTCTGCGGCGCCGAGGGCATCGACAAGGAGCGTTTCCGCGTCCTCAGCGACCACCGCGCCACCAGCTTCGGGCAGGCGTACGGCACGCTGATCCCGGACCTGCGCATCGAGTGTCGGGCCGTGTTTGTCGTTGACGCAAGCGGCGTCATCCGTTACGCCGAATACGTGCCGGAAGTGGCGAATCATCCGAATTACGACGCCGTGCTGGCGTGTGCGCGCGAGTGTGCGAAGTAGAGGGGCGCCCGATGGCCGTGCGCGATTCGTAGCCGGCGCTCAGCCGGGAAGTCCGCGCGGGCTGAAGCTCTCGGCGCGGGGCGGGCGCAGGAGAGGGACTTCTGATGGCAGCGGTGAAACCAGGTGAGCGCCCGATCGTCGTCGAGGAGACGCCGGGCAAGAAAGCATACTGCCGTTGCGGGCACTCGGCTCGTCTGCCCTATTGTGACGGCTCGCACTCGCGCCAGGGGACGGGCGTGGTCCCCACCGTAGTGGAGATCACTGAGCCGTGCAGGAAGGCGATCTGCCAGTGCCTGCGCACGGGCAACGACCCCTGGTGCGACGGGTCGCACTCACGGCCGCCTCCATGACGCGCGCCATCCCCCTGCCCCGGGCGTCGTCCGCTCGTTCGGCCGCCCATCGATCCCGTCGTCGACCTCCCGCGGTCGCGCGCGTGACAGCATGGGGGCGTCTTCTGAGCCAGCCGTGTGGCCCCAGCCCGCGCGGAGCCTCCCTCGCCGCGGCGTCTCCGGACAACAGGGCATTCGCCGCAGCCCGGATCGTCACACTCGGGAGGTCCTGGCGACATCCTTCGACACGGTCACGCACCTCCCGTCGTCGCCCCTGTCTTTCCCCCCGCCCGGCGACGCGATAGGATGCCGCCCGGCGCGGTCGGTCTGGAATCCGTAGTCCCCTTTCGGCGACGCGATGCAGAAACGAGCACGCATGAGGCGTATCGCAAGCGGTCCGTGCCCTGCCCCGGCCGTCATCGGCTTCCTTTGCGCGCTGACACCCGCGCTGGCCCGGCAGGACGCCGCCGGCATCCCCGCGAAACCCCAGGCCGCCGCCGACACCGTCGCGGCCGTCCGCTTCCTGGGGCTTGAGGAAGGTCAGCAGGCGTTCGCGCGGGCCGTGGTTCGGGTGAAGCCGGGCGATCCGGTCGACGCCAATACGCTCGATCAGGACGTCGCCCGCCTGATTCGCACCGGACGATTCGCCGCAGCCGCCTACACTCTTGAAACATCCGACCAGGGCACCATCGTGATCTTCGAGGTCCGCCCCCGGCAGCGCGTGACCGACGTACGCTTCGTCGGCAACAGCCACGTCGGCGACAAGGCGCTGCAGGACGCGGTTGCGGTCAGGAAGGATGACCGGCTGGATGATTTCGCCGTGCGCGAAGGGCGGGAAGCGATCCTCGCTCTGTACCGCGAAAAAGGTTACGGCCAGGTCGCCGTTCAGGTGGACGACGCGGCCCTGGAACGCGGCGAGGTAGTCTACGTGATCGACGAAGGCCCGCGGGTGCGGGTGCGAAAGATCGCGTTCGAAGGCCGGCAGTCGCTCCCCGAGGCGGAACTGCGCAAACGGATCGAGACCCGCACGGCCCTGTGGATCTTCCGCGACGGCCTGTTCGACCAGGACCGGGTCGAAAACGACGCCGCCCGCGTGCAGACCTACTACCGCGGGGAGGGGTTCCTCGACGCCCAGGCCAGCTACCGCGTCGAGCCGGGCGCGCAGCCCGGCGATCTGCACCTGGTTTTCACCATCGTCGAGGGCGAGCGCTACACCGTCGAAGACATCCGCTTCGAGGGCAACACGGTCTACTCGGGCGACGAACTGCGGCGCGTCATCCAGTCGAAGAAGGACGACTGGGTCCGGCCGCCGCTGGTGGACGAGGACGCCCGTACGATCCAGGCACGCTACGGCGACTTCGGCTACATCTACGCCACCGTGCGGGCGGTGCGCATTTTCTCGCTGGAGCCGCGCAAAGTCCTGGTCACCTTCCAGATCGAGGAGGGCGAGCAGTTCCGCGTCGGCGAGATCGTGGTGCGCGGCAACCGGGACACGAAGGACAAGGTCGTGCGGCGGGCGCTGGACCTCTACCCGCCCGACGACCTCTTCAGCCTGAGCAAGACGCGCGAGGCGGAGGACCGCCTGCGCCAGTCGCAGGTGTTCTCGTCGGCCCGCATCACGCCCATGGGCGACCAGCCCGGCGTGCGCGACGTGCTGATCGACGTGGAGGAATCGGAAAAGGCCGGCGACGTGATCTTCGGCTTCGGCGTCACCAGCGACAGCGGCCTGCTCGGCTCGCTCATTCTGGACATCCACAACTTCGACATCACCGATACGCCGCGCAGCCTCACCGAGTTTTTCAAGCTCCGATCGTTCCACGGGGGGGGGCAGCGCCTGCGGCTGGAGGCGGAGCCGGGCACCGAAGTGACGCGCTTCCGCATCGACTTCACCGAGCCGTACCTCTTCGACCGGCCGGTCAGCTTCGGCGCCAGCCTGTACCTGTTCACCCGCGGCCGCGAGGACTACGACGAGCGCCGCGCCGGCGGCAACGTGAGCTTCGGCCGGCGGTTCGAACGCGGCTGGCTGCGGCGCTGGGCCGGCGAGATCGCGCTGCGGGCCGAGAACGTCAACCTGCGCGGCCTCGACATCTTCGCCGCCCGCGACGTGCGCGAGGTGGAGGGCAGCAACGCGCTGACCAGCGTCAAGGGCACACTGGTGCTGGACCGCACCGACAACCGCTTCTCCCCCACCACCGGCGATCGCATCCGGCTCTCTTATGAGCAGGCCGGCGCCCTGGGCGGCGACCACGCCTTCGGGAAGCTCTCAGCCGGGTACAACTGGCACCGGACGGTCGGGACCGATCTGCTGGGGCGCAAGAGCGTCTTCTCGCTGCGGGCGGAAACGGGCGTCATCCTCGGCGACGCGCCCGTCTTCGAACGCTACTATGCCGGCGGCATCGGCACGATCCGCGGATTCGACTTCCGCGGCGTCGGCCCGCGCCAGGGTATCGATGACACGCCGGTCGGCGGCGATTTTCTGCTGCTGTGCGGCGCGGAGTACGTGTTCCCGCTCTACGGCGAGATTCTGCGGGGCGTGCTCTTCACGGACATGGGCACGGTGGAATCGAGCGTGGCGATCCGCGACTGGCGCGCCTCGATCGGGTTCGGCGTAAGGCTGACGGTCGAGCAGCTCGGTCCGATCCCCATCGAACTCGACCTCGCCTTCCCGGTCACCAAGGGTCCGGATGACGAGGAACGCGCCTTCAGCTTCTTCATCGGAACGTCGTTCTTCTAAGGGAGCACACCGGCCGTCATGGCATCGTTCTTCCCTGACGCCCTTGCTCCCTCACCTGCTGTTGTCAGTCTGGAGCCGTGACGTGCAACGAATAACGTACATCGCGTTTCTTTCCGCCGCGTGGCTGGCCCCGCCGGCTGGGGCGCAAACCAAGGTCGCCGTAATCAACGTCGAGGAGGTATTCGCCAGGTACAAGCGCCCGGCCGTGCTGGAGGAGCAGATCCGCGCCCGGCAGAAAGGCCTGCTCGAAGAGGCCGAAACGCGCCGCCAGCAGATCGACCGCAAGCGGCAGGAGCTGCAGGCGTTCAAGCCGGGCACCCCGGACTATGAGGAAAGGAACAAAGGAATCCGCCGCGAGGAGATCGAGTTCCAGGTGTGGCGCACCCTGGGCGAAGAGGAGATCAAACTCCAGCACAAGAACTCCTTCCGACTGATCTACGACGACGTCCGCGCCGGCGTGGCGGAACTGGCCCGCCAGCGTGGCATCGACCTGGTGCTCACCTTCGACACGCTCACCGAAGAAGCGCCCGACTCGCAGGCCTTGCGGCAGCAGATTCTGCTGCAGAAAGTCATCTACTGGTCGCCGCAGATCGACATCACCGCGGACCTGATCGAGCTGATCAACGCCAGGTTTGACAAGCAGAGTCCGCCGTTGAATGATCCATCCGGCGACGCCTCCAGGCCCGATCCGGACCAGCGCCTGGCCGATGCCGTACCGCCGTCGTCCACGCCGCCAGGGTCCGCCCGAGTCGAAGAGGCCACAGGCGAGAATGCCGCACCCGAAACACCATGACGCCTGAGATATCTTTGACCGACCTGACCGCCCGCGTGGGCGGAACATTGCGCGGGCGCGGCGACGTGGTGATCCGCGGCGTCGCCGACGTGTCGGAGGCCGGTCCCGACGAACTGGCGTTCATCTCGAATCCTGCGTTCACGCGGCGGCTGCCAGGATCAAAGGCCGGTGCGGCGCTGGTTCCGGCGGACTTCGGCCCCACCCCCATGCCGGCCGTTCTGTGTCGGCGCGTCGATCGCGCCTTGGCGGCCGTGCTGGCGTACTTCGCGCCGCCGGAGTATCAGCCGCCGCCCGGCGTTCACGCCACGGCCGTCGTCAGCGACGCCGCCCTCATCGGCGAAGGATGCGCGATCGGCGCTCACGTCGTCATCGGTCCACGATCGCGCCTGGGGCCCGGCTGCACCCTGTTCCCGGGTGTGTACGTCGGCGCCGAGGTGGTCCTGGGCAGCCAGTGTCGGATCGGCGCCAATGCCGTGGTCGCCGACCGTTGCGAACTCGGCGATCGCGTAGTCCTGCATCCGGGGGCGGTCATCGGCGGCGACGGGTTCGGCTTCTACTTCGACGAGGGCCGGCACAACCGCGTGCCCCACGTCGGCCGGGTCATCCTGGAGGACGACGTCGAAGTCGGCTCGTGCAGTTGTGTGGACCGGGCCAAGTTTGGGGCCACCCGCGTCGGAAAAGGCACCAAGATTGATAACCTCGTGCAGGTCGCTCATAATGTCCGCCTTGGCTCGCACTGCCTGCTGGCGGGACAGACAGCCCTGGCCGGCAGCAGTCGCGCCGGCGATTACTGCGTTTTCGGCGGTCGAAGCGCCACGACCGACGGGGTCAGGGTCGGCGACGGCGCGGTGATTGCCGCATGTTCGGTCGCCGCCCGTGACATACCGGCCGGCCAGACCGTCCTCGGTTTTCCGGCGCAGGATATCCACGAGGAGAAGCGCGAGCGGGCGTCGCTGCGGCGCCTGCCGAAGTTCTTCGAGAAGATCAGACAACTGACGGCCCGGATCGAGCAGCTTGAGGCGGCAAAGAACGATCAGTCGCGAGACCATGTTTGAAGGCCGCGGCCTGTTCAGCGGCCACGTGGCCAGGGTCTGCGTCAAGCCGGCGCCGGTCAACTCCGGCATCTGGTTCGTCCGCACCGACGGTCCGGTCCCCATCCGCATCGCCGCACGGCTGGAGAACGTCACCAAGCGGGCCCGCCGCACCGCCCTGCGTAACGGCACCGTCTCCGTTGAAACGGTCGAGCACTGCCTCAGCGCCTGCGTCGGCCTGGGACTGGATAATCTTCAGATCGAGCTGGACAGCGACGAACTTCCGGCCGTCGATGGAAGCTGCAAGCCCATCGTCGAGGCGCTCAAGGCGGCTGGCATCCAGGAGCAGGACGCCGACCGCGAAGTCTACGTGATTCAGGACATCGAGCGCGTCGTGGACGGCGACGCGGAACTGGTCGCCCTGCCGCCCCTGCACCCCGACGGCGACGCGCTGGAGATCGAATACGACCTCGACTACGGTCCGGAAAGCCCGATCCCGCGCCAGCGTCTGCACTTCGTCCTGCGGCAGGAAGACTTCGAGACCATGATCGCTCCCGCCCGCACCTTCGTGCTGGAACGGGAGGTCGAGGGGTTGCGGGCGGCCGGAATGGGCCTGCACCTGTCCTATCAGGATCTGCTGGTGATCGGGGCGAACGGACCGATCGAGAACGCCCTGCGCTTCCCCGACGAGTTCGTCCGCCACAAGATCCTCGACCTGATCGGTGATCTGTCGCTGCTGGGCCGGTTCATCGTGGGCCGAATCTACGCCCGCAAGTCCGGCCACGCCCTGAACCACCTGCTGGTGCGGACGCTGCTGGAGGCCGAGCGCGAGCGGGCCCATCGCCAGACGCTGGCGAAGCGCCCGCTCAGCGACATCCGCCGAATCCAGCGCGTGCTGCCGCACCGGTATCCCTTCCTCCTGGTGGACCGCATCCTGGAGATCGAAGGCGCGCGGCGCATCGTCGGCGTCAAGAACGTCACCATCAACGAGGAGTTCTTTCAGGGACACTACCCCGGCGACCCGATCATGCCCGGCGTGCTCATCATCGAGGCGATGTCGCAGATCAGCGGCGTGCTGCTCAGCCAGGAACTGGAGCACAAGGGCAAGATGGCGGTGCTGTTGAGCCTCGACAAGGTCAAGTTCCGCCAGCCGGTGCGGCCGGGCGATCAGCTCATCCTGGAAGCAGAGGCATTGAAAGTCCGCTCCAGCGGCGCCCACGTCCGCGCCCGCGCCCTCGTGGGCGGGGCGGTGGCGGCGGAAGGCGAGATCAAGTTCGTGCTGACGGACCCGCAACAATAGGGAGCATTGAACGTGGCGGCACGACGAAGTGAGGTTTGCTCGCGGAAGGGGACAAGGGGCTGCACGCAGTAACGGATCAGTCTCGCCTGCAGAGGCAAACTCCCGGTTAAGGAGTGACAAGATGGCGGAAGGCAACTCTTGGTTTCAGACGCTGTATACCGAACTCATCCTCAGGGACCTGTTCGGCAAGATCGTCCCCAAGGCCATAGCGCTTGGCGCATTGCTCCAGCTTTTCGGTGCTCAGCTTCCGACTCAGGCGGCATCGCTTGATTCCTGGCCCGGCTTCCTGTTTGCGGGGTTGGCGGCGGGGGCGTCGTGGCTCACCGGATTCGCATTACAGGGGTTGGGAGAATGGGTCGGTTTGATTCGTTACTTTCCAAGCGCATTGGACAGAGTTGGCTGGAAGACAATCGCAGAAAAGCCCCTGACGGATGAGACGCTCGCGGGAGCGACAATGCAGGAAGACGTCACTCACACCCGTGAGGAACGCTATCAGGAGTTCCTGGACGACTGGCGGAAAACCGAAAAGAAGCCTGGGCAAGTGCAGCAGGGCGAGCGATTCGTTGTAATTAAGGAGGCATGTGGAAACGGTTTCATCGCGCTATCGCTGGCGATACCGTTGTTTGTAGTTTCTCGGCTGGCAAATGCCGCAACTGTGAAGCAAGTGGTCGGGCTGGCGGTCGTAGTGGGGATCACGCTCTGCCTCCGAGAGATGCATTTCATACACGTGAAGCGACAGTTCGTATACTACGTTCAGGTAATGCGTCCATAGTCGGACAACCGGTCAACGCCTGAGAAAGGCCGCACGATATGAATGATAAAGAAAGGGTCAAGAAGGTCATCGACGCACAACCCGATGATGCGTCGTACGACGAGATTGTCCGAGAATTGGCTTTCGAGCGAATGGTCGAGCGCGGACTTGAAGATGTCCGTGAAAACCGAACCGTTCCCGATGACGAAATGAGACGCCGGATTGCGACATGGGGCAGCTAAGATGGACGCAGGAAGCGGCGACGTGGCTCGAGGACATCCACGGTTACGTCGCCCGGGATGACCCGGCCGCGGCGCAACGCGTGGTCAAGGGGATTGACGACAAGGCGCAGCTTCTCCGCGACTTTCCCCGGCTGGGGTACCATTATCGTGCGGAGCCGGAGGGTGAAATACGCGTCCTCCGCTACGGCCATTACAAGATTGCCTATCTCCTCCGCCGCGATGACATCGTAGAAACACTCGGGGTGTTCCACGGAGCGCTGGACATAGACCGATATCTTTGAGAATGGACTTCCATGTCCTTGGTGCTTACCAAGAGAGGTGACGGTGCGGGGTGTGTAGCCTTGCCGAAGCCGGAGGAGCTGAGACCGTGAGTATTCACCGGACCGCCATCGTGGACTGCCGGGCGCAGATCGGCGCGGACGTGACCATCGGGCCCTATTCAGTCATCGGCCCGCATGTGGTGATCGGTGACCGCTGCCGCATCGGGCACCAGGTCACCCTGGACGGCCACACCACGCTGGGCCCGGATTGCCAGGTGTTCCCCGGAGCCCTGCTGGGGCTGCCACCGCAGGACGTGAAGTTCCGCGGCGCCGACACGTTGCTGGAGATCGGCGAGGGCAACGTCTTTCGCGAGATGGTCACCGCCCACCCGGGCACCGAGGGCGGGGGCGGCGTCACCCGGATCGGAGACCGCAACCTGTTCCTGATCGGCGTCCACGTCGCTCACGACTGTCAGATCGGCGACCATTGCATCGTCGCCAATTACACCCAATTCGCCGGACACGTCCGCGTCGAGGACCACGTCAACATGGGCGGACACGCGGCCGTACACCACTTCGTCACCATCGGCCGGCACGCCTTCATCGGTGGCATGACCCGGGTGGTGGCGGACGTGCCCCCGTACATGGTCATCGTGGCCGCCCGCGGCACGCGCAGCGAAGTGCGCATGGTCAACGGGGTGGGGCTGCAACGCTGCGGGTTCTCGACCGAGCAGATCAACAACCTGCGCAAGGCGTTCATGCGCCTTTATTCACGGCGGGCGCGGACGAGCGGTTCGCCCATTCGCGACCGGGTCAGTGCGATCCTCTCGGAGAACCCGGGCGAACACGTCGAGTATCTCTGCCGCTTCCTGCTGCGGTCGTTCGAACACGGGCGGCACGGACGATACCTCGAATCCCTGCGCCCGGACAACCCGCGCGCCAACCGCACCGAATCCGAACCCCGACCGTAAGGGAGGGGCCGACCGGCGGGAACGCATGCCATGATTGAACCGGACCCGACACCCACAGGCCGCTTCCTGACGGGCGCGGTTCGGATTAGAACTCACATCCGCACACACACATGACCGATACCCAACGCAAACTGAGAGTCGCCGTCATCGGCGCCGGCCGCATGGGCGGGCACCATGCCCGCACCTATTCGCAGTTGCCAGATTGCGAGCTGGTGGCCGTCGTGGACAAGGAGGCGGAGCGGGCCCGCCGCATCGCATCCGAGTACCACGCCCGTGCCGTCACCGACGGCGGCGACGCGGCGGCCGTCGCCGGCCGGTTGGCCGGGGTCGACGCCGTCAGCGTCTGCGTGCCGACCGCCTATCACGCCGAAGTGGCCGCGCCCTACGTCGAACGGGGAACGCCCGTGCTGGTGGAAAAACCGCTGGCCCCGGACATAGCGTCCGCCCAGCGCATGCTGGACGCCGTGCGGCGCACCGGCACGCTGCTGCAAGTAGGCCATTCGGAGCGGTTCAACCCGGTCGTGCAGGCCATGCTGCGCATGGGCGTGCGGCCGCGCTTCATCGAGACCAGCCGCGTCAGCCCGTTCACCTTCCGCAGCGCCGACATCGGCGTCGTGCTCGACATGATGATCCACGACATCGACATCGTCCTGCACCTGGTCCAGCAGCGCGAGTACACCGTCCACGCCGTCGGCGTCAGCGTGCTGGGCGCGCACGAGGACGTCGCCAACGCCCGCGTGGGCTTCGCCGACGGCAGCGTGGTCAATCTGACCGCCTCGCGCCTGGCCTTGAAAACCGAGCGCCGCATCCGCGTCTTCTGCCCCACCGCCTACATCTCGATGGACTATCACAAGAAGTCCGGCATCGCCATCCGCCTCGACGACAACCTCGACCTCATCCGCATCGCCCGCGAGCGCAACTTCGAGGATCTCTCCCAGATGCAGGAACTGGACTTCGGTTCGATGATCAAGATCGAACCCCTGGTGGTCGAGAACGTCGATCCGCTGCGGGCCGAGATCCAGTGTTTCCTGGACAGCGTCCGTACCGGCGCTGCTCCGGCCGTCAGCGCTGAGGACGGTTTCGCCGCCGTCGAAATGGCCGAGCGCATCGCCGCCGCCGTGAAGGCGCAGAACTGGGAGCTGGCCAGGTAGCGGCACCATCCTGACGCGCGTCCCCCACGCCCCCATTCCCCGGCTCTCTCACGCCCTCACTCCATTACTGCATTACTCCCTATCTTCTCCCAGTCAATCCGATATGCCACCATCAGCGCATCGGCGCTGGTGATGTTTTGTTCGTTGTGGATCTTTCCCATGAATTCCAAACCGGGCTCCAGTTCCCGCAACAGGTCGGGATACCAGCGCGGGAAGATCAGCAGGGCGTCCGGCCGGCGCAGCCGCAGCACGTCCATGAGCGCCGCCTCCGGCTGGCGCCCCTGCCCGCGGGCGGCCCGCAGCGCCGCCATGACGTCATTGCTGACCAGCCCGACCAGATCGACGACGCGGAACGACGTTCTGAACCCCAGCGCCCCCACGTCGTTGGCGGCCACGGTCGCATCGTCCAGCAGCCTGTCGCGCAGGAAGTCCGCCATCGCCACCTGCATGACTTGTGTGTCCCACACCTGGTGAGCAAAGGTGCGCGCGATCGCCGGCAGATCGCCAGCGGGGGCGGCCACCGCCAGGATCACGACGGCGCCAATGCACAGGCGAAGCCCGCGACGGACGACGCGAGTCATCAGAGCCTCGACGCCCCAGAACCCGACGACCAGCATCGGTCCGATCATCGGAAACAGGTAGCGCCCACCGACGCCGGCCAGCCCCACGAAGTGAGCGGTGCGCCCCATCGAGGCGTACGCCAGCGGCAACGCGATCGCGAACGCGGCGCAGGCAATCATCCCCAGCGGCACGCGACCGCGGCCGACGCCGGCGAGCACCATCGCCCCCCCCAGGACGAACAGCCCGCCCGCGTGCGGCGCGACGTCGCGAAAGACCGCCAAGGCCCCAGCGATGAACGCCGGATCCGGCGCACCCTCCACCAGGGCCGTGGCCTTGGCGTAAAAGGTGTTGGGGAACGGCAAACCGGTCGCGGCCAGACCAAGGATCACGGACGGACTGTAGACCAGGGCGCACGCGCCCCAGCCAGGCAGCGTGCGCACAAACCGATGCTCGCGGCCGCGGGAACATTCAAGACCACCGAGGATGATCGCGACGATCAGACATTCCGGCCGGCAGAGCGCCGCCAGGCCGGCACACGCACCCCACGCGGCGGCCGCGCGCCGCGGGCGACCCGAATGATGCTGGAATAACGCTACGGCGGCCAGAATCAGCGCGATGGTCAGCGGCACCTCCATCGCCCCGGCCGCGCTCCAGACCAGCGGTCCCGAGGAGACCAGCGTGGCGGCGCAGCACCAGCGCAGGGCGAAGGATGCCCATGGGTGCACTTCGACGGACCTCGGCCGGCCGGACGCCGCTTCGCACCGCACGCCGTCAGCGCACGGCCGGTGTCTGGCAACGGATGCCAACAGCCAGACCGCCGCCAGCCCCGCAAGTCCCAGACAGAGTGCATCGACCATCCACGGCCACCACGTTTCGTTGGTCCCCACAAAGAAGCCTGCGGCCAGCAGCACGGTCCACAAGGGCGCGGTCGAGCCGGGAGTCCAGACACCGTCCCCGTAGGTGAGCCGGCCGGTTTCCGCCAGGTTCCGGGCAAACGTGAGGTGAATCCAGCCGTCATCCGTGTAACCGGGATCGGACTTGTGACGGAAGTACCCGACCAGACTGAATGCCAAGGCAAACGTCAGCAGGCCGGCGACGGCGTGGGCGATTGGAGGCACGCGGCGGGGCGCCGGCCAATCGCCCCGCTTGGACGCTTGGCCCTCAGTTGTCGACTCATCACGCGCCACGGTCACGCCCCGCACAATCGCCGC
This sequence comes from Phycisphaerales bacterium, assembly GCA_003597935.1. GTDB lineage: Bacteria > Planctomycetota > Phycisphaerae > UBA1845 > UBA1845 > SURF-32. The sequence goes on along the minus strand of QZJT01000118.1, from coordinate 22,372 downwards.
CGACCTCCCGCGCGTGCAGTGTACACGAAGGTGACGGTCAGCCCGAGGCCGGCGGCTGCGGTCACGACGATCGTGGGTCCGGGGGGCGCTGCCCCGCTCGGAAGCGCAAGTTGGAATCGTGAGTAACGCGGCATCCGGGCCCATTCGATCATTAGCGCGCCACAATTGGCCGATCGAGGCGAGGCCTCTCAGGTGACATGTAAGTTACTGCTGGATAAAAGTTTAGATCATCTTCTCTGTGCTGCAAGCCTGTAGAGTCGCGCCCTTCAGGAACCGACGTCGCTTCGTGCGGGCTTGCATTCCGGCAAGGGACCATATACACCACCTACAGTATCCTCCCTGGCGTTCTGCGGGATGTCAGGTCGTTTACGCTGACTCTTCAAAAGAGGGGTGGCTCTGGTAGGGCTGCCCCTTTAGCGTTGGCGGCATGGCCAGAACGGCGATTTTCATCGACGGCGGTTATCTGGACAAGGTCCTGCGGAGTTGTTTCGGCGGGGTACGGATCGACTACGGCGCCGTGGCGAGAGAATTGGCGGGAGGTGGAGATATCCTCCGCACTTAATACTACCATTGCCTGCCCTATCAGTCCGATCCTGTCACCGCCGACGAGGCCCAACGCTTCCGCCGCATGCAGTCCTTCGTCTCGCAGCTTGAGCGATTGCCGCGATTCCACGTCCGGCTCGGAAAGCTCGCGTATCGCGGCGAGCGGGCCGATGGATCGCCCATCTTCGTTCAGAAGAGAGTCGACATCATGCTCGGTGTCGATCTGACACTCGTGGCATCCAAGCACCAGATCTCTACCGCGATTCTGGTGGCGGGTGACAGCGACCTCCTGCCAGCCGTCGAAATCGCCCGGAACGAAGGCGTGCTCGTCCACCTGGTCCATGGGCCGAATCCACACCGCGAACTCTGGGACCGGTGCGACGAACGGACCCTGATCTCTCAAACGCTGATCGATCGGGTTCGACGGCCCGCGGAGTAGGACGCGACATCGCCCAGGCAACCCTGTCGGTTGTTTCCACGCCCTCCACGCGCTAGAATACCCGTCGTCGACCGCGACGCTGAACTGCCTTGCCCTGCGGCCGAGAGTGACCCACGGCGCCCACTTGACACGGCCCATGACGGAAAACCGCGACGAACGCCTTCACAACGTCGAGACCACCGTAGCCGATCCCGGCGCTGAGTCACCCGCGGCCTCGGCCGTCACCGAGGACGACCTGCCGCCCGGCAACCACGCCCTCGAGGTGGCCGCCCGACGCGGCATCGGCCCCCTAAGCCCGCTGGGGCGGCACATCTGGCACGGTGAGACCCGCCCCTGCCCATCGTGCGGACAGCTCGTCTGCCGCGATGACGACATCTGCCAGGACTGCGGCCAGGACCTCGACGAGGAGATGCTCGAACGCATGAGGGCCCACGCCGGCCCGTGGTACGTGCTCGAACACGTCCGTCCGTTTCCCGGCGTGCGCTTCGAGCGGCTGGTCAGGCAGGTGCAGCGCGGAGTCCTGACCGAGACGTCAATCGTCCGGGGTCCGACCACCGACCACCAGTGGCGTTTCGCCGTCGAGACGCCCGGTTTGTCGCGATACTTCGGCCACTGCTGGGAATGTTATGGCGAAATCACCATGCAAGACCTGTGCTGCCCGGCCTGCCTGGCCCGTCAGGACGGGCTGCGTGAAGGCCCCCTGCCTGCCGCCCGTCCATCTCCGGGGGGGGCCGCCCACTCCGCGGCACGGGCGGCGGCGGCGACGGCCAGCAACGGAAAGCCGGATACCGCCGCGCCGGGCGGCGCCTATGCCCTGATGCCGTCGAAGTCTGAATCGCACACCGCCGACCGACCGTCTCAAATCGGCGCCGCGGCCGGCGCACCGCGCTCGGGCGGCCCCGTCACCGCAACGGCGGACCCGTTGACAGAGCTGTCCGCCGCCATCGACATGACCGACGAGGCGGCCGGCGGTTTCAGTGACGACACGCCGCGAATCTGTGGGATTCGAGCCACGTGGGTCGTCGTCGTGGTGATGGCGGTCGCGCTCTCTGCACTGGTTCTCCTGGTGCAGTCGCGGCAACAGATCGGCAGGACGCCTCCTCCCCCCGCCGTCTCGACGCCCAGGCTCGCTCCTTGATCGTGGCGCAGCCGGCAGACCGGCGTCCCGCTATAGTGCCGGATGGATGACGAGACCGATCGCCTCATGCTCCGCCCCGCCCGGATTCGACGTTCGCCTGCTGGATTATGATCTTCCCGAGCGGCTGATCGCGCAGACGCCCGCCGAGCGCCGCGAGGATGCCCGCATGATGGTGGTCGACCGGGCCAGAGAGGCGTTGCACCACGCTCGCGTCCGCGATCTGCCATCCCACCTGACCGCCGGCGATCTGCTGGTGCTGAACGACACTCGCGTCTTGCCGGCCCGCTTGTGCCTGCGCCGGGCGACCGGAGGCCGCGTAGAGGGGCTGTTCATCGAGGAGCAGGAACCGGGGCGGTGGACGGTCATGCTGCGCAGCGCCAAGCGATGCAAAGCCGGCGAAGTGCTTGAATTCGTCGCTCCCGAGCGCGTACCCTGGCACATCGTGCTTGCCTCGAAGGCCAATGGCGGCCTGTGGGAGGTCAGGCTGTCGCCGGCGACCGAGGCTCAGACCGTCCTCCTTCGCGTCGGCGCCGCACCGCTGCCGCCCTACATCCGCCGGCCGATGGCTGGCGACGAATCGACCCGGCGGGCAGACATCGAGCGATATCAGACCGTGTACGCACGCGCTGCGGGCGCGGTGGCCGCACCCACCGCCGGGCTGCACCTGACCGAAGCACTGCTGGCTCAGTTGGGCGAGCGAGGCGTCCAGACCGCCTTCGTCACGTTGCACGTCGGTCTCGGCACGTTCAAGCCGATCGAGACCGGGCTCCTGGCGGACCATCGCACGCACGCGGAGCGGTTCGAGCTTCCCGGCGAGACCGCCGCGGCCATCGACGCCTGTCGATCGCGCGGCGGCCGCGTGGTCGCGGTCGGGACCACGACCGTCCGCGTATTGGAGCACTGTGCCCAGGCGGATGGAACCGTCCGGCCCCAATCGGGAGCGACCGACGTGTTCATCTACCCTCCGTACACGCCGCGCGTGGTGAATGCCCTGCTCACCAATTTCCACCTTCCGCGAAGCACGCTCCTGGCGCTGGTGATGGCCTTCGCCGGCATCGAGTTGACGCGTCGGGCCTACGCCAGCGCCGTCGAATCGGACTATCGCTTCTACAGTTACGGCGACGCAATGCTACTGTTGTGAAGGGTGACGCCGGACGTGCGTGCGTGTGCCCCCGCCGTCCGGTTATGGGACACGGACGGCCGTCGCGGTCACCGGGGGGCCCTCGCACACGCTCATTCAGCGTTGGTGCGCCCACCCGGCTCGTGCTCGCCAGTCTTCGGATAGACCCGTGTCCGGCGGCAGGACCGCCCGCGCGGCCGCTGCACTCGACGGAGGGCACAACGCGGCCTGCACGGCGACCGCACGATGCCCGCGCCGCCAAAGCGGGTCCGCCGTGAAACCGATAACCGGTACGGAGTCCGTCCGTCATCTGCCGGCGGGGTCCGACCGAGGTAACGAATACGACATCCGTCTGACACAGAACGGGGGTAACGCTCATGAAGTCCTGGGGTGGCGGCGCGCTCTACGCCGCGATGATCGGCGCGACACTGGCGGCAGGGTGCCGCCTCGACTACTCGAACCTGTTCGTCTCCAGCGGCGATTTCCTCTCCAGCGGGCGCACCGCCAGCTTCTTCCACGCCCTTCAGGTCGACCCCCGCAGCGAAGATTCCGCCGGTCCGCAGTTCGCCGCCTCCGGCGATCTGGACAACGACGGTCTGCCCGACCTGGTCTCCGGCTGGAGCGAGTCGCAGCCGATCCAGTTTCACCTCCAGCGGCGCGACCCGGACGGCTCTCTGCGTTTCGAAACCACCACCCTGGCCGGGGCAATCCCCATCGCCACCATGGCCGACCTGCACGTGGCTGATTTCGACCAGGACGGATGGGCCGACATCGCCGTGCTCGTCAAGATCCGCAACCTCCCCGACGTCAGCGGCGACGGTCCCGATCCGCTGGACGGAGCGATTCTGATCTACTTCAACCCCGGCGAGGAGGGCGACATCCAGGATCCGCTGACCTGGGAAGCGGTGCTGCTTGGACAGTCGGAGCTGGCCGGAGTCGCGGAAGGCGACGGCACGTCACCGGAGACGGGTGGGTACACCGACATGGAAGTGGGCGACGTGGACGCCGACGGCGATGTGGACATCGTGGCTTGTCTGAACTGGGCCATCGCCCAGGACGATTCCCCCACCGCCACGCCGGATGAAGAGTCCCGCGGCAACGGGCGCATCGAGGTGTTCTTCAACCCCGACGCCAACGGCGCCAGCCGCGCCCGCCGCGGCGGCGAGTGGAACCGATTCAAGTCGCCGACCTCGAACCTCGTGTCGCTCGAGGCGACCGTGTCGCTGGTGCGCGACGTCGCCCTTGCGGACGTGGATGGCGACAACGATCTGGACGTGGTGGTCACTCGGCCGGACGCCGACACCATGAACGTCCGCTGGCTGCGCAACCCGGTGATCCGCCGCGACGGCGATCCCGAAGAGTGGCAGTCCGGCGCCATCGGACACGTATTTACTGGGGCGGACGCGGTCGAAACCGGCGATCTGGACGGCGACGGCCGGCTCGACGTGCTGGTTCAATCGCGCGCCGGGCGCGTCGTGCAGTGGTTCCGCGGACCGCAGACCCCGCTGGTGTCGGCGATCCGCAACGTGCCGTGGCAGGTGTACACTCTGGCGGAATTCACCGAACGGACGCCGGAGACGATGGCGGTGGCGGACTTCAACGGCGACGGCCAGTTGGAGGTGCTGCTGGCGGCCCAGGGCGGCATCGCCTGGTTCGACGCGCAGGCGGCCGAGAGCGTCTACGACCAGTGGGTCGAGGTGCTGATCATCGACGACCGCCCGGGCGAAGGGAACCCCGACACCCCTACGCCCACCGATCCCAACGTGTCGCCGGAGGAGGTCGCCGGTACCACGTCGATCCGGGCACTGAACGTCGTGGACCTGGATCAGGACGGCCAGTTAGACTTCATCGCCACGCTCGACCGCGCCGGCCTCAGCGGCCTGACCAATGACGCCCTGGTGTGGTTCGAGAACACGCGATAGAGCACTGCCCGCTCAGCGCCACAAAGCCGTCCGCGCAAGACTCCACAGAGTTTGTGGAGTCCACTGGGTCCATCCGGTCCATCCAGTCCATCCAGTCCGCGCAGCCCGCGCGGTCCATCGCCCGCCCCACTCGCGCGCGGGCCTCACGGTCCGGCCGTCGGCCCGCTCCGCGGTTGATACGCCCGCCCCACTCGCGCGCGGGCCTCACGCCAACCGCGAGTCGCGCTCAACCGCAACCTCCGCCCGCCCCACTCGCGCGCGGGCCTCACGTTCCCATTATCGGACGCCCGGCCTTCATCCCACTCGCCCGAGTGACGATACGTCCGCGAGCGGCGTGGAAAGCGTTCCCCACGGCGCCAGTTCCTTTGTGGCTTCAGCGAGGATTCAATGATGCGCGTTTCTTGTGCTTCGCGGCCGGTGTGGGGGCTTTGCGCTTCCCTCGCGGTGGCGCTGGCGATCGGCCTGGGATGTACCGGCGGTGGACCGCTGACGCCCAACGGACCTGACGGAGGCGGCGACGGTGGTACCGCCGACGAGTTGCTGATCAGCTTCAACGACGACCAGGAGAACAAGCTGGTCGCATCGGCCAAGGCCGGCAACGCAGAATACGCGATTTTTGGCGACAAAGACGCCCAGGGCGTCGTCGAAGATGTCTCTCAGGTCGACCTGCAACTCGACGACGGCTCCACCGTCACTCTGGAAGTGGATGAAGAGGGCCGTCCGGTACGCCTGGATTCGGAAGACGGCAGCACCGCCACATTCAGTTACGACAGCGACACCGGGACCATCCGGGCGGACGTCGTCAACGCGGACGGGTCGGAGGCCGTAGATGAGACCCTGGACGACATCATTGATGACGGCGGGGAGAACGCCACCCGGCTCACCGGACCGGAAGCCACGCGGGCACTGTGTGAAAAACTCAGCAACGTGCGCAGCGTGCTCAGTGAGTTCTTCGACTGCGGCGGCGACGCGGAAAACGAATTCTGCACCGGGCCGATCGCCGAAGCCGCCCAACTGATCGACGACCTGTGCGTTCGTGAGGCGCAGGAGGTCGAGGATCTCGATACCGACCTCGACGCGCCGCGCGACATCCCGCTGGGCATCCGCCCCTTCGTCACCGTGCGCCCCGCGCCGGAGGGGGGAACGACCGCGATCCTGACGGCTACCGCGTTCGGCGGCTCGCGCCCCTACGAGAGCATTGAGTGGACCTGGATCTTCGGGCCTGAGGAAGTCGACGTGCAGAACCTGCCGTCCGGTGTCGCCTTCGCCGACATCGCCGGCGCCGGCACCTATGTGTTCCGGGCGGAAGTCATAGACGCGGAGGGCAACAGCGCCAGCGCCGACGTCGAAGTGAAAGGCGAGGTGCTGCCGTCGATCGAGATCCGCTTCGAGCCGGAGTTTCCGGCCTTGGGACAGGTCGTGACGTTCCGGGTCGCCGACGTGGAATCGCGCGACGAAGACGAAGACCTTGTTCGCTTGGTGCACTGGCAGTTCGGCGACGGCCAGCAGAACAGCGGCCCGACCGTGACCCACGCGTATCTGGAGGAAGGCGAATTCGTCGTCAAGGTGCTCAAGACCACGCGCAGCGGCCGCCGGGCGACGGCGTCGGCGGTGGTGCGCGTCGGTGACGACGTGGACTGCGGCACCGCCTGCTTCCAGCAGACCGACGGCGGCTACCTCGACTGCCTGCTGGCCGGCGGGAGCGACGAGGAGTGCGGCGAGCGGGCCAGAGAGCACGTCGAGGCCTGCCTGCGCGACAAGTGCGGCGAGGCGGCCTCCTGCGAGATCTTCTGCGGTGACCAGGCCGAGGCCGTCTTCGACCGATGCCTGGCCGAGGGTGACGGCGCCGACGCCTGCGAATCGGTGAAGCAGGAGTTCGCCCGCCAGTGCCTCGAGGAAGCCTGCGGCGGCGGCGACGAGGGATGCGCCCGGGCGTGTGACGACGACGTGGAGCGGGTCCTCCAGGACTGCCTTTCCACCTCCGACGACCCGGACGCCTGCAACGCCCAGGCGGAGCAGTTCGCCCATGAGTGCATTGAGGAAGCCTGCGGCGAGGGCCGCGAGTGCGGCGGCGACTGCGAAGTCACCGCCCGGCGTCTGTTCGACGAGTGCCGGCGCAACGGCGGCCGCGACGATGAGTGCGGCAATCGCGCCCGGATCTTCGCCGACCGCTGCTTCTCCGATAAGTGCGGCGAGCGGCTCGAATGCGACGACGCCTGCGAGTCTCAGATCGGGCGCGTGTTCGAAGCGTGCAAGCGCGACGGCGCCACAGACGCCGAGTGTGAGCGCATGGTCGGCGGCTTCCTGCAGCACTGCATCCAGCAGACCTGCGGCGATCCGCGCGATTGCAACGCCCGCTGTGAAGGCCGCGCCCACGAGTTGTTCGAGCGGTGCATGGACGCCACCGATGACGAGCCGGCCTGTCTGGAAGAGTCGTTCGGCGCACTGGAAGCGTGCAGGATCAACGAGTGCGGGCAGACCGGCGGCCAATGCGAGCCGATCTGCGAACAGCGGGCCGGTGACAAGTTCCAGGACTGCCTCAACGCCGGGCTGGACTTCGAGATCTGCGACATGACGGCCCGCGACGCCTTCGAGTCGTGCGTGCGGGACGAGTGCGCCGGGTTCGAGGCGCCGGAGGGCGGCTGCAAAGACCGTTGCTTCTTCCAGGGCGACGAGGCGTTCCGACGCTGCCTCGTCTCCGGCAGGACGCCCGAAGAGTGCGAGCGCATCGAATCCGAGGCCGTCAACCACTGCATCGAGGCGAACTGCCCGGCGGACGGCGGCTGCGAAGACCGCTGCTTCGGCCTGGCGGATGCGGCGTTCAACGACTGCCTGGCGACCGGCGGCGACGAGTTCACATGTTCGCAGGCGGCCGGCGAAGCGGTCGACGCCTGCCTGGCGGACGAGTGCGGCGGACAGGGCGGCGAGGCATCCTGCGAGGAGCGCTGCTTCCTGGAGGCAGACCGCGCGATGAGCGACTGCATCCTCAGCGGCATCGAGCCGGGTGAGTGCGAGCGGCGGGTGAACCCGACGCTGACGGCGTGCCTGGACAACCGCTGCGGCCTGGCGCCCCCTCCGCCCGATCAGGGCGACTGCCAGCAGAAGTGCGAGGGTCTGGCCGCCCATGAGTTGGAGCGATGCCTGGCGGGCGGGATTCCACGGGAGGAATGCCAGTTCCGCATCGAGGACGTGTTCACCCGCTGCATGACGTTCGAGTGCGGCGGGCAGGCGCCGCCGCCGCCACCGCCGCCCGACGGCGGTTGCACCGACCAGTGCAGGATCCAGGCCGACGCGACGCGGGACGACTGCCTCCGCCAGGGAATCTCGCCTGACGAGTGCGAAGCGCGCGCGAACAGCGAGTTCGACACCTGCGTGACCAGCCACTGCGAAGGCGGCCAGGTCGAACCCGGGTGCGAAGACCAGTGCATTACGGAGTCGGGCGTGATCTTCGACGACTGCCTGCTCCGGGGGCTGACCGTCGAGGAGTGCCAGTTGGAGTCCGACCAGGCGCTGGATTCATGCCTGGCGACCTGTCCGTAGCCGGCCCCACGGGCTTCGGCAGCCCCGGCCGGTAAGTGTCCACTACCGCGGGCCGTTCCCCACCCGGGAACGGCCCTTTTTTTTCGTCCGATCGGTCAACCGCCCCGCCGCTGCTCGCCGACGGAGATCCCCAGACCGTCGGGATCCAGATACTGCGCCACGCGGGCGCCGAAGACTTCCTTCGGTGCTTCCACGCAGCGCGCGTGGTGCTCCACCATCCTGCGGTGGAACGCGTCGAGGTCCGGCACGCTCAGACCCGGACGGCAGCGCCCGGCGCTGAACTGCGGCGGCGCGTCGGAGGTTGAAGTCGGCCCGGCGCCCTTGTGCAGCGCGATCGTGGCCCCCTCGGTGGCGAACTCCGTCCAGGCGGGCGACTCGAAGCGCAGCGGCAATCCGATCACGTCGCGGTAGAAGGCCACCGAACGCGCCATGTCGCTCACGATCACGATGACATAGTTCACACGCACACTTCGACTCCATCGGTTGAGAACGCAGCCGATGCCGGCGCGACTCACGGTCGCCCACGCTGCGGCCGCGGGTCGGCCAGCACCCGCGGGCGGGGTCGCCCGGCCGGCACCGGCCGCGCATCCTCCGCCCGGCGCTGGTCATCCACAGCCATCGTGGCTGCCTCAGCCGCCAAGACATCGTCGCTCGCCGCGACCCCCTGCGCCATCGGAGGTGATTCCGTCTCCAGGCGCAGCGACGACCGCGGCGCGGCACGGCAGCCGCAGCAAACGAGCGTCAAGGTTGCCGCGAGCGCGGCGACGGGGAGTCTGTGACCAGGTGAGTGAGGCCGTGACGCAGGAAGGGGTGTACGCGTCTGGGGCAGACGCCGGCCAGCACGAGGCGAGCGCCAGCCTCCCACCACGTCCGTCCGCGGCGAGCAGCGCCATCCATACTCCCCTGGCTGCCTCATTCGCTGGCTCCTTTTCTCACACCGGCATGGCGCACTCCGGACATCGGCCGGACTGATTGCCGGTGAGATTGTAGCCGCAGCCGGGGCACAGGTCCGGCTCGCCCCAATACCAGACGGTGACAATCCCCTCGCCGCGGTCGGCCGAATGAGAGATGCTCACGAGCCGTTCAGGGCCGACGGTGGTCGCGAAGTCGGTCGCCTCCTGGAACAGGTTTCGCCAGGACCTGAACGTACCGCGAAAATGGCGGAACAACACCCGCATGGCACATCATTCCGCTGCCCCGCGCCCCTCGGCGCCTCGGCGCACGGCCGCGTCCAACTCGCGTACCGCCCGCCAGACGTCCACGGCCCGCGGCAGAAAAGTATCGAGCCGCGACAGCGGATCGTCCAGCGCGTCCTGAAGCACCGGGCGCAGCGCCAGTCCGAACTGGTTGAAGCGTGCGAACGTCTGATCGAAATGCTGGCCCCGTTGCAGGTGCATCGCCACGCGGTCGAGCAGCGCGTCGTCGCTTCCCGACGGCCGGACGATGCCCGGCGCCAAGGCGTGGGCGATCCCTTCGTTCATCGTCTGATAGTCCAGCCCCGCCACGCCCGCAATCGCCCGCTCGACCTCCGCCCGCCGCGTGTCGACGAACGCATGGAGGATCTCGTGAACAAACGTCGGATACGCGTCGGCGGTACGTGGCACTTCCAGCGTGAGCCGGTGACCATTGAATCCGCCGCCGAAATCGGCGTCGTCCGGGTTGACGATCAGAAAGACCGGCAGCGGCGGCGGAGTCGTGCCGAAAAACGCCTGCAAGCGTTCGGCCAGCTTCGTCAGGTGCGGCAGTTCATCGGCCAGCCGGGCGCGGAACGCATCAACGTGTTTGCGCTCGCGCGCGATCAAGGCGTCGATCCGCTCGGCGAAGTGCGTCAACACCTCGCGTTCCATGCGTCCTTCGTCGGGCGTCAGATGCCCGGCCGCGACGCCGGCCTCAATCGCTGCGTCCACGCCGAGCGTGGTGTAGAACGTCTGCTCCAGCCCACCCCCCCAGCCGCGGCGGCGGCGGATGTCGGTGTGCTTCGCCAGGATGGCGAGGTCTTCCTCGGAAAGCTCGGCCATCTGCCGTCTGTACTGGCCGTGGCAGAACTGGCTCCACGCTGAGATCTGGTCAACGACGTGAAAGAGCGTCGCGGTGCGCGACGTGCTCACGTCCAGCTTGAGCGGCCCCACGGCGAGCCGCGTGGGCTCGTCGCCGCGGGCGGCTGAATGAAACGCCGCCGGAATGGATGCCAACGCGAGCCCGGCGACGGCGAAGGTTCGTCGTGGCGCAGGTCTTCGAACGATCGGGCGCATGGAGAAAGCTCCCCGCGGCGGCTCGCCGGAACCGCGACGAGACCATTGTAAAGGCGCGGTCAGCTCGACGGGAATCCGCCGATCGTCCGCTCAGACGCCTTTCGACAGGTGTCTGAACGAACAGGCCAGTGGTCCGCGCTGCAGTCGGCTCTGCGATACGGACAGGGTTGACGGGAACTTCACCGGGAGGGGAGTCGCCAAGGCTCGGCGAGCGACCCGGCCGTCCCGGAGTGGTCCATCACCGCGCTGGTCCAGCGGGTAGCACCAGGCTCCCCGGTGGCCGGCGGCGGCACCAATACCGTACACAGACCGAACAACGGCGGGGAAAATGTTGAAGCCCGGTATTGGCGCAAGCCGATGGCGACGTAGAATGTGCGTCATCGGGCCGGGGGTCGGACGCGGCGCGGCGTTCGACGCACGGCCGGGTTGAGGCGCCGTACTGATCCGGCGCGCACAGTTCCGTTGCTTTCATTGCTCGTTTTGGAGGATCACGATGAATCGTCTATCGGCATTGGTATTGGCGCTCCTCCTCGGCGTCTCCCTGACGAACGCCGTTGCCCAGGAGTCGGAGTCCACCACGGTGACCACCACCACCAGCGGGGGCGAGGTCGATTTCTTCGGGCCGTTCAACGTCAACGACGCCACCCCGCTGGCCACCGGCCAGCTTGATCTGCGCCTGCGCTACGACTGGACCACCGGCCGCGATCGTCCCAACGCCGACGATGACCACGTCGGCGGCGTCACCCTTCTGTGGGGGCCGTGCAGCAACGTGGAGGTCAGCCTGGATCTGCCCGTCAACCTGGGTGACTCCGGCGACATGGACGGCGGCTTCGACGGCAACGCCGACGTCTATCTGGGCGTCATGTACCGCTTCCTGGAGGACCAGGGCGACTGGATGCCGGCCATGGCATTCTCCGCCACCGCCCGCATCCCCACCGGCGACCGCTCCAGCGGCGTGGACGGCAACTTCCGCCTGCTGCTGACCAAGGAGTATGACTCCGGCCTGCGCTCGCACGTCAACGGCTTCGTCATCACCGCCAACGGCGACAACGAGCCGGACACCCGCCACTTCCAATGGGGCGTGGTGATCGGCATGGACGGGCCGCTGTGCGCCGACGGAGCGGTGCGCTGGGTCGCGGACTACATGCACCGCAGCAGCGTCCACGATCACGAGAGCAACGGCCACATTCTCGAGATCGGCACCGAGTGGACGGCCGCCGACAACTGCAAGCTCGGCATGGCCGCGCAGATCGCCCTCGACCACAACGGCGAGGTGCCCGACTTCGGCGCCCGCCTGAACTGGAGCTATTCGCTGATGCGCTGACGATCAGGAGACGATCCGCAGATTGCGCAGATTCTCGCAGATTCTGGGGATGAATGACGCCCGCGTCGGGCAGGGACGGTCCCCCGCACACCATCGATCCGAAGCCCCTCTGAATCTGCGTCAATCTGCGCAATCTGCGGATGACTCTCTTCGCCCATCTGCACCATCTGCGGATGACTCTCTTCGCCAATCTGCACCCTCTGCGGATTGACTCGTCGGTATGCGCATCGCCGTGCTCACCGCTGACGAGACCCGGCACCGATATGCCGTCAACCGGCTGCGGCGGGAGTTCAACGTCGTCGCGGCCGCCTACGAACAGACCGGCTACTCTCCCGCGTCCGCCGGCCGGGACGACGGCCTCGACGCCTGGCAGCGGGCCGTCGTCCGCCGGCACTTCGATGAGCGCACCCGCCAGGAAGGACGTTTCTTCGGACACGACGCCCGGCGGGCAGCGGCATCGGACGGCCTGCGCGTGATGAACCTCTCCCCCGGAATGCTCAACTCCGACGCGACGCTCGGCTTTCTGCACGCCGCCGGAGTGGACACGGTCATCGTGTACGGCACGAACCTGATCCGCGAGCCGCTGCTGTCGGCGTACGCCGGCCGCATCATCAACATGCACCTGGGCCTGTCACCCTACTACCGCGGCACGGCCACGAACTTCTACCCCCTGGTCAATCAGGAACCGGAGTACGTCGGCGCGACGATCCACCTGATCGACGCCGGGATCGACTCGGGGCCGATCATCGGCCACGCCCGCCCGGTCATCGAGCCGGACGACGTGCCCCACACCATCGGCTGCAAGGCCATCCTGGCCGGCTTGGACCGGCTCATTCAAGCCGTGCGCGACCTCGACGCCGGCCGAATGATCGCGGTTCCGCAGTGGCCGGTCCCCAACCCACGCCTGTACCTGCGCCGCCACTTCCGCCCTCAGCACGTGGTCGAACTCTACCGCCTCATCGACAACGGACTCATCCCGAACTACGTGCGGCGCGCGGCGGAGGCCGCCGCGCGCGTCCGGTTGGTTCACTGAAACGGCCCGCCAGCGCAGCGCCGGTCGGCGATCGGACGGCTTGTCTCGCAGCAAGCTCACTCGGCGCCGGCCGCGCCGAACTCACGGATCAGGAAACGGATCGTCCCCGTCGCCAGGCGGGCGAACACGTTGTCGCCATCCCCCCATTCCGGCGACGCACCCGGCGCAGCCAGCAGCCGGAACCGGACCGCCTCGTGCCGCCCGCACGAAGGCCCCCCCTCCTCGAACTGCACCGCCGGGTCCTCGCTGACGATGCCTCCCCGGCTGGCCGGAGCGATCAGCCACAACTGTTTGACGACCTGCCGCAGATTCCGCGTACAGCGGATCTCCAGGTACTTCGACGTGTCGCTCCAGTGCTGGGCGGTCAGCGTGGCCGTGTATTTGCAGTCCAGCACAATCGCGTAGACCGGCCGCCAGTCGCCGCGCTCTCGCCGCATGCACTCGATGACGACGTCGGGGCACCAGGCGACGTCGGTTTCCCCGCCGCGGCAGAGCGTCTCGCCCATCTGCTCGGCCGAACGGCGGCCGAGGATCCAGGGTTCATACCTGAACCGCAGGCGTAGTTCCTGGGCGATCGTCCCCTCGAACGTGACGCCCCGGTCCAGGTCGACGATGAAGCGGGACCGGAGGCTGTCGCGCAGGGCGTCCGTCCATTCCCGCAGTTCCAGCCCGCACCCCCGGAAGGCCTCCACGATCTGAAAGTAACACCACTGCTCGAAGAGGCGGCTGGTCAGCTTGGTGACGGCCAGAAGCTCCTCGCCCTCGTACGCGAAGGCGTGCTCGATGAGGAAGCGGCGGATCACGTCCAGCGTGGTCCGGTAGGCGGCGCTGCGCTGGAATGCCCCCCCCCGGATCGGCACGAAACGCGCGGCGGCGTCCTGCAGAAAGGGCAGCGCCGCCAGCGCCGCGGCCCGGGCGACGGACCGGTCCGCCCGCCGCACGGCGTCCAGCAGGCGGGCGATCCGCGGCTCGTCCACCGACTCATAGATCGTCGGTCCGTCGCCGAAACGGACGTCGCGAAGACCACGCTCGGCGGTGATGGCCCGGATGTGCTCGCGCGCGGCGCGGGCGCAATAGGCGCCGCGCTTCATCAGGACGTCGAGAAAGGCGCGGATGACGCGATGCTCCGGGATGTCGAATGACTCGACGCGGCGCCAGGTCCGCGTCCGCAGGGGCCGCTCCACCCCCGACGGCGCCACGCCGCGCTGCGACAGCGCCACGATGGCCTGCGGCGCCAGCCGCTCGTGGCCCCAGTAGTTCTGGTGCTGCGGCGTCGAGCGTACGCCCGACGCGGGACGGCAGGCGATGATCGACAGCAGCTCCCCCAGCCGCTCCAGCACGCCCTCGATAGCCGTCACTTCCTCATCGCGCGAGTGATACGCCCTCCCCTCGCGCGACAGTCTGAGGTCCTCCGTGCGCCGGGATTTGCCGTACAGATCGAGGAGCAGGCCGCGATTCAGCTTCTCCATGTCGCGCGCCATGCACTGATAGCGCTCCTCGCCCAGCTTCGAGGGCAGCACGCAGATCATCGCCGAAAGGAGCGTCGTCCATTCGTCGTCGGTCCCGTCGGCCGCCCGCGACTCGAGGATGATCCGGGTATGACCCCGGGCGCTCTCGAAGTAGGGCCGTTCCGCCCACCAGCGCAGCGGGCCGGGGACGGTCACGCCGGCGGCCTCCTCCGTGGCGCTGACCAGGTCCCGCAGCGGCACGTCGCCGATGAAGATGCGGTAGGTCTGGCCTTCAGCGGGAGGATTAAGGGCGAAGCCGACCCACTCCGACTCCTGGAGGACCAGCAGATCGCCCACGCGCTCCACCCGCGGATGGAAGGTCGCCGCCCCGCCCGGCAGCTCCCACCGGCACAGGGCGGTGGCGCCATGGTGGATGGCGAACGTCGGCATCGGCCGCTACTCCTCCAGGTCCCAGCCGCGCGAGCTGGCGGCGTCCTTGATCTCCTCCAGCAGGGGGATGGATTCGTCGAACGACATCGCGTGGGTCTGACTGAGCACGCGCAGCAGATCGTCGAACGCCTTGAACTGCCGGCGCGTAATCGGGCTGCGGATCCTGGGGATGATCCGTTGCGCGACCTGGACGTCGAACGCCCGCGCCGCCGCCATCACCGGCGGCGCCGAGCTGACGAACCGGCAGATGGCGCGGTACACCCGCGGCGACACGGGGCACCCCATCTCCAGCAGCAGCGGGCGCATCTGATCCAGCAGCGAACCCAGCTCCGAGGGCAGGGCGTTGTCGGTACACCAGGACTGGAAGTCGGCCAGGGTGACCATCCGTCCGTGGACGGCCGCGAACGTCTCTCCGCCCCCCCCCAGGTCGGGCAGGCCGGCGGAACTGAGGCGGATCAGGTTCACCCGGTCGAGAAAGCGGTCGCTCAGCAGCCGCGTGGTCTCGTCGAAGTTGACCGTCCCGACGATACGCAGCGCCGGCGAGAGCGTGATCCGGCCCCAGGCCCGGAACGGACAGTCGCTGCCGGCCGAACCCGGCGCAAAACACTGGATCGCCCGCGCCGCCCCCGTCCGCTCCAGCACCATCATCAGGTCGCTGAAATAGTGCTCGACCTGCGACAGGTTCATCTCGTCCAGACAGGTCAGGTACAGCCCCGTGGCCCCGCCGCGCGACAGGTGTTCTTCCTGGGCATAGATCAGGTGCTGGAACAGGCCAGACTCGGCGGGGTAGAAACGTCGGTCGAGCGTGTTCATGTGCCCCAGCAGGTCCCGCGTGTCCATCCACGACGGGTTGATGTTCACCATCAGACACCCGGGCCGGCCGCGGTCGGCCTCATCGCCCAGAAGCGCCCGGGCGTAGAGCATCGGTAGCGACGACTTGCCCGTGCCGGACGGGCCGCCCAGCACCGTCATGGACTCGCACTTGACGCTGAGGTGGAACCGCTGGAGATCGAGCGGCCGGTACGAGAACCCGCTCTTCTCGACGACTTCCCGGACCCGGTCGAAGACGGACTCCTCACTGAGCTGGGCCTCCGCGCCGCCGCGCGTCGCGGTGACGAAGGCCGGCAACTCGAAGGCCGCGGCCGGGGGGCGGGCCGCGACCTCGCCGGCGTCCGGCACGGCGCTCGACGCCCGGTCGGCCACGACGCCGAACGAACCCAGCAGCGGCGCGATGGTCAGGAACCGGTTGACGACCTCGTCCCCCGCGTCGCGCAGGTCCTTCGTCACCTTTTCCAGGTTCTGCTGGAGCATCCGCTGCTGCCTCGCCAGTTCCGCCTTCTGCTTCTCGAACTCCCGCCGTTCGTGGGCGATCGAATCGGCCGCCCGCTCACGCTCCGCCGCCAGGTCCTTCTCCAGTTTCGCCCGCCGCCGCGCTTCTTCCTTCTGGAGCCGCGCCTGGATCTCCTTCAGGTCGTGTTCGACCCGCTTGAGTTCTTCCCGCCGGGCGACCAGGCTCTCTTCGACCCTGGCCTGCAGTTCGGCGGTGCGTTCCTGCACGTACCTCTCGGCGTGGGCGCGCTCCGCGTCGGCGATGCGCTCCTCCCCAAGCAGCCCCGATTCCAGCATCGCCCTGGCCACCGCGCTTAGGGCCGCGTCCTGCTTGTCACTCACCCGCCGGATCCGCGCGATCGCCTCGGTCAGGCTCTGGGCCTCTGTCGCCTCGGGGACGGCCAATTCCAGCTCGCTGAGAAGCTCCTGGAGCATTTGCCGCTTCCTGCGCGTCAGGCATTGCTTGGCGTAACGCATCAGCTTGCGGTCGATCGGTTCGAGCACCAGCCTCTGCGGGTTGGTGGCCAGGATGCGCTCATATCCAGGCGCCAGCAGCAGACCCTGCCCGACCTCGCGCAGATCGAAGCTCTCCGACCGCCGGTGGGGCGTCATCGAGACCCGTTCGTGGATGTTCAGGAACAGTCCGTCGGTGGTCATCTCGAACGCGGCCGCTTCGATCTGATACACCGTCATCTCGGCCGGGTTGGCGGGAGCGAAGGCATATTGCCGTCCGTCGCCGGCGTCGCCGCGCACGTCCCGCGTGGCGATGAACGGCCCGTACACGTGCAGGCGCCAGCGCAGCATCACCGTCGGCGGAGGCGGGACCGGCAACGTCATCCGGAACTCGCCCGACACCACGTCCTGAATGTTGTCCACCGCATCCGGACCGAGTTCGATCACGCCCAGACCGTCCTTGATCTCCAGATCGTGGATCGCGTCGCGCCGGACCTGGTACCGCGACGAGGTCGGGTCGGTGAGGTCATACTTGACGGCGTTCTCGATGGTGCCGACCGTAAGACGCCCCGGTTCCGCCAGGCGGGCCGTCTGGGCCGTCAGCATCCACCAGATCTCGCCATCGTTGGGAAAGTCCATGCCCGTCGGCCGGACGCCATCGACATAGGCGATCGGAATGAGCTTGCAGAACTGGTTGAGATCCACCGTCTCGAACGACCGCTGCGCCACCATCATGATCAGTCGCGTGTCGTAGGGACGAGCCATGGCGCCGCATCGTCACCTCTTCAGCGCCGCGGTCACCGCCGCCCGGATGCGCTCCGCCTCGCCTTCGGCGTAGGAGCCGCTGACCCAGCGGAAGCCCAGGCCGTCATCGCCGCGGCGCGGGATCACGTGGAAGTGAAGGTGCTCGACGAACTGGCCGGCCACCGTGCCGTTGTTGAGAAGGATGTTGTACCCTTCCGCCCCCCCCGCCACCCGCGCGGCCTCGCCCAGTCTGGGGAAGAGACGGGCCAGGGCCGCGGACGTCTCGGCCGGCAGGTCGGACATGGACGTGATGTGATCGCGGGGGACGATCAGGAGGTGCCCCGGCGCCAGCGGGTGGATGTCCAGAAACGCCACCGCCGTCGCGTCCTGATGGACGATTGCCGCCGGGATCACGCCGGCCGCAATCTTGCAGAACACGCACTCGGGGTTTTGTGACATCGTTGCCCCCTACGACTGGTCTGCGGCGCCGGGACCGGGCTGCTCCTCGGAAGTATCCGCAGGTTCGCGCTGGACGCCCGTCTCGGCCACCCGCTCCGGCCCCGGCCGTTCAGCCTGCCGCGCCCCGGCGGCGCGGATCGCCTTGACCGCAGCGCTGTACCGGGCGTCCGACCGGCGGCGACGCGCCGACTTGCCGGGCTTGGTCAGCGACGTGGGCGGCTCCTCGTCCCCGACGAGTTGCAGCAGCGCTAGCGGACTGTGGTCGCCCACGCGCCGGTCGGCCAGTCGGATGATGCGCGTATATCCGCCGGGCCGGTCCTCGTAGCGGGCGGCGACGTCGCTGACGAGCCGGTGAATCACCGACTCGCCGGTGAACGCCAGCCGCCCCTTCGGATCGCCGGTGCGGAAGCGACGCCCGCTGGGCATCCGCAGGGCACGGCGCCGGTGGGCGTCGCTCATCCCGCCGTACTCGTCGCGCGAGGCTTGCGGCACGATGGAGCGGTCGGCCAGGAGCTTGTGGATCTGACGCCGGGCGGTCAGGCTCCCCGCGGCGTCGCCGGACGCGGCCCGCAGCCGGGCGTAGCGGGCCAGCGTGATCAGGCGCTCGACGAACGGGCGGACGTCCTTGGCCTTGGTGAGCGTGGTGCGGATCTGCCCGTGCTCGATCAGCGACTGCGCCAGGTTCCGGCGCAGCGCCTTTCGATGGGACATCGTGCGATTGAGCTTTCGGTGTGCGACTCGGTGTCTCATGTCTTGCAGCCTCTGCGGACGCGGGCGCCCGCGTCAGTCTCCATCTCCCATCGTGAAGACCTCCATCGGTCCGCCGGGGACGTCTTCGTCGTCGTCTTCGTCGTCCAGATCCTCATCCAGCGACCCGTCGTCCAGGGCGGGCGGGCCCCCGGCCAGTCCCAGCCCCATCTCGCCCAGCTTGCGCTTCACCTCGTTCAGCGAGGTCTTCCCGAAGCTGCGGAAGCGCAGAAGCTCCGCCTCCGTCTTGGAAGCCAGTTCCCCCACCGTGGTGATCTTGACCGCGTCCAGGCAATTCTGGGCACGGGCCGACAGACCCAGCGCGGAGACCGGCATGCTCAGGGCGGCGCTGTCGAGCGGCGCCGCGCTGACCGGGCGGGATTCCGGCGGCAGCGACGCGGACGCGGGCAGCGTCGTCATCATCTCACCCAGTTCGTGATAGTACACGAACGGGTTGAGGTGCTTCCGCAGGATCTTGGACGCTTCCACGATGGCGACGTCGGGCGTCACCGTACCGCGCGTCCAGACCTCGAGGATGAGCCGATCGTAGTTGGTCCGCTGCCCGACGCGGGTGTCCTCAGTGCGGTAGCGGACGCGCAGCACCGGGGAGAAGATCGAGTCGATGGGGATGACGCCGACTTCCTGCTCGCCGGGCTGGTTGTCCTCCACGGTGGCGTAGCCGCGCCCCATCCGCACCGCGATCTCCATGTCGAACTTCACGTCCGCGGTCAAGGTGCAGAGCAACTGGTCGCCGTTGACGACGGTCAGGGCGGCGTCGCCTTGCAGGTGCTTGCCGCGCACGTCGCCGGCCTTGTCCCGCACCACGCGCAGCACCTTGGTCTGGCTGCCGATGTCGCCGGCGATCACCAGGCTCTTGACGTTAAGGATGATCTCGCTGACGTCTTCCTTGACGCCGTCCAGGCTCATGAACTCGTGCGACGCGCCCTGGATGCGCACCGACACCGGAGCCGCTCCCTCGAGGCTGGAGAGCAGAACGCGACGCAGAGAATTGCCGATCGTCGTGCCGAACCCGCGCTCGAACGGCTCCACGACGAACCGGCCGTAGCGATCGGTGCTGACCTCTTCGTCGCGGACGAATCGGCTGGGCAGCTCGAATCCCTGCCACCTGATGCGCATGGGGGTATTCTCCAAACAGAAGATCGCCGGGCGCGCCGGCGAATCCGAGTTGAGCCGGCGCCGCCGGGAAACGTCAGCGGCTGCACATTTCGATGATGAGTTGCTCTTCCACCGGGATCTGCACGTCCTCGCGCGTCGGCAGCGCCACCACCCGTCCCTCCATCTTCGCGGCGTCCAACTCCAGCCAGGGCTGAAGCACCGGACCGTCGTCCCCCAGCGTCGCCCGGATGTAGCGACGGCTGCGGTCGGACGGCTTGACCGAGACCAGGTCGGACTGGCGCACCTGGAAGCTGGCCCGATTCACCCGCCGGCCGTTCACATAGATGTGCCCATGCGAAATCAGAATGCGGGCGGCGCGGTGCGACGGAGCGAACCCGAGCTTCCAGACCACGTTGTCCAGGCGGCGCTCCAGCAGGCTCAGCAGCGTGTCGCCGGTGTTCGTCTTGCCGCGTTCGGCGGCCTGGAAGTAAAGCGAGAACTGCTTCTCCATCACGCCGTAGTAGCGTTTCACCTTCTGCTTTTCGCGCAGGCGCACGGCGTAGTTGCCCGCCTTCTTGCGGCGCCACGCGTGCATGCCCGGCGGCTTGTTCCGCCACTGCCGCTCCATAGCGCACTTGGCGGTCTCGCAGCGGATTCCCTTCAGCAGCAGCTTGATGCCTTCGCGGCGGCACAGGCGGCATACTGGACCGACATATCGTCCCATAATGCTCGTCTTCTTCAGTGCAAGCCGGGGTGATCGCCCGGCACGGACTTAGTTCTCATCAGACACGACGCCGCTTGGCCGGCCGGCACCCGTTGTGCGGGATCGGCGTGACGTCCTCGATCGAGTGAATGCGCAGGCCCGCCGACTGGAGCGCGGCGATCGCCGACTCCCGCCCCCCGCCGGGGCCACGCACCTTCACTTCCAACTCCACCATCCCGAACTTCCGGGCCGCGTGACCGCACCGCTCGCCCGCCCGCTGGGCCGCGAACGGCGTGCTCTTGCGCGTCCCTTTGAAACCCACCGTTCCGGCCGAGGCCCAGCACAGGACCTCGCCGTAGGTATCGGTGATCGTCACGATCGTGTTGTTGAACGTCGCCTTCACGTGGGCGATGCCCCGCGAGACGTTCCGCCGGACGCGCCGTTTCCCGGATCGTTTAGCCACGCGACAACTCCTTCACGCCCTTCTTGCCGGCCACGGTCTTCTTCGGTCCCTTGCGGGTGCGGGCGTTGGTCCGCGTCCGCTGGCCCCGCACCGGCAGGTGCCGCCGGTGCCGGACGCCGCGGTAGCAGCCGATGTCCCGCAGTCGGGCGATGTTGGACGCCACGGTGCGGCGCAACTGCCCCTCCACCTGGTAGTCCCGATCGAGGATGGTCGCGATCCGCGACACCTCGTCGTCGGTCAGGTCCTTGGCCTTGACGCCCAGCGTGACGTTCGCCTCCTTGAGCACCGCTTCCGCGACCCTGGGACCGACGCCGTAAATGTACCGCAGCGCGAACTCGACGCGCTTGTTGGCGGGAATGTCCACACCGGCAATGCGAGGCACCCTGGTTCTCCTATCCTTGACGCTGCTTGTGACGCGGATTCGTACAGATCACGCGCACGACGCCTTTGCGCTTGATCACCTTGCAGTTCTCGCAGATCCGCCGAACGCTCGCTCGGACTTTCATCGTCGTACACTCCCATCCGTCAGACGGCTCGGGCCATCACGCCGTTCCCGCGGGTCAGCACGTCGCACCCGGCCGCGGTGATCGCGATCGTGTGCTCGTAGTGAGCCGCCGCGCGACGATCCTTGGTCACGACGACCCAGCGGTCGCCGTCGCCGTACTCCACCGCGGCCGTTCCCATGTTCACCATCGGCTCGATCGCCAGGACCATGCCCTCGACCAGCCGGAAGTCCTTGTTCCGCCGCTTGCGGTCCCAATAGTTGGGGACCTTCGGATCCTCGTGGAGGTCGCGTCCGATGCCGTGCCCGACGAAGTCGCGGACCACGGAGAACCGCTCGCCCTCCACGAATGACTGCACCGCCCGGGCGATCTCGCTCCACATGACGCCCGGCCGCGACCGTTCAATGGCCAGTTCCAGCGACCGCAGCGTGACCCGCATCAGCCGGGCCACCTCCGGCGCGACCTGGCCGATGGCGATGGTCACGGCCGCGTCGCCGCAGTATCCGCCCAGGCGCACACCGCAGTCGATGCTGACGATGTCGCCGTTTCGCAGCGCCCGGTCTCCCGGGATGCCGTGGACGACCTGCTCGTTGACGCTGGTACACAGCGCCGCGGGAAACGGAAACCGCGCGTCCGGGTTCACCAC
>QZJT01000105.1 GCA_003597935.1 Phycisphaerales bacterium | reverse complement strand
ATGCCGTTCTCGAGTTCGTCCATCGTCTCCTGCAAGGGCACGCCCGGCTTCGACTGCACCGACAGCGTCACCGACGGCATCTGCTCGATGTGGTTGATCTGCTCCGGCGCGGCCGTCTCGGCGAAGTCCACCACCGACGCGATCGGAATCACGTGGCCCGACGGGCTGTAGATCGGCACGTAGCCGACGTCGTGCGGGCTGGCGCCCTCCAGGCCCGCCACCTTCAGCACCATGTCGATCTTGTCGCCCTTGTCGTTGAACTCGCCGATGAACGCGCCGTCGATGCACGCCCGCACGATGAAGCCGACGTCGGCGACGTCCAGCCCGACGTCGGCGGCCTTGGTCCGGTTCGGCTGCAACTGGATTTCGGGCCGTCCCAGGTCGAAGTTCGACGGGTCGGGCGAGGGAAACCCGAAGCCCCTCCCCATGATGGTCCCGACCAGCGCCCCCGCCGCCCCCACCACGTCGTCGAGGTTCTCGCTGCGGATTTCCAGATCCACGGAAGCGCCGGCGCCGCCGCCCTGAAACAGGCTGCGCTGGAAGAACACCGGGAACACCCCGGGGATGCGACCGGCCGCTCGGGTCATCGCCGGCACCAGCGGCGTGACGATGGTCGGCTCCGCAGAGGTGCAACCCATGAACGCCGTGCCGCCGTAGGCGACGAAGAAGAAGTTCTCGATGGGCGGCGGAACGACGGTGCGCACCTCGGCCCCGTCGCTGCCCACGTGAAGCTGCACCGGCCGCAGCTTCGCCGCCAGCTCCGCGTCATGATCGGCTTCCCAGAACGGCCGCAGCCCGTCGAGCGGATCCTCCGGATCGCCGTCCTCGACGACGTCGGCCATCTGCTTATACGTCTCGATGCCGTATCCGGGCGGCGTGACCAGGATGCCGAAGATGAGGTTCTGGTTGCCGGCCGGCAGGTAGTCCGCGTTCGGCGCCAGCGCCCAACTGCCGGTCACGGCCAGCATCGTCATGCCCGCCACCACGCCGGCGCGGGCGGCCGTGCTGCGGTTGATCGCCGTCACCAGCGATGCCACCCACGTGCCCAGAAACCAGGGCTTGTCGCCGCGGGCGGCGGTGTCATCTCCCCCCAGCGTTCGCGCCGCCAGCGGCGGGATGACCAGGACGGAGACGAGCAGCGAGAGCCCGACGGCCGCGGCGATGGCGATGGCGATGTCCTTGAAAAGCTGTCCCGCCTCTTCCTGGATGGATATCACCGGGATAAACACGGCCATGGTGGTCAGCGTGCTGGCCAGCACCGCCCCCCACACCTCGCGGGTTCCGTCCAGGGCCGCCTGAAAGCGCGGCTTGCCCATCGTCCGATGGCGATAGATGTTCTCCAGCACCACGATGGCGTTGTCGACCACCATGCCCACCGCGAACGCCATGCCCGCCAGCATCACCACGTTCAGGCTGCGCCCCAGAAGCGTGATCACCAGGAACGTGCCGATCACCGAAATCGGGATGGAGACCGCCACCACGCCGGTGGCGCTGGCGCTGCGCAGGAACAGCAGCAGAATGACGATCGCCAAGAGGCCGCCGTACAGGATGTTGCTCTTCACCAGGTCGATGGCGCTGGTGATGTAGGTGGTTTCGTCGTAGACCTGCGTCAGTTCCAGCCCCATCCCCTTGGCCTCGAGGATCTCCCGGTTGACCGTCTCGACCTGCCGTTTGAGGTTCTCCATGGCGGAGAGCACGTTGGCGCCGGTCTCGCGGCGGGCGGGAAGAGCGATGACGTAATCTCCCTCGCTGCGCACGAACGCCCGCTGCTTCTTGAAGCCGTCGATCACCGTCGCCACGTCGCGGACGAACACGGGTCCACCCGCACGATAGGCGACCACCGTGTCCTCGACCTGGCGGACGTCGGTGAACTGCCCCACCGTCCGGTAGGTGAAGTCGCGCTTGCCCTGCAGGATCGTGCCGGCCGAGATGTTCTCGTTCTGCCGCCGCAGGGCCCGCTCGACGTCGCGCAGGGTGAGGCCGCGCGCCGCCAGCACGGCCGCGTCCACCTCGATCTGGATCTCGCGGTCGTAGCCGCCGTAGACGTTGACCTCGCTGATCCCCTCCGCCCGTTCGAGGATCGGCTTGACGTTGTCCTCGATGAAGGTCTTGAATTTCGGAACCTCGACGCCCTCGTGGCCGCGGAGAATCATCCAGGCGATGATGTTCTCCATGTCGTTGTCGGTGGCGGAGACCGTGGGTTCATCGACGTCGACCGGATATTCCGGCACCTGGCGCAGCTTGTCCGACACCTCCCGCAGCGCGGCTTCCTTGTCCACCCCGACGGGGAACTCGAGCTTGATGCCGGCCATACCCTCCGAGGAGGTGGAGGTCATCTTCTTCAGGCCGGAGATGCTCTTGAGCTTGTCCTCCTGCCGGTCGACGATCTCGGATTCGATCTCCTGCGGGCTGGCCCCGCTCCAGAACGTGGTGACGGTCACCACCGGCACGTCCACGTCGGGCGTGAGCTGGATGGGGACGTTGAACAGGCTCAGCAGGCCGAACATCACCAGCAGAATGACGCCGACTGCGACCTTGACCGGGTTATCAATGACGAACTGAATCAGTCCCACGGGGTGTTCCTTGCGCTGCCCAGGCCGAATGGCTGATGGACTCTATGGACTGGATGGACAGTATGGACTGGATGAACCTCATGGACCGTATGGACGCCATGGAGGCGGCCAATGTTCCTTCCCTCAGTCTCAGTTCCTGAGTCCCTCACTCTCTGACCCCCTAACTCCCTGATTCCCTTGCTCCCTTACTCCCGGCGTCCCTGGATCCCTCACTTCCCTGTTCGACCGGCCGTCCTATTTGGTCCACCAGGGCCACCGGCGTGGGGAACATCACTCGTTCGTTGCCCCGGATCACCACTTGAGTGCCTGGGGGGACGTTCCCTGAGCGAATCGCCACCCAGCCGCCGATGTCGGCACCGGTCGTCACCGGCGTGGGCATGGCCATCAGGCCATTCTCGCCGGGGATCACCAGGGCCACGTACGATGTTCCCTGCCGGTCGATGACGGCATCTCGGGGAACCGCCACGGTGGCCGTGTTCGGCCCGCTGGGCACCGTGGCCCGCGCGAACATCCCGGCGGCAAGCTGCTGGTCGACGTTGGCCAGCTCGATCTCCACCGGAAACGTGCGCGCCGTCGCGTCCGCCAGCGGGATGCGGTGCTTGATCCTGCCGACGTAGGCGCGCTGGAGCGCATCCACCCGCACGCCGGTTTCAGCGCCTTCGGTGCAGTACGGCAGCGCGAACTCCGGCACGTAGACCCGCACCAGCACGGTGCTCAGGTCGGCCACCTCGGCTACCTCGTCGCCGCTTGCGACCCATTCTCCCACCTCGACGGCGCGGCGCACCACGAATCCGTCGAAGGGCGCCCGGATCTGCGTCTTGCGCACCTCCCGCTCCAGCCGCTTGACCACCGCCTCCTGCTCCGCCACTTCGTACGCGGCTCCGGCGATCTGCTCCTTCCGCGGGCCGTTCTTCGCCTCCTGGTAGTCCGCCTCGGCCGCGGCCTTCAACTGGACGGCGGCCGCCAGTTCCGCCTCTGCATCGTAGACTTCCCGTTGGGAACCCGCCTCCTTGTCGGAATACAGGCGCCGGACCCGTTCGAGTTCGTAGGTCCAGCGCTGCCGCCAGGCCTCGGCCTCCGCGACCTTGGCTGCCAGCTTCGCCACCACCTCCGGCCGCGTACCCGCTTCGAGTTCCTCCAGCACGGCTTTCAGCGCACCCAGCCGCGCCCGGGCTTCGTCCAGTTGCAGCGCAATCAGCTCGTCATCGAGTCTGCACAAAAGCTGTCCGGCCACCACGGCGTCGCCCTGCCGCACCGGCATGTCCAACACCACGCCCGAAACCTCCGCCCCCACGCGGCTGCGCCGCACGGCATCGACGCTGCCCACCAGCGTCGCGGTGGCCGGCAACTCGCGCATCTGCGCCTCGGCCACTACGACGTTTATGGGGGGACCGCCCTGGGCACGGGCCGTCGCCGGCCCGATGACGGCCGCCAGCATCGTGACGCCGACGCCGATCGCCCTGGCGCGGTGCTTCCGCACGAGTGTCGGGGATCGGTGTGATCGACTGTGACAGGTTGGCTTCATGTGCTCTCTAAGACTCCGCGGAGCCGGCGCCGCAACGCGCCCCTGCGATTGTGGTGACATCAGTGCGGATTCCGTCGGAGGAACGCTGCCGGAAAACCCGCCCCCGCAGCCACGGCGGTTCACGCCGCTGCGGACGCCGACGACTCCGACGGCAGAATGGTGTTCAGCGCATACTCAGCCTTGGGGCGGTTCGTAAACACAGCGATCCCCATTATAGTACGTCCGCAACCCGAACGGAAGCCACACGCTGGCCGTTCGGTGTCAGATTCTGTCGGATGGCGCCTTCCGCGTGCCGGGCCACCGACCGAAAAGGGTGGCGTCCTCGTCGTCAGGTTCGCCCGATCCTGCGATTTCGCGCCGGTGAATGCGGTTCTGGCGGGCGACCTCCGACCGACGGTGCGGGTTTCGCATGGCGGCCACGCCGCCGGTAACGTCTGAGCTGCTGCGGTCCATGCCCGATGAAGGGAATGTGATGCCGCAGTCGCCACGACCACCTTTGCGAGAGGAGCATGGCCGTCCAATCTGACCTCCTATTACGCGCGGCCGCGACCGCCTCATCGGCGCTGTTTCCACACCGATGCGTGCTCTGCCGCCGGTTCGATGTGGACGCCGGACGGCCGCTGTGCCCGGAGTGCCTTCCGCGGGTCGAAAAGGACCGCCAGGCGCCCGCCTGTCCGACGTGCGGGAGCGACGCCCCGCCGGCGGGCGTCACCGAGGGTCGCTGCAGACGGTGCCGCGGCCGGCGGCCGCCCGTGTCGCGGGCAGTAAGGGTAGGAGCGTACGGTCACGCCCTCGGTCCGCTGGTGCTGAGCTACAAGTACGACGCGGACTCGATCGCCGCGGCGATGCTCGGCCAGTGGCTGACAGAGGCGGTGACGCGGGCATCGCAGCTTGCGGACTTGCCATCCCTGATGGACGTCGATGCCGTCGTCCCGGTCCCGACCACGGCGTGGCGGCGGCTCAGGTCGCGCCTGCACGTCCCCAGCGAACTGAGCCGTGTGCTGGCTAGAAGACTGGATCGTCCCCTGGCGCCGGCGCTGCGGCGGGTGCGCGGCGGTCCGCACCAGATCGGCCTGACCCTCGAGCAGCGCATCGACAACGTCCGCGGCGCGTTCAAGCTCAGCCGCGGCGCCGCACTACCGGGGGCGCGGATACTGCTCGTCGATGACGTCTCCACCACCGGCGCCACGCTGTCCGAATGCGCGCGGGTACTCCGCCGCGGCGGCGCCCGGTGGGTGTGTGCCGCCATCCTGGCCCGCGCCGCCACCGCCATGGAGGCGATGCTGGGCGTGTGAAGCGCTCAGGAACGGGTCAGGTGTATGTCGCCGAAGTCAGTGGTGGCGCGCAGCCGCGGAGCGGAGTCGTCGCCGATGGCGCCCTCGACCGAACTGCGGTGATGGCGCAATGACGACGTCGTCATCCCTTCCAGCGACGTGCGTACGTCCCCGAAACCGGTGCTGGCCTGCCAGTGACCCGTGCGCGAGGGCGGCACCGACACGCTGATGTCGCCGAAGTCGGAGGAGCACACCACGTCTCCGGCGGCACCCTCCAGGACCGTCACGTGTACGTCCCCGAAGTCGGTGTTGACCTGGATGGAGCCGGCCGCCCGCGCCAACACGTCGCCGAACCTGGTGTGCATTTCCACGCCGTTGGCGAACCCCAGCGCCTTCAAGTCGCCGAAGTCGCTCTCCACGTGCAGGAACACCTCCGGTGGCGCGGTGATCGTCCACTCGACGCTGTACGAACGGCCGGGGCGGTATTCGGGGTGCTCGGCGACCGCCCGGAGCGTGCCGGGCGAGCGCTCGTCCTCCTCCAGAAAGACGTGGATCGCGGCCAGCGCCCGCTCGGCTTCCCGCGGGGTCGAGCCACGGCCGACCTTTCGGGCCTCGGCACGGATTCCCTCGGCGGTGGGATCGGCTTTGACGGTCACGTCGCCGAAAAACGTCGCGACCGCCAGCACCTCCGTCGGCGTGGCTGCGGTGAGCGTCACGACCTCGACGCTGCGATAGGGCGTGCCGCAGCCGGCGGCCAGACACCCCAGCGAAAGCAGGCCGGCGGCCATGCCGAGCCGCGCCGTGTGGGTTCGAAGAAAGGCAGCGAGTTTCATGGTGGACTCCTCTCTTGTGTTGGGTGCGTACGCCGGCCGCACTGCACTCTGGACACAGGTACAGCGGTCCGGGTTAGAGCCAGGTCGGACGCAGAAGGCCGGACCGCCATTCAGGCAGTCGAATCAACGCAACCAGTCCCGAGAACGGACCCGGTCCCGAAAGTGCTGGATGATCACCCAGGCGAAGACGACCAGGCACAGCGCCTTCCACGCCAGCAGCCACCAGGGGCGCCACCACGCGCCCGTCTGCGCTTCCACCACGTCTGACAGGGCAAAGAGGAGCAACGTGGTGGCCACCAGTCGCCACCGCCGTCGAGACGTCCCGGCCGCATTGAAGGCGTACACGCCGCCGATGACGGCCATCAGCATCCAGACCGCCGCTTCGATGTAGTTTCCCGTTCGGATCAACCCGACGCCTTTGCAGGAAGTGACACCCCACGCACATCAGCCGTGGACGTCACGGCCCGCAGAACCGCGGCACGAACCGCCCGTGGTCGGACAGATCCACATCGTCGTCGCCGTCGAAATCCATCGCCAGGCAGTGCTGAGGCAGCGGTCCGCCGCCCGGGCCGGTGAAACACCGTTGAAAGTGCGCGGCGTCGGCCAGATCGAGGCAGCTCGAACAGGAGCAGTCGAGGTCGTCGACCATGCCGTCGTAGTTCATGTCGTACAACGAGAAGTTCGGGCCGAATCTGCACAACTCGACTCTCTCATTCACCTCCCCGTCGCAGTCCTCTTTTCCGTCCCCGTCCACGGCGGCGATGAACGCACAGCATGCGTCATTATCGGCATTGTTCACTTCGTTGTCGCCGTTGAAATCGCCGGACTTTACGTTGGGATAGTGGTCCGTCCACACGAAGTAGGCGCCGACTTCGACCTCCTCGTAGTAACTGGTCGCAACGACGATCGACACGCGCCACGTTCGAGGATCCAGATAGTCGGACGGATCCTTGAACTCCCACGCTTCGATGATGGGGAAGTTGTCATCGTTGCGCCACTCCGGGGGGGCGTTGCGGGCGCTGAAGCTCAGATCGTCCAGCCCCTCCAGCACGCTGTTCTGATCTCGCGCGTCGTTGTTGTTGGGCTGCTCCTGCTCGCCGCGCATCGCCGCCGAGCCGGCGTTGGTCAGCGGATAGACCAGGCTCACGGTCGTCTCGTCGTTCGGGATGCTGTGCTCGAACATGAGCTGCACGTCACGCGGCTCGTAGGTGCGATCCGGCTTGGCGAAGCTGAAAGGCTCGTAGGCATGCGCCCGATGGAAAAGCTGGCCGGTTGCGACCCAGATCTCCCCTACCTCGAATATGCCGTCACACTGCCCGCGGCACTTGCGCATGTCGAACGAGTCGATCTGCCAGCCGTGCAGGGCGACGTGAAACTCTTCGCCTCCGCGGTCGACGTATGGCGGCGTGGCCAGCACCCCGTCGAACGCGGCCGCGCCGGGCGCGATGCGGTCCACGAACGCCGGTCCGGTCGGATGTCCGCCGTAGCGGGCGACGGCTCCGGTGTAGCGGAGGGGGGCGTCGCCGGGTTGAAGTTCGTTATTGGGATCGAACTCGCCGCCGGTGTCTACGTCGGCGTCCATATCGATCTCGATGTATCCGAAGACCGGGTGGGGGCCGTGCTGGAAGGGCAGGAAGTTCTCGCCCACCAGGCCGGGCGGATTCAGCAGGCCGTCGAAGACGACGTCGAGGCGGACGAAGCGCCCGCGGGAATCCCAGTCACCCTTGAACAGGTCGTCTTCCGGCTTCTGCGGTTCCCACGTGCCGATGGTGTAGGACTTGACGTCGGGCATTCGATGAAGCCGCGTGTCCACAGG
This sequence comes from Phycisphaerales bacterium, assembly GCA_003597935.1. Classification (GTDB taxonomy): domain Bacteria; phylum Planctomycetota; class Phycisphaerae; order UBA1845; family UBA1845; genus SURF-32. The sequence goes on along the minus strand of QZJT01000105.1, from coordinate 35,721 downwards.
TCCATCCGCGCCGAGGTCGGTGCGGCGCACGGCGGCATCGCCGATTCCGTCCACCACGTGAACCTGGCCCAACGCCGCGGCCGCGAGGCAGCCGACCGCGACAAAGATGTGGATGACACCCCGCTTCAATTCACGCCCCCATCGGTGGGTGAGGATCACGGCTCCCATTATAGCATCGTCGATCGGCCTGCGGCACTCCCGATCGCATCGGCAGGACGCCGCACCGGCATCGCGCCGTCCCATAAACGCTGTGTGCTGTATTCTCGCACCGCCGTCCGTGGCGGCGCCGTCGGCCAGCCACAGATTGTGCCCGACGACTCGGATCCGTGCCAGCCTTCGGCGCGGTCTCCCGGAGTTGCGCAGAGTTGTGGCGGCGCCGGTCAGAAGCGCCGCCACACTCACTGCCCTCCCTTTCACCGTGGTCCGGTGGACGCTTGCCGGACAGGACCGGTCAACGGCACTCGAACTCGGCGCTGACGCACTCCTCGCCGCCGAACAGGACGGTCACGCTGTTGGGACCGTCGGGCAGGCCGCGAATCTTGACCTTGGCGTTCCCCCCGCTGCTCGTCTTCTTCACGATGTCGGTGTTGGGATCCCCATTGAACCGGAACGTGACTTCCTCAGCGGCGGGACCGTCTTTCAGGACGACCACCGTCTTGTTGATCTCGCGCATCCGCCGGCAGACCGTCTTCAAGGTCGCCAGATCACACGGGCCGGGCTGCGGGCACTCGACGGCCTCGCACGCCACCCCCTCGTTGAACACGCCCTCCTTCTTGTCGCACTGTTTGAGCGACCAGTCCTTGCAGCCGCCATCCGGCAGGCAGCAGGCGCCCTTGTCTTTCGCCGACGCGGGCAACGCCGTACACAGCGCAAAGGCGATCCCGGTCGCGACACCCCATCTGAACATGGCTCGACTCCTCTCAGGAAACTGAGCGATTTCCCCAGCCGTCCTTCGCCGATCGGCGGCTCGCGGACGGCAGATCACGATCAGTCCAGCGCGCTGGACGATGGGCTGAAGAGCACGAACCATGCCATCAGAATGGCGGTGCTGATCGTGGCACAACTCCTTATCTGTGAGTGAGTTGCGTTGTTTCCAGTCCGATGGCCTCTTGTCATGGGGGGGGCGGTCCGGCCGCGGGGGGCCGATGCCGTGGCCGCCATCGGCCCGACGAGCGTCACTGCGCCGTCGCGTCGTCGGCGTGCTCCGCGCCGGCGTCGCTGTCGCCGGAATCGGCGTCGATGTTGTGGCGCTGGAGGCGATGGCGCAGGCCGCCGCGGGAAAGCCCGAGGCGACGGGCCGCTTCGGAGACGTTCCCCCCACATGCCTCCAGGGCCGCCAGAATTGCCTGTCGCTCGAGGTCCGCCAGCGTCAGCCCGTAAGTCAGACTCGCCCAATCCGCCGCCGAGGCATCGGAAAGGGCGGCCGCGTGCGGCAGGCCGAGCGCATGGGCGTCCAGCCGCCCGTGGCTGTTCAGCAGCACCGCCCGTTGCAGCGTGTGAGCCAGTTCGCGGACGTTTCCGGGCCACGGATACCGCCGGATCGCAGCGCGGGCGTCGTCGGTCAGCGCCGGCGTCGGGCGGCGCAGCTTGCGGCAGGCCTCCTGAACGAAATGATCGACCAGCAGCGTCAGGTCGTCCCCGCGCTCGCGCAGCGGCGGAAGGTCAAGCTCGAAGATCTGCAAACGGTAATACAGATCGCGACGGAACTCGCCCGAGGCAACCCGAGCCTTCAGGTCGGAGTTGGTGGCGGCGATCAAACGCACGTCCACCCGCAGTTCGCGCGACCCCCCCAGGCGGCGGAAGCGCCCCTGCTCGATGGCCACCAGCAGCTTGGCCTGCATCGCGGCCGGCAGGTCGCCGATCTCGTCCAGGAACAGCGTCCCCTCGTCGGCGATCTCGAACAGCCCGCGCCGCGCCTGCCGCGCATCCGTAAACGTGCCGCGCTCGTGGCCGAACAGTTCCGACTCGAAGAGCGTTTCCGGGATGGCGGTGCAGTTCACGTGTACGAAGGGCCGATCGGCGCGCGAGCTGCCCGCGTGGATGTAGCGGGCCAGCACCTCCTTGCCGGTCCCGGTCTCACCCAGGATCAGCACGGACAGCAAGCCTCCTCCGGGCGGTTCGTCCAGGGCGGCGATGCGCCCGGCCGTCTCCAGCACCGCCCTGATCCGCGGGCACTGGCCGACGAACACAACGTTGTCGGCGGACCGGCGCTGGTTGTCGGCAAACGCGTCCAGCCGGCTCCGGAGCTTGCGATTCTCCACGCAGCGCTGCACGGCCAGGGCGACCTCCTCCATCGCCAGCGGCTTTTGCAGAAAGTCGTTAGCGCCGCGTTTCATCGCCTCGACCGCGCGGGCCACCGAACCGAACGCGGTCACCACGATGATGGACAGCTCGGCATGGTCCGCCCGCAGCGCCTCGACCAGTTCCAGGCCGTCGCCGTCCGGCAACTGGACGTCGACGATGGCCACCTCCGGCGGCTTCTCGCCGGCGGCGGCGCGGCCCTCGGCCACGCTGCCGGCCGTGCGCACTTCGTGCCCGACCCGTTGAAGAGCGAGCCGGATGGAAAAGGCGATGTTCTCTTCGTCGTCGATGACGAGGACGTCCGCCATGGCGTCAGCCTCCCCCGTTATCGCGGCATCACGATCTCGAAACGCGCCCCGCCGCCCGGAGCGTCAGTCACGGAAATCGAGCCGCCGTGGAGCTTGACCACTTTCGCGGCCATGGCCAGCCCCAGGCCGTGGCCGTCCCGTTTCGTGGTGAAATAAGCATGGAAGATCCGGTCACGGTTCTTGACCGGCACGCCGCCTCCTTCGTCGTCGATCAGCATCCGCCAGCCGCCGCGCGGCTCATCGCAGGGCGACGCCGAGACGACGACGCGGCCCCCCTCCGGCGACGCCTGCACCGCGTTGGTGAGCACCGCCACCAGCGCCTGCTCGAAGTGCCGCGGGTCGATGCGGACGGACCGGGCGCCGTCGTCCACCTGGGTGACGAACCGGACGCCGCGGCGCTCCGCCACCGTCAGCAAGACGGCGATGACGCCGTCGAGCAGGCCGCTCAGGTCGCACGGCTGGATCTGCAGCTCCATCGGCGCCACCGACTGCTGGAGATCACGCAGCCATGACTCGAACCGGTCGACGGTGTCGATGATACGGCGCTGGCACTCCGCCGTCTGCCCGTCGTCGCCGTGCCGCTGCAGCGTCGCTTCCGCCAGCCCGCGCAGGCCGCCCAGCGGGTTGCGGATGTTGTGCGCCAGCCGCGTGACCACCTCGCCGGCGGCCGCCAGCCGCTCTTGCTCCACGATGCGCGTCTGCATCGACACGATGGTGGCGCACATCTGATTGACCTCGCGGGCCAGCATACCCAGTTCATCGGCGGAATCCGCCCGGATGCGCTGGGCGAAATCGCCTTCACCGATCCGGCGGGTGGCCTCCCGCAGTTCGCCCACCGGCCGCCCCACCCAGCGGTGTACGAAGACCAGCCCCACCGCACACAGCACCACGCCGAAGATGCCGTTGACCGCCAGCGCCAGCTCGACCTGGTCCTTCGTCGAGGTCAGGCGCTCGACGTGGAGCTGGCGCAGGTCGCTGAGCCGCCGGGCCAGGGCCGCCAGCGCACCGTCGGTGCGTTTGTACACCCCATCCACGTCGGGTGGCGCCGGCGCGGGCGACTCCAGCGCCGCGGCGAGGCTGAAGAGGCGCCGTGCCAGGATCGACGGCCAGTCCGCACGGTCCGCCGCGTTGGTAAGGCGCATCTCCGCCTGCAGCGCTTCCTGCGCCCTGACCCACCACTGTTCGGCGTCGGAACCGCTCAGCTCAGCATCCAGCCCCGACCGGGTGAACTCGATGTCGCGCAGCATCTCTTCGCCGACCGCCGTCGAACCGGGCGTGACCGGACGCCCCCGCCGCGCGCGAACCAGCATCCGCAGCCAATCGACGCGGTTCTGCAACTCGAGCTGCGCCTCGTATGTGGCCAGCGCCGACTGGAAATAGACGCCGATGCACCACAGCGACGTGGCCAGAGTCGCCACGATCGACGCGGCATAGATCGCCGCCAGCAGGGTGAACTTGTGTCGCAGGAGCATCGCGATCCGCAGCCTCTTGCAGTCGGCCGGCAAGCAGGGACATCAGGGCATGAGAGAGCGCAGGACGCGACGCAGGACACGTCCGATCCGCTGGCTCCCTGCGCCGACCCGCACTATCGCACCGGCGGCTGGTAGCGCCAATTCCAGCCGGGCTCGTGGGCGGGACGGGATGAGGAGAGAACGTAGCCGCCGATGAACGCGGCATTGAGTTGACCGTGGTGGCGCCGGGACGGATACCACAAGGCGTCGCCGGCATAGACGCCCTCGACGTCGCCGGCCTCGGGCGCGGCGTAGAAGGGGCGCTGGCGGCGCGAGTCGGCTGCGGCGCCGTCGACGTCGAAGACCAGCGGCACCGCCGGCTGATCGAGGACGCTCTCCGTCAGCCAGACCGGCATCGCCACCCAGCGTCCTTCGCGCTCGACGCTGGCAGTCTCGAGCCGCATGTTAAACGCCATGCTGACATTGCGGGCCGGGCCGACCGCCCCGCGTGAGCAGGGCAGGTACGGCCGCGCCTCAAGCTCCGGCGAACCGGATGGACACATCAAAGGCTGGGCCTTCGGGTCGTAAACCTTGAACGGTCCGTCCCGCTTCTCCCAGAACTGGTTTACGCCGTAGATGCTCTCCTGGAACGTCTCGATCTGGAACCGCCGGCCGAAGCCGCCGCTGTCGCCGAACGGATCGCCCGGATTGAGGTCCTGCGCGAAGAGGTTGAACTCCAGCGCGATCGTCTTGAGGTTGTTCTTGCAGACAAAGCCCCTGGCCGCGCCCCGCGCCCGGGCCACGGCCGTCGACAGGATCGAGATCAGCAGCGTCACGATGGCGATCACCACGAGCAGTTCAATCAGCGTGAACGCTCTACGGGATCGTCCCGTAACGACGACTTGACGGCGCGGTGCGGGCACGGTGAACTGGCTTCCTCCCTGGGCAGACGTGAAGCGGGCCGCAACGCGGCACCCTCCCATTCGCCAATGGCAGCTATCATACCGGATCGCGCCCCGCCTGTCCAGCCCCCCGGCCGTTCTTGGGCCAAGCCTGATTGCCCGCCCCAGGACGCCCGCGTATACTCGGACCTTGGCGGGGCGGCAGGGTCGTGTGGGCCGCGCCGCGCCGGGGAACTGGTCTGGAAGAGTGTCAGGAATGCCCGTTTACGAGTATCAGTGCGGCCAGTGCGGCGCCGAGTTCGAGGAGCTGGCGCCGAGCATGAACCGGCCGAAGTCGGTGAAGTGCCCTCAGTGCGGCAAAGCCGGCGCGACCCGCAAGTTCAGCACGTTCGCGTCGCCGCACGCAGACTCCCGCGACGTTTCGTTGCCCCCCGGCGGGTGCGGACGCTGCGGGGACCCCAATGGGCCGTGCGAGTGGGATTGAACGCCGCACAGGAGGATGAGTCTGGATGGCTCGCCGCGCCACGGGGCGACTGAACGGATCCATCGCCGATCGACGGCGGCGGATCGAACGTGAGCAGGAACCGTTTTGGCGAAGCTCGGGACGAAAAAACAGGGCGTGGAATCGGTCGTTCGCACCGTGATGGCCGGGTTCCTCACCTGGCTGCTGCCGGGGCTGGGTCATCTGTACCTGGGCCAGCGGCAGCGCGGCCTGGTCTTTCTGATCACGATCGCGCTGACCTTCTGGGGCGGCGTCGCGATCGGCGGCGTCCGCGGCACCATTCACCCCGCCCAGCGGCCGGCCTGGTTCATCGCCCAGCTCTGCGCCGGCGGGCACACGCTGACTGCATACGCGATCCACTCCGCCATGCCCGGCGGACTGACCCGGATGGATCCGGTCAGCCGAGACTGGCCGTATGTCGGCCACTGGCTGTCGGTGGAGATCGGCGTCGTATACGCGGCCGTGGCCGGGCTGCTCAACGTGCTCGTCATCCTCGACGCCCTGGTCAGGGCGGACCAGGCGCCGGCGACGGCGCCGCGGTCGCCCTCCATCGCCGCGGCGTAGTCTTACCCAACCCGGAGCCGATCCCGATGCCGATTCTCGCTCTGATCTTCCGCGACGCACTGGAAGTCAGCGGCCCGGGGCGGGCCGCGTTGATCCTGCCCCTGTGCCTGGCGATCGCCATCGTCTACAAGACCATCCGGTGCGAGGATCTCCGCCGCGTCCCGCGTGCCGCGGCCGCCCTTTGGATCACCATCGTGGTCGGCATGTACGCGGTGGGCATCGGGCTGTGGCTTCTGTTCCGGGCAATGGTGTGATGGGCAGCACGGACCATGAGCGGTACCGGCCTGATCCTCGATCCCGTCTTCAAGACGCATGACACCGGGCCGCACCATCCCGAGCGGCCAGCGCGGATCGACGCCATCATCGAGGCGCTGACGACAGCCGGCCTGGTCGACCGTTGCGTCCGGCTCGCCGCGGCCGCGGCCGATCCGGAAGAGCTGCTGGCCAACCACGATCGCGCCTATCTGGAACGGCTGCACCGATACTGCGTGGCGGGCGAATCACACATCGACTGCGCCGACAGCGCGATCTGCCCACGGAGCTACGACATCGCCCTGCTGGCGGCCGGGGGTGTGCTCGACGCGACGGAACGGGTCGCGTCGGGAGAGCTGACCAACGCTTTCTGCGCGGTCCGCCCGCCCGGCCATCACGCCGAGCGGCACGTGTCGATGGGCTTTTGTCTATTCAACAACGTGGCGGTCGCAGCCCGGCGGCTGCTGGACCGTCATGGCGTAGAACGCGTGCTGATCTTCGACTTCGACGTCCACCACGGCAACGGCACGCAGCACTCGTTCGAGGAGGATCCGCGGGTGTTCTTCTGCAGCGTGCATGGACATCCGGCCACGCTCTACCCGGGCACCGGCTACGCCGAGGAGCGCGGCCGGGGAGCGGGCGAGGGGACCACGCTCAATCTGCCCATGATGCCCGGCAGCGGCGACGCCGAGTACCGCGCCGCCTACGAGGAGCAGTTCGCCCCGGCGGCGAAGGCCTTTCAGCCGCAGTTCATCCTCATCTCCGCCGGCTTCGACGCCCATCGCCGCGATCCGCTCGGCAACGTCCGGCTGGAGAGTTCCAGCTTCGAGTGGCTGACGCGCCGCACGCTCGAACTGGCCGACGATCTGTGCGGCGGGCGCGTGGTGAGCGTGCTGGAGGGGGGTTACGACTTGAGTGCGCTCGGCGAGTGCACCTGCGCCCATGTCGGCGAACTCCCCGCCGCTGCCGGCCGCGCGTGACCGTGGAATCTTCGAACCTCGGTGCGTGTCGCGCACGGGACGGGGCCGCACGTGAAGTCATTCACAGCAGTGCAAGATTCGTGCCGCCGAAGTACATTGAAAGTGGACGAAGGGGCGTCTCGTCGAGCGGCCTGTCGCCGTTCGCCGGAATAACGCATCTCGGATGCGGGCCTCTCTCCTTGTTCCTTCGTTCGATGTGAATCCTGAAACAGTGGAGTGTTCCCATGTCCAACCGACGGGGATGTAGAAACGCATCGGTGCTGGCAGTTGTTGCGGCGATGGTGAGCGCGACCTCGGTTCGGGCTCAGTTTCGGTGCGAGACCGGGGAATTCGCGCGGCTTCCCGCGCGTCCTGCCCGTCCGGACTATCGCTTCGGGCATGCTGTCGCACTGCACCGGGACGCGGCGCTGGTCGCGGCGCGTGACTGGATCGGACGGGTGGACGTGCTCCGCTTCCGCGACGGGCGCTGGGCGGAGGAGGCCGAACTGCGTCATCCCAACGAGCCGAAGCACGCCGTCATGTTCGGGTCATCGGTCAGCCTCCGCGACGACGTGGCCGTGATCGGCGCTCGGCAGGACTCCATCGCCCAAACGCGTGACGGCGCGGCATACGTCTACAGGTTGGTCGGCGATCAGTGGAACTTCGAAGCACGGCTCACTGCCCCGGACCGGGCGGCCAACGACGAATTCGGCGCGGCCGTGGCGATCCATGACGATCGCATCATCGTGGGAGCGCCGCAACCGCCCGACAACGGCGGCGGCGGGCGTGGTAGGGCCTACATCTTCCACTTCGACGGGCGTGAATGGACGCACGAGGACACAATAGCCGCCGACGACGGCGGACTGCTGGACGAGTTCGGCAACGCCGTCGCCGTGTTCGGCGACTTCACAGTGGTCGGCGCCTGGAATCACGATAATTCCGGCCGACGCGACTTTCGCGACGGCGCCGGCGCCGTCTACGTCTTCCGCCTGAATCACCAGACCGGACGCTGGGAGCAGGAAGCCAAACTGCCCTCCACCGCGCCGTTGCGCGGACAGCGCGACCGCTTCGGGCGCAGCGTTTCCCTCGATTCGGACGCACTGCTCGTGGGGACGGAGCCGATCAGCTTCGCGGACCCGACCCCGGGGGGATCCGCCTACGTATTCCGCTTCGACGGCCGGGTGTGGCAGCCGGAGGCCAAACTGGTTTCGTCCGAACTCCGCGGCGGCGACCGGTTCGGCGCGGCCGTGTCCCTCAGCGGCGATATCGCGTTGGTCGGGGCCTGGGGTCGTTGGGACGGCGAGTGCCCGTTTCCGCGTATCTGCCTCGCCGGCGCTGCCTACGTGTTCCGCTTCGACAACGGCGACTGGATCGAATCCGCCAAGGTGGAATCAACCGGACTGATGGAGAACGACCTGTTCGGTTGGTCGGTGTCGGTGGATGGATCGCGGGCCTTGATCGGCACCCAGCGGGACGACGCGGTGTTCTTCTTCACCGCCCTTTCGGACTGCAATGGCAATGACGGGTTGGACTTGTGCGACATCGCCCGCGGCGTCAGTCGGGATGACAACGGCAACGGATACCCGGACGAGTGCGACTGCACGGGGCGGGAGCGCATCGGGCGCACCAGGTGCAAACCTGGACGAGTGCTCAACCGCTTGACGGTCGCCCTCAAGAGAGGGCGCCCGCTGGATGCGTTCGAGGTCGAGCTTTCGACGGGGCAGCGCACCGTCGGCACACTCGACCGGCGCGGTACGGGACGCGCCAAACTGACCGACGTGCCGCTTGGCGAGGGAACGGTCCGCGTGACGTGGCAATGCGGCGCCAGCGCCGAACGCTCGTACCGCTGCCCGTGATCCATCGCAGCCGTATGTGCAGCCCCCGCGTATCCGTAGGACCTTGCCGCCGGCCCCGAACCCGTCAATGATAGGGGTGTCGCCCGCGGATGGGTGTCCGCGGGCGGGGAGTTCGTGTCTTGCCTGGATGACGGCCCCGCGCCGTTCGGCGCGTGCGTCCGCTCCCCGCGCGAGCGAGTCCCAGCGTCCGTGGACGACATGCGGTCGATTGAGTCGATCGACACGCGTGGAGGAGAGCCAAGAATGCAACGTCTCGCGATCGCGGGCCTGGCGCTGGCGGCCCTGGCGGCGTCCGGCTGTGACGCCCTGTCCTTTCTGCTGACGAACACCGTCAACGTCCGCTTCGTCAACGACGGCGAGTTCGCCGTCGATGCGGTCGTCTTCATCCACGACGAGCAGGACACGCCGGAGTTCCTGCTCACGGAGGTGGGTGAGGAGATCAACCTGTCGATCCCGGCCGGCGACGTCCGCTCGCTGGTGCGGACGTGCGAGGAACTGCAAGTCATCCTGGTGGACGACGCCGACCTGCGCATCATCGGCGGCATCGGGCCGGAGGCGAAGTCCGACGTGCTCCGCGACGGCGACGACTTCAACTGCGGCAGCACGATCACCTTCACATTCGACCACTCGGACCTCATCGTCGACTTCGACGTCACGTCCTCCGTGCAGCAGCGCTGAAGCCGCGTGGACGTCGGTGGCGCCGCGTGGCAACCTGCGCCACCGCCGGCTTGACACGCCCGCGCCCGTGGGGACATTCCCGGCATGGGGAGAGAGAGCGACCCAGACATCCAGAGCCTGGTCGAATCATACATCGCGCCGCACCTGCCGGGCGCGACCGTCGAGGTCTCGTTCTCCCAGCGCTGGCAGCGTCCGATGGTGGTCGTCCGCTGGGAGGGGTTTGAGACCCTGCTGGCCGAGCAGCGCTTCCGGCGGCTGCTGGCGTGTATCCCGGCGGACGTGTTCGAACGCAACCTGGCCGGGCTGATCTGGTTCGAGCTTGCGGCCGGCGAGTCCATCGACGACTACGTGAACATGCCGCGCTCGGACGACGTGGCCGAGCGGCGGGAGGAACTGGTCGCGCTCATGCGGGACCGGGCCCTGCTCGCAGGTCTACAGGCGTCGCTGGGCGATGACCCTCTGGACGGCTGCGGCGGCGGATTCGACCTGACCCGTGCCGTTCTGAAGGATGCGGGAGTGCCCCAGCCGGACATCGAAGCCGCCTGTCTGTGCCTGATCGGGCTGGGCGCTTATTGCGACTGTCAGGTGATCCTGGGCGAAGCACGCGAGGCGCTCGAATGAGGCCTCTCCGGCGGCGATCGGCAATAAGAGGGAACCACTGATGTCCATCGCTCGTGATCGTGCCGCGCTGCACCGCCGTGAATCCCGTGTCGGTCGGAGTGCCCGTACTCGGCGACGAACGCATCTGGCGGCGGCCGCCCTGCTGGCCGCCGCGGCCGTCGGCGCCGCCCAGGAGACCGGCCGCACCGAACCGCCGGCTCCGCCGCCCCCGGTCCAGCGCGACCCCATCCTGGACGTGATCCCGGCGGAGGCGCTCTTCGTGGCCACCGCCCGCAATCTCGGCGGCGTGGACGGCAAGGTCGCCACGCTTCTGCGGCAACTGGACGTGCCGTTTCCGTTCACGCCCTCGGACCGCATCTACGCTGCTTTCGGCCTGATGGACGGGATCGACACCATCGGCGACGCCGCCCTGGTGGTCATGCCACCCGAAGATCGGGCGGCCGGCGGCGACCCGGTCGTGGGGCTGATCCTGCCGACGCGAGACTTTCCCCTGCTGATCGAGCCTCTGGAGCCGCAGGAGTTGGAAGGCGGACTCTTCTCCATCCGGTTCAAGAAGAAACCGGCGCTGGCGCGCTACGTGCGCGGATACGCCGTCATCTCGGAATCCAGGGCGTTCCTGCAGAACCTGCTGAAGACGGCGATCCGGCAGCGGTGGTCCGCGCATCAACTGCGCCGCTACGACGAAAACGACGTTTCGGCGTGGGTCGACGTAGCCGCCATCGCCGCGGACCCGAAGATCCAGGCTCGTCTGGCGCCCGTCCTGGGGCGCGGGCAGCGGCTGGCGGCGCTGCGGATTCTTCAGGACGTGCAGTACTCGCTGCGGCTGGACGAGCGGGCCCTGGTCACGCAGGCGTTCGCCCGCACCCCGCTCCGCGGCGTCGGCGCCGGGGGGGGGCCGTCGTTCGACGGGCTGCCGGCCGAGGGATACGCGCTGGCGATGGCAGCCAATGTGAACAAAGACCTGGTCACGGAGTTCATGGGCCGGCTGACGGCGCTGATCGAGTCGGAAGCGCCGAAAGAAGTCTTCCCGATGCTGAAGATCGTGCTCGACGTGACCGCGTCCGCAAGCGCGGACGCTCAAAGCGTCCGCGTCAGCATCAACGGCCTGCCGGGCGGCGCCGACGGACTGATATCCGCCACCAAGCTGGTGAACACGCGCGGTCCGGCATCCGCGTGGATCGACCGCCTCGCCGAGGGCGTCCAGAAGCTGAAAGCCGCGTTCGTCGAGACACAGGACGAGGAGGCGATCCGGCTGGCCCAGAGGCTCACGTTCACTCGCGACGCGGAGAAGATCGGTGAAACGGGCGTACACCACCTGCGCGTGGACGTCGAAGGCGCTGGGCGGGTCGATTATCCCAGGCTGCAAGCGGTCATCGGCCGTGAGGGTCTGACGGCGCGGCTGGCGGCGGTGGACGAGCACACGGTGATCATCCACCTTGGCGGCGGCCGTGAACGGTTCGAGCAGGTGCTGGCGGGGGCGAAAACCAGCGCGGCCGCGCTCGCCGCCGACGCGGGCGTCCGGAAGGTCGCCCGGCTGCTATCGGAGCCGTCGTTCTTAACCGCGTTTCTGTCGCTGGAGGGCGCAGTTCCCATCGCGTTCAGCGTCGGCACGGCCATGGGCGATCCGCCTCCTCCCTTCAAGCTGGCCGAAGTGGAGGCGCCCATCGGCATATCCGTGGTACACTTGGGTGAGGGCGCGTTCGAGGCCACCGCCGCCTGTCCGGTGGAACTGATCGTGGCGATCAAGAACGCTTTCATGGAGATGATCGCGCGCAGCGTAGGCGGCCCGCCCCCTCAGGGGAACTGAAAACATTCGACTTTAGACCTTCGACCTTGGACCTTCGACTTTGGACCTTCGACCTTGGACCTTCGACCTTCGACCTCGGACATTCGGCAATCGCAGCGTCCGCCCTGTTGCGCTCAGCGGGCCAGAAGACCGGACGGGTTGGTTTCAGCCTGAGCCATGCGCCGGTCGAGTTCCGCCTCCCGCGCCGCCACGTCGGCCCGCACCCACACCAGTCCGCGGCGATCCTCGGCGGCGGGAACGTAGTGCGCTTCGATCCACGCCGGGGCGGCGGCACTGACGTTGGCGGGGACGGCCTGGAGAACCGCCTCCGCGTCCACCGCGGCCGCATCCCAGTCCAGCGCGGCCAGTTCCGGCCCGCCGATCACGATGACCCGGGGGGGGGCAATGGTCAGCCCCGCGACGATCTCGTCCAGGATCGGACCGGCGTAGCGGCCCAGCCGGGCCGCGCTCATGGCCCCCGGATGGCGCACCGCCGGGGGGCGGTCCGCCAGCAGCCACAGACGGGGCCGATATCCCGAAATGTAGACCGGCTCGCCGGGCGGGCAATGGCACTGCACCACTTCCGCGAGCTGGGCGAGGTCGTCATCCTCACGGCCGCCGTCGTGACCGACCCACACGGCCGCCGCCCGCGAGGTCTGCTCCACGATCGGCGCCCGGCCCAGCCAGGCCATTCCGACGACGCACACCCAGGCGGCGAACGTCAGCCGGTCTCCGTCGCGGCACGCCGCCAGCAGCAGGTGAACGCCGCCGGCGGCCAGCAGCATCAGCGGCGTCAACGCGGGCGAAAAGTAGTGCGTCTGACGGTGCGGCGCCGCCAGCGCCAGCGCCACCGCCGCCGCCAGCCAGATGAGGAGCACCGGGATCATCTCCGCGACGGCGCCCAGACCAGCCGGCTGCCGGCGGGCAGCACCGCCTTCGCGCACGTGGGTCTCATCGCCCCGGCGCACCCACGTGTGCCATAGGGTGAACGCGACCGTACACGCGGCCAGCGCCACCGGGAGCGCCACGGCCTGGACGTGCTGACGCCATTCGATCCATGACATCCACCAGTCGCCCGGTCCGCGGGCGGCGTACAGCGCGGGAACGATGAAGACGGCGTCCACTGCCTCTGCCAGGTCAGACGTTCGGGCTAGCGCCAACGCCGCGCCTGCCAAAACAACGGCGGCGCCGGCACAGCAGCAGCCCAGATGCACCAGCGTCCGCAACGGCGGCTGCCGGCGCAGCGGGCCGGCCAGCAGTTGGTCCACGACGATGGCGGTCGCCAGCGCCACTGCCGTCTGCTTGACCAGGAACGCGCAGGCCACGGCCGCGCCGGCGATCAGCATCGGCCATGAGCGCGACGTTCGCAGACCCCAGAGGTAGCAACCCGCGGCCAACAGTTCGATCGGCAGGATGAACGTCTCGGGGCGCAGGGAGCCGAGCAGGTATTCCGGCTGGAGCAGGTACACGGCCGCGACTGCGGTCGCGAGCACGGCCGCGGCGGTGCTGAACAAACGTCGGCACGTCAGATAGCACGTCCCCAGCGCACACGACAGGGCGAGCGTGCAGACCAGGAGCAGCCCGACGTTGGAGTGGCGATCGATCCCGGCCGCCAGTGCGCCCAGCCAGAATGTGCCGGGCGGCTTGAAGTCCCACACTTCCGAATAGAGCGCCCTGCCGTCGGCAAGCTGCCGGCCGACGTAAGTGTAGAAAAACTGGTCTGCGTCGTCGGTGCGGTGGTGGGAGATGTATTGATTCAGGGCGACAATGGGCGCGCACAACAGGAGGGCGAGCATGGCCGCCGCCGCGGAAGCGAGCCGTGTCTGAGACGTTGTCCGAGTCATCGCCGACGTGCGTCCGGGGCCGGATCGGCCCTCGACCCCGCATTGTAGCAAGATGGAACGTCTCAGCGGAAGGGGTGGAAAAGGTGTCAGGATGATTATCGCAGCGATCGCAGGCTAAAGGCGAAGCGTGGGGCGTCGAACACAAGGCCACATTCACACCTGCAAATCATCCTGACACCTTTTCTGTCCTCGTGACAGCCCCGCCGCGCCGGCATACACTCGCCGGCCGTCGATGGACCGGCGGCCGGGCCGGCGTGGACGGCGCCGGGCGACATCCTCTTCCAGTGAGACGCGACCCGATGCTCAAGCTCCCTTCGCCGCGGCGACATGCACCCCTGTTCGCCGCCGTGCTCACGGTCACATTGTTCGCAACCGCGATTCGAGCCGACTTCGAGACCCCGATCGCCCTGACCGGGGCGAAAATCGTCGTCGGCGACGGCACGGTGATCGAGTCCGGCGTCATCGTGATGGACCAGGGCCGCATCTTGGCGGTGGGTGCGGACGTCACGCCGCCCCCCCATGCCCAGCGGGTGGATGGAACCGGCCTGATCGCCTATCCCGGACTGATCGACGGCACGTCGTACCTGGGCATCCCCGCCGATCAGCGCACGGAAACCGAAAGGCGCCGCACCGAAGACGAAAGCCCCGATCCGGTACAGGGGCCGCTGCCCGCCACGCGGTTGGCCAATCGGCGCGGCGTCCGCGCCGACGTCCGCGCCATCGAGCTGTTCGATCCGAAGGCGGAGGACCTCGACGCGGTCCGAAAACTCGGGTTCACCGCGGCGATGATCGCGCCGCGGGCGGGCATCTTCGGCGGGACAAGCGACGTCGTGTCGCTGTCGGGCGAGCCGGTGCGGCGGGCGCTGATCCGCGGGCAAATCGGCATGACAGCGTCGTTCGACAGCGGCGAGCCGGGCGACTACCCGCGAACGCTGCTGGGCCGCATCGCCCAGTATCGACAGGTGCTGCTGGACGCCGGCTGGCTGACCCAGTTGCAGCAGTATGCCGAGCGGCACCCGCGCACGGCGCCGCGCCTGCCGGAGGATGCGGCGCTGACGGCGCTGCAGGGGATGCTGCGGCGCGAGTACCCGATCATCTTCGAGGCAGACACCCAGCGCGAGATCCTGCGGGCGCTGAAGCTGGCCGACGAGTTCCATCTCCGCATGGTGATCAGCGGCGCCCGCGAGGCGTGGAAAGTCACCGATGAACTGAAGGCCGCTCGAGCGCCGCTGATCGTCAGCCTGAAGTTCGACGAGGAGCCGGAATACGGCAGGAAGCCCGAAGTGTCCGGCAAGGGAACGAAGAAGAAGGCATCGCCGGACGCGCGACCGGATGAGGATGCGCCGCCCGACGTGGACACGGCCGAAGCCACGCCGCCAGACGAAGGACCGCCGGCCGAAGCGGCCCACCAGCCCGACAAGACGAAGGAACGAATCTATGAACCATTGAAGCTGCGGCAGGAGCGGCGTCGGTTGTGGGAGGAGCAGGTCGCAAACGTCCTGCGATTGTACGAGGCGGGCATACCCTTTGCGCTTCGGACCAGCGACCTCAAGAACGCGGGCGAGCTGATGGCGAATCTGCGCAAGGTGATCGAGCGCGGCCTGCCGGAAGACGCCGCCCTGGCGGCGCTGACGAGCAGCCCGGCCGCGATGTTCGGCGTCGAATCGCAACTGGGTTCGATCGCCCGCGACCGTCTGGCGAACGTCGTGGTCACCGACGGACCGTTGTTCGATAAGAAAACAAAGGTGCGCTACGTCTTCGCCGATGGGCGCAAGTTCGAGTACAACCGCGACGAAGACGAGGAGAAAAAGGCCGAAGAAACCGCCGAAGGCGAAAAGAAACCGGAATCAGGAACGGATGTGCCGGGTCAGAGTGTGGCCGCGGGGCAGGACGCGGCGGCGCCTTCCGCACCCGGCGAACGCGCCGAGCAGGAACTGGCGCCAACCCCGGTTGCGGAAGCGGATGAAGGCCCGCAGTTCACCATCGAGGTGCTCGCCGATCGCGTCCCCGCGCTGACGACCGGCGGCAACGTCCTCATTCAGAACGCCACCGTCATCACGGTGTCCGGTCCGACCCTGACTGATGCGTCCGTGCTCGTCGAAAACGGCAAGATCACCGCCGTGGGCACCGTCCCTGCCATACCCGAGGGCGTCACCGTCATCGACGGCGGCGGGCGCTTCGTCATCCCCGGTTTCGTCGACGCCCACTCGCACCTGGGAATCGACGGCACCAACGAATCGCCCCTGGCGATCAGCGCCGAGGTCCGCGTCGCCGATCTGGTCAATCCGCAGTCCCTCTCCATCCATCGGGCGGCGGCCGGCGGCGCCACCACGCATCACGCCATGCACGGCTCGGCCAACCCCATCGGCGGGCAGAACGTCATCTTCAAGCTCAAGTACGAACGCCCGGTGGAGGAACTGCTCATCGGCGACGCCCCGCCGACGGTCAAGTTCGCGCTGGGCGAAAACGTCATCCAGTCGAACTCGCCGACGGCGCAGGGGAGGCGGTTTCCCAACTCGCGCACGGGCGTCGAGACGGTGTTCCGCCGCGCGTTCGAGGCGGCCCGCGACTATGAGCGCGCCTGGGGCGACTACCGTGGCGCGGCGGCGGCCGGCCGCGACGTGCCCCCCCCGCGGCGAGACCTGCGGCTCGAAGCGCTGCTGAACGTGCTCAACGGCGACTTGACCGTCCACTGCCATTGCTACCGCAGCGACGAGATCCTGCGCGTGGTGCAGGTGTTCGAGGACTACGGCGTCCGCGTCGGCGTTTTGCAGCACATTCTGGAAGGGTATCGGATCATGCCGGAGATCGCCCGGCACGGCGCGGCCGCCTCCACCTTCAGCAACTTCTGGGCCTACAAGATCGAGGCGAACGAGGCGATCCCCTACAACGCCGCGATGATGCAGTCGTTCGGCATCAACACCTCGATCAACTCCGACTCGCCCAACACCATCCGTTTCCTCGGTCAGGAGGCGGCCAAGGCGGTCCGCTGGGGGGGGCTGAGCGAGATCGAGGCGCTGAAGCTGGTGACGCTCAACCCGGCGGTGCAACTCCAGATCGACCATCGCGTCGGCAGCATCGAGGTAGGCAAGGACGCCGACCTGGCCATCTTCAACGGCCACCCGCTCAACACCTTCAGCAAGTGCGTGATGACGATCATCGACGGCGAGGTGTTCTTCGTCGATCAGCGTCCGGAGCCGGTCGCCGACGCGTCGACGCTGGACATCCCCGGCCCGATCGATCGAACGATTCCGCAGACGGTACACCGCGCCTACGCCGTGACCCACGCCACCATTCACACCATCAGCGGACCGGTCATTCCGAACGGCACGGTGGTCGTGATTGACGACCGTATTCACGAAGTCGGCGCGGACGTGGCCGTGCCGCCGGGGGCCGGCGTCATAGACGGCGCCGGGCTTCACGTCTATCCCGGCATCATCGACGCCGGCTCCACCCTGGGCCTCAACGAAGTGGGTTCGCTGCGGGCGACCAACATGAACCGCGAGATCGGCGACTATCAGCCGGACGTGCGGGCGGCGGTGGCGGTACACCCCTTCAGCGAGCACGTCCGCACCGCGCGGGCGTCCGGCATCACCACCACGCTGACGCAGCCGGCCGGCGGACGCATCGCCGGGCAGAGCGCCATCATCCGCCTCGACGGCTGGACGGCCGCACAGATGATGGTGGATGAGGACTTTGCCCTGCACGTGACGCTCCCCTACCTGCCCTACGACCTGCGCGAGGAGGACAAGAAGAAGCGCACCGAGGAACATAAGAAGCAAATGCGCGAACTGGAGGGTTTTCTCGACCAGGCCCGCCACTACGCCCATGCCCGCGAGGCCGCGGCCGCCGATCCGTCGATCCGGTTCGAGACCGATCTGCGGCTGGAGGCGATGGTCCCCTACGTGCGCGGCGCCAAGCCCGTCATCTTCCACGCCGGCGGTTACAAGCACATCCTGGATACCCTCGAGTTCGCCGCCGAGCACAATCTCACCTGTATCATCTCCGGCGGCGACGACGCCTGGAAAGCGGCGAAGGAACTCGCCGAGCGCGGCATCCCGGTCATCCTGCGCGAACCGAACGCAGGCGTGCCTGGCGCCTTCGAGCCGTGGGACGCCCACTACCGCAACGCGGGCGAGCTTGAACGCGCCGGCGTCCGCTTCGCCTTCTCCTCCGGCGGCAGTTCGGATTCATACAACCTGCCGTTCTACGTCGGCGTGGGGGTCGCCCACGGCCTGTCGGTGGAGGCGGCCGAGCGGGCGCTGACGCTGGGCGCGGCCGAGATCCTCGGCATCGCGGACCGCGTAGGCTCCATCGAGGCGGGCAAGAAGGCGGACCTGATCGTCACCACCGGCACGCCGTTGCAGGCGGTGACGCAGGTGACGCACGTCTTCATAGACGGCCGACCCGTGGAACTGACCAGCAGGCACACCGAACACTACGAAAAATGGTCGAACCGGCCCACTCCCGTGCTGCCCCCCCCGCCGACCGACCTGCGCGGGCCGGCGAGCTTCACGGGCAGATGAGCGTGCCGGCAGGGCCGACCGCTCTGCGGGTCGGTCCCCAGTCCCCGGATCGGCCAGGGACCCTCGACGTCGGGTGCGCGGCTCACCGCGGCTTGCGCAGCAGCGTGAAGTGGCTGAAGAGTTCCTGTTTCAACTGCTCCCGCGTCTGCCCGTCGTTCAGTCCCAGCGCCATCCAGTATTCATAGATGACCTCGTCGTCGGGCTGGTCGTAGGCGAGCACCTGGAAGCCGACGCGTTCCAGCAGGGCGCGGTCGAACGGGCAACGGCCGTCGGCCCAGGGAATGTAGGGCTTCTCGGAGGGGTTCTGCTTCGGGGAGAGGTTATAGATCATCGCCAGCCCGCCGCCCTTCAGAACGTCGAAGACCGCCCTGACGAACGCTTCGTCGGTGGCGCCCAGGTCGATCAACATGCGCTCGTCCGCTTCCCGCTCCGGGTGGACGTAGCCGCGCTTGAGCGTGTTCTTGGAGAGGAACAGGTCGAACCCGTCGCCGATCCGCGTGCGTGCCTCCGCCTCGCCTGGAAAGCGCCCTTCCACCAGCGTGATGCGCCCGTCAGGCCCGTTGGGGTTTCGGATGACGCCCTGATCGCCCGGCTGGCTGTAGAGCACCGTCAGCAGCGGCTGAACGTCCACGCCCACCGTATCCGCGCCCAGGCTGGCCAGCAGGCGAAGCTGCCCGATCATACCGTAGCCGAAATCGAGCACGCGCTTGCCGGCGAATGAGTCGAACTTCGCCTCCTGGGCCACGAGGTCCAGCGGCCGGGCGTAGACCAGCGGCGTGCCATAGCGGCCGAGGTAGTAGAACGTCTCATCGTATTCGCGCCGCTGGCACTCGTGGCGGCGTGCTTGGTCGAGCTGTTCATACTGGGCGCGGGTGTGTACCCGCCCGCAGGTGGGATCGTGGAACAGCACGCGCGGCTCGACGCGGGGCAGATACGCGGTCTGAGCCAGAAACTGGCGAACGGCGGGCGTGATCGCCAGCGGCACGAGCCTGGCGGCCTCCTGCTTCAGGATCGCCACCTGGTCAGGCGGCCCCGGTTGACCCTCCTGGCCAGCGGCCGGCTGCGCGGCCAGGGCGACCGCCAGTAGCAGCGCTCTCATCCGCGCCGCGGCCGAACGACGCGGCCGGACGGAACACACGCTGATCCTCGGAGCTGCGCCGACCCGAACGCCCATGCCGCCACCCTCTGCGATTCTCCAAATGCATCCGCCATTGTTGCAGTATCGTCCCCACAGTGCCAGTCGCAATTGTCGGGAATCGTCGCCCCGCCACCATGGACATCGCCCTGTGCGGCGCAGCCGATCGACGGGCGCGGGCGGATGCCGACTCGCCCGCGCCGGCGCCGAGACGTCCCCACTGCCGCGTTACCCCCCTTCTGCGCCATCGCCTTGCGGTGACCCGGTGGCGGGGGGTGATTCCGGCCGTGCATCTTTTGCCGCCAGGTCGCCCGCTTTGACCTCGAACATCTCCAGGCTGCCGAGGTGCTTCTTGAGCGCGGCCGCGATCTCTTCGCGCGTCAGCGACGCGACCCGCTTCATCAGGGCGTCGTGGTAGACAAGCGTCCGGTGGATCTCCAGACCGGACGTGAGCAGGTTCACAACGGACCGGTCGTTGGCCAGTTGGTTCTCGAAGCGCTTGGCGAAAGCCACCTTACCCTCGCTGAGTTCCTCCTCCGTGACGCCCTCGGCGATCCACTTCGTCAGTTCTTCGCGCAGCGCCTCCTGTGCCTTAACTGCGTTTTCCGGGGCGCAGATCGCGAAGCCCATCAGGCTCGCCCGCTCATCTTCGGAGTCAGCGCTGAGCGACCCGCGGGCGCCGTAGGAGAGGCCGCCCTGGTGCCGCAGGCGATTCAGCAGGCGCGATTTGGCGCTTTCCCCCAGCACGTAGCCGGCGAAGTCCAGCGCCGGGTAGTCGGGATCGTCGTCGCGCATCTCGAACACGGTCCCGGCCGCGACCATCGCCATCTTCTTGTCCGGCGTGTGGATGACGGCGCTGTCGGCGCTGACGGGGCGGTACGGGTGTTCGACCCGCTTGTAGGGCGACGGTGACTTCCACGAGCCGAAGTGCCGGTTAACCATCGACTTCACCGCGGCCGGGTCGAAGTCTCCCACCACGCCGACGTCCAGATTGCCGGCGCCGTAGAATCTCCTGTAAAGATCGCGGAGATCGTCGATCTCGACGGCCCGCGTCTTGTCGATCTGTTCCTGCAGCGTCTCGACGTAGTGGATGCTGTCCTTTGGCCACGGGTTCATCGCCCGGCTGAGGGCGTTGAAGCCCAGCGCCTGCGGGTCGGACAGGCCGCGCTCCTGGGCCGCCAGACTCTCGCGCTTCAGGACCTCGAACTCGTCCTGGCTCAGCGCCGGCTCCTTCATCACCTCCGCGACCAGGTTGATGGCGTCGACGACGTGCTCCCGGTCGGACTCGATGGAGACGATCACCTGCCCCGCGCCGCCGAAGACGTTGATGCGCGACTGGAGCTTGTCGATCTCGTCCTGCAACTGCTGGTAAGTCTTGGTTCTGGTGCCGCGCATGAGCATCCGCGGGATCATCCCCAGTGCCGTGGTGTGGCCGACCATGTCCTTTTCCGTGCCGAAGCGGAAGATCAGGCTGGCCCGCACCGCGTCGCCGCGCGTCTCCTTGGGCAGCAGGGCGATCTGGATGCCGTTCTCGAGCGTCTCGCGGGTGGTGCGCTTCTCGATGTTGTCCGGCGTGGCGACGAACGCCTCGCCCGTTTCGATGGTCTCGCTTCCCTTGTAGCCGGAGACGATCTGCTGCACGTCGGGCGCGGGCGGGACCGTCGAGCGCGTCGGCGTCTCCTTGCTGGGGATGAACAGGCCGGCCGTGCGGTTGCTGGCGACCAGGTAGGTGGACGCCGCCCGCTTCACGTCGTCGGGCGTGACCTCTTTGAGCCGGTCGCGGTGGATGAAGAACATCCGCCAATCGCCGAGGGCGGCGAACTCGCTGAGCTGGATGCCGATCCGGCCGCTGTCGGTGAGAGCCATCTTGATGTTCTTGAGCATGCGCGTCCTGCTGCGCTCGACCTCTTCGTCGGAGATCTCGCCGGCGCCGACGGTTTCGACGATCCTCGTCATCACGTCCAGCACGGCCCGGGCATCCTGGTCCAGCCGCACCTGGGCCATGATCTGCACGATGCCCGGCTCGGCCCACGAGAACGCGGCGCCGCCCACGCTGGCTGCCTTGCCCGTCTCGACCAGCGCCTTGTACAGCCGGCCGGACGGCTGCGAGGTGAGCACGTCTTCCAGAATCGAAACCGCCGGGTAGTCCGGATGAGACCCGGCCGGGATGTGATAGACCAGCCCGGCTGCGGCCACGTCGCCGACGCGCTCCAGCGTCACAAAGCGCGGGCCGTCCTGCGGCGGCTCCTCGGTGTAGGTGGCCTCCAGCACGCGGGTCGGCCTGGGGATGCGCCCGAAGTAGTCCTGGATCAGCGTCAACGTTCGCTCGACGTCGAACTTGCCCGCCACCACCAGCACGGCGTTGTCCGGCTGGTAGTACCGCTGGTAGAAGCGCTTGAGGTTCTCGGCCGGCACGCGCTCGATGTCGCTGCGGTTGCCGATGGTCGATTTGCCGTAGTTGTGCCACAGATAGGCGGCGGAGGTCATGCGCTCGCTGAGGATGCCGGACGGGTTGTTCTCGCCGCGCTCGAATTCGTTGCGGACGACGGTCATCTCCCTGGCCAGCTCCTCGGCGCTGATGAAGCTGTTGACCATGCGGTCGGCTTCCATGTGCAGGGCGAACTCGAGGTTCTCGTTGCTGGCCGGCAGCGTCTCGAAGTAGTTGGTGCGGTCCACCCAGGTGGAGCCGTTGAAGGACGCCCCGTGGTCTTCGAGCGCGCCCCAGATGTTCTCGTACGTCGGCGTGCCCTTGAAGACCATGTGCTCCAGCAGGTGGGCCATGCCCGCCTCGCCGCGGCCTTCGTGCCGCGAGCCGACCAGGTAGGTGACGTTCACCGTGACGGTCGGTTTGGACGGGTCGGGAAAGAGCAGCACTTGCAGGCCGTTGTCGAGGCGGTATTCGGTGATACCCTCGACGGTAATGACCTTCTTCGGGGCCGAGCGCTTGTCCGGCTGGGTGCTGGCCGAGCGCTTGTCCGGCTGCGTGCCGACCGATGGCCGGTCCTGGGCGCCGGCCGGCGCCGGGGCCAGGCTGAGAACCACGGCAAGGATGAACAGACTGAGGCGTCGCGTGGTCGCGATCATGGGTTGCTCCCTGAGTTCAGGATTTCGAGGCGTATGTACTCGTCGCGCTCGTCGCGGCCTGATCCGTTGGCAGACGCGCCGCCGCCATCCGACCTCCACGACGCGCCCCGAGTGTACCGCGTCGGGCGGGAAACGCGAACCGGGTGACGTTTCTCGACCGGGAAGGGGGCGCCCGGGCGCGGCGCTGCCCGTCCAGGACCGACCGACCGAAGCCCGGCGACGGGCCGATGCGCCGCACCGGTGCGCCCGGGCAGGGACCATGACGGCGCCTCGATCCTCGAGTGCCAGGCCGCTCAGGTCCGGCTTGATCGTGCTACGCCCCGTGCGCTCCGCTCCCGCGGCCTGTGGGGCACGTGCGCGTGGACGATGAACTCGAACAGCTCTTTCTTGCTCGTTCGCTTGCGGATGGTCTCTACCCCCACGTCGACGAAGCCCGCGTCCTCGAACAGCGCCGCGTAGATGCCCTCGACCGGCAGCAGGGTGTCGTAAAACTTGCTGTTGCCGACGATGTAATGACAATGGGCGCCGGGCGCGAGCACGTCGCGCAGTCCCACGATGTGGCTCTTGATGTCCTCGAAGTACTTGTGGACGTAGCGGCCCAGGAGCGCGTGGCCGCGGCCGATTTCCTCAACGATCCGGTCAAAGTGCGGGAAGGGAATCTGACCCTGACCGTTCGGCGTCCAACCGTTGAGCAGGCTGGTGGCACATCCCCAGGTTCCCCCGATCGCCTGCCAGTCCAGTTCGCCCGCAGCACGGCCATTGGAAAGATAGCCGAGCCAGTACATGTAGGGCCGGAGTTCGCGGATGTACGACATGCGGTTCGGATAAGGCGGCGATGTGACCACGACCGTGTAGCGCGGCCGATCCGACGGCAGGGCCGCCGGCAGGTGGCGCGAGTCGCCCAGGACTACCTCGCAGTCCACAACGGGCGGCTCGACGACGAGCGAATCGGCGACCTCGCGGGCCGCTGCCAGAAACGCATTTACAACGGTCTGCCGCGCGTCGCCGGACGGCTCGGACAACAGCCCGACATCGTCGCCCGGTTTCTTGAACGACATCGACTGATGTCCCAAGGAGACATGGGCAGTCTGAATCATGGTTCGGCAGAACGCGATGCTCAAGAGTTCCGTGACTGCGGGCGCGCGGGGGCGGCGAGGTTTTCGGATCGCCTCCCACGCACAGCCCAAGGCGCCAAGCGTCGGGGCGTCCCACCACTTCTCGATCTGGTGCAAATCCGGTTGCCACGCGGGCGCGCCAGGTTCGCGGGCGGCGTCGGCGACGCGCGCGGCGGCCTTGACGACCGCGGCGGGCACGCCATCGTCGAATCGAGTGAGCTTCAGTTTGCACAGCCACACGAGGAACGGATTGATGTCTACGGCGTGGCATCGAATCCCCGCGGCAGCACACGCCAGCGGCGTCGTTCCGGTGCCGGAAAACGGTTCGAGCACCACGTCGTGGGGCCCATACCGTGCGAGCAACCGGCGCACGAGGTGCAGCGAATACGCCGGTGTCAGGCGCAGCCAGCCGTGCCGGCCCAACGCCACGTTCCCACGGAACGTCAGGTGATCGTGCCGGCCCAGACCGCCGCGGGATCGTACATCGGTCAATGGCTCGCCAAACAGGTCGACATTCACGCCAACAACCCTTCGAAAACGGCGATCGTCTCTTCCTTGATCGCGGCGGAGTTACGGCGAAAGAAATCCGCCAGATCATAGCCCAGGACCTGGCTTGCGAAAGCGTACGTCGATTCCGTCGAGGTGCCGGCGACTTTTCCCCGGAGGATCAGCCAGTGCGCCCGCGCGTACCGGCTCGCGAGGCTGTCGGGGATCTGCACGGAGAGCAAGAGCATGACGGGAAGGTAGCGATGCGCAAACGCATTAGCGGCGTTGGACACGTCGGCGTTCTGGCGCTTCGCATCATTGCTCTTGTAGCCCTGCCGGATCTCGAAGACGCATCCGTGGAGGGATCTGGTCTGCCTCCGGCCGAGGCCGACGGCCGCCACCGCATCAGTCAGCCATGCCCGGCACCGCTCACGTGCATCCTCGTCGGTGACCCTCTCCAGCGGAATGCGCCCGTCGAGCGCGAGGGTTCGCGCTCACGCACCCTTCACCTCGACTTCGTACGACCACGTGGCATCGGCTGCCGAAAGTCCGAGCGTGTCTTGCAGGAGTTGCTGGAAAAGCCGTTGGCAGCCGATTCCAACCTGCCGGTAGACCGAAGTGATGCCACCCGCGGCCTTATGGGCCGCGTACACCAGTGGCGAATCAAGACCGAACCACGAATAGAACTCGTCCTCGCGATAGATCTGCTGGAACTGCTCAAGGGTGATGCCGCCGCCCCTGCCCCGCCCGAACGCGGGCCTGTAGTCACGGCAGACACGAAGCGCGGCCCGGATGATGTCGAGATAGGGACCGTCCGTGGGCAGGGCGGGATCATACGGCACTTGTTAGGGTTTGTGCAAGTCCGCCGGACCCGGCCCAGGGCGCCACCGCGCTCGGCGACCTGGGATGGGGCCGGCGGCGCCACGCCCGGGCGCGGCGCTATATCCCGCTTCCCTCGCAGTGTTCCAGGATCACCGGGTAATACTGGCCCACCGTCGGGTCCGTCAGCGAATAGGTGTCCATCCGCAGCAGCGGCGGCGAGTAGATGTGCAGCGTGATCAGGTCCTGGCCGGGCGCTTGCAGGTTGGAGATCTGGTGGATATAGGCGTCCTGCATGGCGCAGACCTCGCCGACGCCCATGTCCTCCGATCCCACCGCCGCGATCTGGCCGCACGGCGTCTTTCGAAACTGCGTTTCCGTCAGCTTGCCCTTCAGCACGCGGACGCCGCAGGTCGACTGGGCGTGGTTGTGAATCGGGCTGCGCTGCCCGCTCCGCCAGCACAGCGCCAGCAGGTGGTACCACGGACCGCCCTTGATGAGGTTGCGCAGGTACTGGCGTTCATCGAAGCGAACGTACTCGGCCACGTCCTCGACCGTCAGATCGTCAAGCGCTTCCAGCTCACGCCGCAGGTCCGCCACCGACGCCCGGTGGGTCAAGGAGTCGAGGTAGTCGATCAGGGACTCCAGCTTCGGAATCTGACACGTCGTGGTCGCCATGGCCAACTCCTTGTGCGGCAGTCGATCAATTGTCGGGTGGCGCTCGTCCGGCCCGGTCCGCCGCCCCGGCAGCGCCGATAGACCATTATGCCGATCGGCCGCCCCTGCGACAACCTGGAACCGGGCAACAAATGCGCTGCCGCATCGTTTCACCCGGTGGCAGCCACAACGCCGGAAAGTGAGGATCGCCCGATGCTCCGCCCGACCCCTCCCAGGACCAGACCGTGCCCGCTTGGCGGCTCCCCGCGCCTCCGGGACGGGGCCGTCGGGGGAATGGCAGCGGGGTGGACGCTCGCCCTCGCATGGGCGGTCGGCGTATCGGCGGCTCTGGCGGAAGAACACCGGCCCCAGCCGACGGCCCCGCCCGCGGCGGTGACCCAGCCCGCGCCCAAGGCCGAGAGCATCCTGCTCATCACCATCGACACGCTGCGGGCGGACCGCCTGAGCGGCTACGGCTACGGCCGCCCGACCTCGCCCAACCTCGACCGCTTCATGGCCCGGGGAACGCGGTTCGAGTGGGCGTTCTCCACCGCCTCGTACACGGCCCCGTCCCATATCTCCATGATGACCGGCCTGTACCCCAGCTTCACCTCGGTCGGGCTGGACAACGGCCGGTTCTTCAAGCTCTCCGGACGAACGATGACGCTGGCGGAGGTCTGCCGCGACGCCGGCATGCGCACGGCCGCGGTCATCAGCAACCCGACGCTCAAC
This sequence comes from Phycisphaerales bacterium, assembly GCA_003597935.1. GTDB lineage: Bacteria > Planctomycetota > Phycisphaerae > UBA1845 > UBA1845 > SURF-32. The sequence continues at coordinate 9,143 of QZJT01000105.1, read as the reverse complement.
CGCCGGCTGGGGCTGCACCAGGGCTTCGCCGTCTACCGCGACATGCAGTTCGACCGCCAGACCGGCGCCTACAACCCCAAGATCGCCGCCACCACCACGGACGAAGCGCTCATCCTGCTCGACATCGTACACAATGCGCCGTTCTTCCTGTGGGTGCATTACCAGGACCCGCACGGGCCTTATCTGCCGCCGGCCATGTACCCGGAATTGCGCGAGACCGACGTGCCTCCCGAGCGCGACCTCGAATTGCCGATCGGCGCCGACACCTCCGGCTACAAGGCGATCCCGAGCTATCAGGTGGTCGGAAGTGAGCGACACGTCGGCGAGTACAGCCGACGTTATGACAACGAGATCCGTTACCTGGACAGCGAGATCCAGCGCCTGCTGGACCGCGTCGACCAGTTGGGGCTGCTGCGCCATACCCTGGTGATCGTCACGTCCGACCACGGCGAGGCGTTTGGCGAAGATGATTACTATTTCGCCCACTCGCATTCCGTGGACGTAGGCCAGGTACGGGTGCCGCTGGCGTTCGTGGGCGCGGGGGTGGCGGCCGGCGTAGCGCTGCAGACGCCTGCGACCGTCCTGGACATCTACGCCACCGCGCTGGAGGCGCTGCGCCTGGCGGGCAACGCCCACGATTCGCGAAGCCTCCTTCCCGCCCTGCGCGAGGGGCGCGAACCGCCGGCGCGGCCGATCTTCGTCGAGAGCTTCTCGCAGCGCGGCGTAATCGCCCAGGGCACCTTCTACCGCAACGACCGCCGGCCCCCGGAAAGCCGCATCTGGACGGTAAGCCCGACCACCAACGGCCATCACCAGCCGCTGGGTATCGAGTGCCGCCAGTTGCTGAGCGCTGAGCCGGTCCCCGATGGCTTGAAAGAGTCACTGCGGGCGGAACTTGACGCCTTCTCGATCCAGGCGGAGGAAGCGATCCGCACGACCTTCGAAGAGTTGCTCGCCAAGTTGAAAGATAAGCGGACACGGGCGGAAGAGAACGGCCTGAAGTTCTGGCGCGACAAGCTCGGCTACCCCTTCGAGCTGGAGGACGTCGGTCCGACCGAGCCGACCCTCGGCGACGAGGAGGCCGCCCACCGCAAAGCTCTCATCGGGCTGGGCTATCTCACTGACGACGACGATTGAACTGGCGCAGACACGCCGGGCGGCCCGTCCCTCGGAAAGCGGCTCCGGGTGTTCACACTTTCGTGTGCGGCGTCGTCGCCGCCCAGGTGCCGTCGGGCAGATTGACACGCTGGTAGTCGCCGAAGATGCTCGGCGCCTCAAGGGCGAGGATGTCGAGCACCATACCGGCCACGATGCGGATCTCCGTCTCGGCGTGTTCGTTGCAGCGCAGCTCGATGAAGTGCCGCAGGGCGCGGGCGTTGGCGGTGACGAAGATCTTGGTCTCGGTGGCGTTGGGCAGCACCGAGCGAGCCGCCTGCCGGGCCATCTTGCGGCGCAGCGTCTTGTCTTCCACGTCGGCAAACCTGGCGGCCAACCCGGCGGTGAGCCTGACGTATGCCGCGTGCGCCTGCTCGACCGCCGCTCGCCATATCTCGTGCAGCGCCGGGTCCGCGGCGATGCAGTCCGGCTCGACGTACTCAGCCACCGACTCGTCGACGTACCTCTGGCTTAGTTGACTGTATCCAAACCCGGCTCTGTGTCGGACGAGTTCGTGCGTGAATGACCGCGACACGCCGGTGATGATGAAGTTCCACACCGCGTGCTCCAGCACGCTGCCGTGGCCGACCTCCCTGATGTGGCCCAGGTAGGCCGCGTTGCCGCCCGGCCGCGGCTTGGCGAAGCTCAGGTAGCACAGCCGCCCGGCCATCTCCGCCAGCTTTTCGCCCGCGACCTCGGTGTCGGTAGTCCAGTGGGACACGTCATGGTCGGCGAGGAATCGGTCGATCTCGACCTCGTCCATGACCTGACGGCCGACGAGGTATACGCTGGGGCGGCGGATGATTCTCATGGAACTTCCAGTTTTCGCTGTGGATGCGCTGGATGCGACGCCTGCTGATGGTGGTGGGTTACGCAGCGAGAGCAACCTCTGCCGCACCGCAGCGAGTTCGACACCCACGGTCTTCAGAATCTGGGCGGCGATACCCTCGGATTCGCGCAACAACCCCAGCAGGAGATGTTCGGTTGACACGCATTCATCGTGGAGTTCGAGGGACGCCTCGATCGCATACTCGATCACGTGCCTGGCGCGCGGCGTCGGTGGAAGATTGCCGGAACACAGCATCTCCGGACCGCGCAAGATCAGCTTTTCGACTTCCGCCCGTGCTCTGTTCAAGTCAAGCTCAGGCGCGAGGATGCTCAACGCGGAATTGGCGGTGCCGCCGTCCTCGGCCAGCAGCCCGAGCAGGATGTGTTCCGTCCCGACGTACTCGTGGTTGAGCCGTTGAGCCTCGTTGTTGGCCAGCGCCATGACCTTGCGGGCGCGATCTGTGAAGCGGTCGAACATGTTTAGCTCCGCGGTGGCTCAGTGTCTGAGACGGATTCAGGAGTCTCAGCGCCGGACGTTCCGGGCGCGGTGCCGGCAGATCGAGCTTCGTCCAGCAATCGCAGCACTGCCCGACGGACGTCGTCAACCTGGAGGCCCAGATGAGCGAACAGATGCGCGGTGCAGTCGTCGCTCAACAGGCCCAGCACCAGGTGCTCGGCGTCAAGCTGACTCTGGCCGAGCCGTCGGGCCTCCTCGAACCCAGCGGCGATCAGCTTCCTGACCAGAATATCATGGGGCAGATCAATACGCGCCACCTTCCAGAGCCCCGGCGGCGCGAACTTTTCCAGCTCGTGGCGGACTTTCGCCAGCTTCAGATCCGGGACGACGTTCAGCAGGGCGTTGGGACCGGACCGAGTGCCCTCGGCGACGAGCGCCAGAAAGACGTGTACCAGACTGACGCACTCATGATTAAGCCGCCGAGCTTCCTCGTCCGCAAGCGTCAGGACATGCTTGGCACGGTCCGACAGTATCGCGGCGATCACGGGGTCCCTGCCGCCCCAGTCCGCCCGGCGCGGCTCCGTCTGCTGAGCCGTATCCATGTTTTCCTTGAGCAATCTCAGCACTTCACGTCTGAGGCCATCGAGGCTCAGGCCTGGACAGACGCGGCTCATCACAACAGCCGCGAAGCCTGTCGGATCGCGCAGCACGCCGAGAAGCAGGTGCCCGGTGCCAACCTGCTCATGACCCGCATTGCGCATCTCCTCCAAGGCGTACTGGATGGCCTGCATCGCACGCGCCGTCAATGGCAATCTGCCTCTGACGTGCACTTCGCACCCGCGCTCCATCAGCCGCGTCAGTTCGCTGCCGAGGAAGGTGAGATCGACGCACAGATTCTGGAGTGCCTGAAACGCCGGCCCCGAGCCTTCTCTCACCAGGGCCAGGAGGATGTGCCCTGTTCCCACGGCGGCGAGATAGCAACAATGGGCCTCCTGCTGTGCCCGGAGCATGACGCCCGCTGCGCGTTCTGTCATGAACTCATACACGTGCAACGCTCCACTTTGCCGAACCACCCTGCCCGACCCGTGGCCAATGCGAGTTCGAACGTCCGCGCGGGCCAAGACGGGCTAACACCTCTCCCAAACCGTAGACACCGAGCCCCGACCATAACGGAGGGGTGTCTTCCGGCTCAAGAGGAACCGTTTACTGACGTGCGTGGCTCGGTTCAGGCGAACCGTAGTCGCGGTTTTTGGATCGGGGCTAAAGCCACGCGGCTCGCTGCTGGCGCTGATCGCGCACGGTGATGTCGCGCGCGCCGGCACCGTCGCCAGGCATGCGAATGCCGACGCTCGGCGGGCCGTCACGGCACGTCCACCGCGTTACTCTCCGCTGTCTTCGTTGGCGACCCCGTTGCCCGCCTGCTCGGTGCCGTCCTTCGACCCCGCCGCCTCTTTCTTGGGCGGTGACAGGCTGTTGAGCAACTCGGTCACTTCCGCCGGCGGCTCTTCGTTGACGGTTTTCCAGTAGAGCCGGGCCATCTCGCGCCAGAACGGCCACTGCATGATGGCGAGTTGGTTGACCTTCTTGCCGTTGACGAACACGCCCGGCGTGCTGGTGACGCCCGCGGCCGCGGCCTCTTCGATGTCCGCCAGAAACCCTGCGCCCAACTCCGGCGACTGCATGTCGGCAATGACCCTGTCCGGGTCGAGACCGAACCGCGCCGCCAGCGAACGGATGCGGGCCTCGTTGTTCTCGTCCGTCGCGCCGCGCAGCGTGGACGGATCATGATAGAAATAGTCGTGGATGTCCCAGAACTTCTCGTTGCCCTGCTGCAGCCGGGCCGCCTCGGCGAACGCCCCCGCCCAGCAGGCGTTCTTGTGCATGTAGGACTTGACGCGCGGGTTGCAGCGCGCGTTGAGCGGGTAGTGCTTGTAGGCGATCATCATGCGGTTGGCGAACAGCGGCTGAATCCGCTCCTCGATGAAAACCGCGAACCGGCGGCAGAAGGGGCACTCGAAATCGCTGAACACCACCATCTGCATCGACGGGGCCTTGCTAAGAATGCGGACCGCCGATTCATCCGTGATCTTGAAGTCGTACTTCTGCCCCAGCTCCCAGTTGGTCATCAACGTGGTGGCGTCCTGCTGCACCTCCTTGACGTAGCTCTCGTATTTGCGGGCCTCACGCTCCTTCTGCCGCGCCACCGCGATGGCCGCGTAGTAGCCGGCGTAGAACCACAGCCCCGCGCTGACGGCCGCCATCGCCAGCAGCGTCATCCCTGCTGCCCGCATGCCGGGATGCTCCGCGGTCGCCGCCGCGGTCCGCTCGGCCGGCGCGGCAACGGTCGCCGCCCCGTCGTCGTCGTAACCCAGCCACAGCAGGGCGATGCCGATCAGCAGCAGCAGGTTGCACCCGTGCGTGACCAGGCACCACGGGCACCAGTGGTCGGACGCGATCATCTTGTAGGTCAGGAAGACCGAGAAGAAAAAGCCCGCCGCCACCATCAGCGACGGCAGCACGTGCAGCCAGCGCCGCCGCCGGGATGGACGCCCGACGCCCAGAAGCCAGGTCGCCAGCGAGGCGTAATACACGACGCCCAGCAGTGCCGTGGGGATGACCAGGTGGCCGTAGCGGATCGTCCCCCATTCGCTCTTGATGACCTTCTCGCAGTTGGCCCCGCCCGGCTCGTCGGACTCGCCGCAGGCGGCGTCGAACCAGGAACTGACCGGCTGGCCGAAGTGCTTCTTGAAGAGGTTGAGGCTGATGAACGTCGCGGCCGCGGCCACCAGGACCATGGTCAGTTGCAGCCAGAACCATTTCGACATCCGCGCAGAACCTCCAGATCGACGACGGTACACCCGGCCGGCGCCGGACAAGGCATAATACGCCGCTGGTGCAGGCCCGCAAGCGCAAACGACCACCGCGCCAGTCAGCGGGTGTGTGACACAATCGGCAGGGCATCTGAGCGAGCCGCGTGGCTTTAGCCCGCGCGGAGTCCCGACTTGGATGCCGCTTTCTGAGGGGGCACGACACTCCGGCAGTCGCCAGGCTGGAGCCCGGCGATCCCAGGGAGACCGCCGATTGTGTCACGCACCCCCAGTCAGCTCTCTTCCACGGTCAGTTCGCAGTCCGGGGGCAGTTCGAAGATCGTCTGCAGCACGTCGAGCGCCGTCTGAGCGGCCAGGTTCACCGAATCGAACTCGACGTTGAATGAGACGTGCCCGGCCGGCCCGCCTGCGGGCCGGTCCGTGCCTTCATATTCGCTCACGTCGACACCGAATCGGCGGAAGAACTCGATCGCCCTCTCCCATTCGTCCTCCGACAGCACCTGCGACGGCAGATCGAGCAGCAAGGGATGCCCGGCCCCGCCCGCGAACTGGACGAACTTTCCGCTCGGTTCGTGCGTGAAGATCACGAAGGCGCCGTCCTCGCTGCACCGCTCCAAGGCGCACAAGGCCCGCGTGACCACGTCGAGATTGTGGAGCAAGCTCCGTCCCATGGCGCGTCTCCCATGCTCACCCCGCCACCAGCGCGACCAGGTGGCGCAACGGCGGCAGCACCAGCTCGGTCATGGCCAGGCGGACGGCGGCGGTCGAGCCGGGCATGGCGAAGATGACGGTCCCCGAGGACACGCCGGCGGTCGCCCGTGAGAGCATCGCGGCCGGGCCGACCTGCTGGAAGCTGCGCTGCCGCAGCAGTTCGCCGAATCCCTCCAGACGCTTGTCGAACAGCGGCTCGACCGCTTCCACGGTCACGTCGCGCGAGGCAACGCCCGTCCCCCCCGTCATGAGCACCACCCGACAGCGGGGATCATTCACCCAGGCCGTGACGCACCCGCGGATCGCCTGCGTCTCGTCCCGCACGATGCGATAGTCCACCCGCGTGTGCCCGGCTGCGTCCATCAGCTCGATGATCGCCGCGCCGCTGGCGTCCGTCTGCGGCGTGCGGGTATCGCTGACGGTCAGCACGGCGTAGCCGAGCGGCCCGGCGGCGTCCGATTGGTGATGGTCCGATGGCGTCATCGCGCCCGCACCCTGCGTCAACCGGGCTGGGGCAGCGCCCCGCCGCCCAGGTCCGCGCCGGGCTTGGACGGGGTAGCCTTGACCGGGCGGGCGATCCCGACCCGGTCGGGGGAGGCCGCGTCGTCATCGAGCAGGTCGGAAACGGACGAGCGGTCCAGCGATTCGCCGCGGATCAGGGCGTTGACCTCGTCGCCGGAGATCGTCTCGTAGCGCAGCAGCGCCTGAGCGATCGCTTCCACCTTCGCCTCGTTGTCGTCGATGATCCGGGTCGCCTCGCCGTAGGCGCGGTCGACCAGTTTGCGCACTTCCTCGTCGATGGTCTGGGCGGTGACTTCGGAATAATCCTTGCCGCCGGGCAGGTCGAGCCAGTTGTTCTTGTGGCCGTCGCCGAAGTTGACGAAGCCGACCCGCTCGTTCATGCCCCATTCCATGACCATCTTGCGGGCCAGTTCGCTGGCGTGCTTGATGTCGCCCAGGGCGCCGGTGTTGACGTCGCCGGTGAACTTCTGCTCGGCGATGCGGCCGGCACACAGAATGCGCAAGGTCGCCAGCAGGAACCGCTCGCTGTAATTGCTGCGGTCTTTCTCGGGCAGCGAGAAGGTGGCGCCGCCGTACGGACCGCGCGGGATGATGCTGACCTTGTGGACGATATCCGCGTGCTTCTCCAGCGCCTGCACCAATGCGTGGCCCGCCTCGTGGTAGGCGGTCGCCTTCTTCTCCTCTTCGTCGATCTGCCGGCTGCGCTTCGAGCGGCCCCAGCGCACCTTGTCGCGGGCCTCTTCGAGGTCGTCGTGTTCGATGAAGTCCTTGTTGGTCATGGTGGCGAGCATCGCCGCCTCGTTGATCAGCGCCGCCAGTTCCGCGCCGCTGAAGCCGGACGTGCCGCGGGCGATGCGGCGCAGGTCGATGTTGGGACCGAGTTTGACCTTCTTGGCGTGGACTTTCAGGATCTTGTAACGGCCCTCCACGTCCGGCAGCGGCACGTAAACCTGCCGGTCGAACCGGCCGGGGCGGACCAGGGCCGGGTCGAGCACGTCCGCCCGGTTGGTGGCCGCGATGACGATCACCTGATCGTTGGTGTCGAAACCGTCCATCTCGACCAGGATCGCGTTGAGCGTCTGCTCGCGCTCGTCGTGCCCGCCGCCGCCGAAGCTGGCCCCGCGGCGACGCCCGACCGCGTCGATCTCGTCCAGGAAGATGATGCAGGGCGAGCTTTCCTTGGCCTGCTTGAACAGGTCGCGTACGCGCGACGCGCCCACGCCGACGAACATCTCGACGAAGTCCGAACCGCTGATCGAAAAGAACGGCACGTCCGCCTCGCCGGCGATGGCCTTGGCCAGCAGCGTCTTGCCGCAGCCCGGCTCGCCGACCAGCAACACGCCGCGCGGGATGCGCCCGCCGAGGCGCTGGAACTTCTTGGGTGACTTCAGGAACTCGACGATTTCGAGAACTTCTTCCTTCGCCTCTTCGATGCCGGCCACGTCCGCGAACGTGATGTTGGTGTGCTCCTTGGACGTGACGCGGTGCCGCGAGCGGCCGAAGTTGCCCAGCACGCCCCCGCCCCCGCTGACGTTGCGGATCTGGCGGAAGATGAAGAACCAGATGAACCCGAAGATCAGCAGCCAGGGCAGGAAGCTGAGCAGCACCGTCAGGTACGGACTGCTGGCTTCGTGCCGGATCTCGGTGCCGGGCAGCCGCTGGTGGAGTTCCTTGAGAAAGTCGTTGTCGATGGCCTGGGGTGGGTACTTGACCTCAAACATGCGTTTAGGCGCCCCGGCCGGGTCGCCCTCGACGCGGGCCCGCGTGCCCCGCAGCGTGCCGTTGTCCGTATTGATGACCAGTTCCTTGACCTGACCGTTTTCGACGTACTTCCAGAACTGGGTGATGCTGATCTTGTCCGTCGCGGTGACGTTCTGCTGCAACAGCACCAGCAGCGCCAGCGCCAGGCCCATCAGGATGAGCCAGCTCGCAATGTTGCGGGACATTTTCATGTTCGGCCCGGTCGGCCCGCCGCTGCCACGGGACGGCCCGCGTTCGCCGCCCGTTCCCGGTGGTGTCGCGCCGTTGCCTTTGGCCATGCCGATAATCCTTCCTGTCCGCGCCGCGTTGCGGCCGGCGGCCCGCCGCGGCCGCTCAGTCCGATTCTAGGGACTTCACCAGGCGGATTCCATCGTCTGCACGATCTGCTCGGCCAGGCCGTCGATGCCACGGATCATGCCGTCCTCGAACGTCTCGCCCACCGGCGGGATGTAGTTCGTCTGATAGACGAAGCGCGGGCGGTCCACCAGGATGCGGCCGTCCCGCAGGTCCTTCATCTGGAACCGCACCGCGATGGTCGAGCCGATCTCGCGCGGCAGGTCGTCGTCCAGGTCCGACCCGAACGTCCGATTGGTGACGTTCAGGATCTCGCCGGTGACTACTACATCGGCGGTTCGCAGCGGCGCGATTCGATAGGGCGTGTCCATGTTGATGCGCTTGATCACCGCCTCAGTGAGGCGGAACTCCAGTTCCCGGCGGAACTCGCGCGACTGGAACATCTCGACGTGGACCGTCCGGATATCCTCCGGGAACGGCCGGCGGCTGGAGTAGCCACAGCCGGAGACCAGCAGGGCGGCGACGGCGACCAGCGCCGGCTGCGCCGTCCGAGCGAGCACGCCTCTGAAGCGAGCCGCGGGCTTCAG
>QZJT01000003.1 GCA_003597935.1 Phycisphaerales bacterium | reverse complement strand
CCAGCCGACTCTATCAACTCACGCCTGGATCCGCCGGATTTCACGGGGATTCCCGAAGAGAATGCTCCTCGACGGCCGCGATTTTGTGCAACGTGAGGGGCTACTCTGCTGCCGATGCTCGTCGAGCTCATGAAACAGGACGTTGCCGCAATTGGCGGTGATTCGGGCGACAAGCCGCTCAGCAACGAACTGAGCAGGCCAGTCGCATCATCGAATCGCGGCCCCACATTTGCATGGGCCTTCCTTGGCGGAATCGCCGCCATTATCGCGATCGCGGTTTGGGGCGCCAGTTCGCGTGGTCCGTCATCGGACACTTCTCCGGTGCCGCCCATCGCACGCGCGCAGCGTTCGCACAGCAAGCCGCTCCCGCCACGAGTAAGCGCCGCAACCGAAGGCTCATCTTATCGCATTCCAACGAACATCGGCGCTGAACTTGATCGCGACAGTCGAGCGATTGATAAGGCTAAGGTCAAAGCCGCTGACATGGCAGCAGAACTGGAAACGCTCGCCCGGCAGATCGATCTGGAACGACTCGCTCTGGATCACACGAGCAACCCTGCGGTGGCTCGGTTCAACGAAAAGATTGATAGGCACAACGCACTCCTTGAGGATCTGAGAGCGCAGGAGCGACTCGTGAATCAAATGGTCGACGACTTCAACAGCAAACTGCGCCGGTACGGCCGGTAGCCGATGGAGGATTCGCGCGAATGGCAGGCTTCGACATACAGGTGTCTACGGTGCCCAGGGCGTGGCTGACGGCCCTCAACCAAGTCTACGAATTGGAGCAACGCCTTGCCAAGCAGGGCGACTCCTGCAACCTGCAGCGCAACGTCGAGAAGCTGAAGGACGCATTTGAGGAAATGGGACTCGTGTATGAGGACCCAATGGGACAACGCGTGACCGAAACACGTACTGATCTCGAAGTGTCCATCGCCGGCAGCGGAACGGAGAACCTAGTGGTCGTCGAAGTAATCAAGCCGATCATTCGCTTTGTCGATCGGCGTATGCCCGGCTTTTCCAAGGTCGTGCAACGCGGCATCGCTGTTGTAACGGCCACGGAGGAGGTGAAGTAGTGGCGGAGATGATCAACTTTGCGATTGACCTAGGCACCACCAACTCCCTGATCGCCAAGTTTAATAAGGGCACCGTTGAGGTCTTCAAGAACCCGATCGGTTTCAAGGAGACGCTGCCGTCCGTCGTTGGCTTTCGGAACGACCGCATACTCGTTGGTGATCGAGCACGGAACTACTTCGAGAAGGATCCGAAGAGCGTTTTCGGCCGATTCAAAAGGACAATGGGAACGACAGAAAGCTACCGCATTCGGTCACTTGGTCAGTCTAAGACTTCCGTAGATCTGTCCGCCTTCGTTCTGAAGGAATTGAAGACATTCATCCACACAGGGGAATCGCCCGAGGGTGCAGTCATTACTGTCCCGGCTTCATTCAGCATGGTACAATGCAAGGCCACGACTGAGGCTGGGCACCTGGCAGGATTCCAACAGGTGATCCTGCTTCAAGAGCCAATCGCCGCCAGTCTGGCTTACGCAAACAAGCAGAAGGATCTCGATTTAACGAACAGCCAGTGGATCGTTTATGACCTCGGCGGCGGCACCTTTGACGTCGCGCTGGTCCGCATTGTCGAGGGCGAGCTTAAGGTTATGGATCACGAGGGAGACAATTTCCTTGGCGGTATGGACTTTGATGCCCTGATCGTGGAGCAGATCATCGCGCCGCGCCTAGAGGCAACAGGACGATTTCGCGATCTCGTACCACAAATGACGAGCGAGTCAGGCCGCTACAACATGCTGTGGTATCTCCTGCTCCATGCGGCGGAAGAAGCCAAGATTGAACTGTCCACTCGGACGTCAGCAGAGGTTGATCTGGGCCGATACACCATCACCGATGAGGCTGGGAAGTCTGTGGATGAATGCATGGCGATCACTCGCTCGGAGTTCGAGAGTGTGATCAGGCCCGTCATCGACCGCACTGGCGAGATGCTGAGGCGTATTCTGACACGTAACTCGCTGCAGCCGACTGATCTTCGTTTTGTGCTCATGGTTGGTGGCTCCACGTACGTTCCATTTGTGCGTCGGCGCGTCGAGGAGCTGCTGCAAATCCCGGTGAACACAGGTATCGACCCTACAAACGCAATCGCAGTCGGTGCGGCCTACTACGCCGGCACGAAGGAAGTCAGGCTCGATCCATCGCCGGGCACAAGCGGAGCCGCTGCTCCCGGCCTGAAGATCAAAGCTGTCTACAATCGCGCATCGCACGACCACGAAGAGATGTTCTCTGCGAAGACGGAGGGTTCAACCGCTGGCCTGTTCTATCGGATAACCCGCGGCGACGGCGCGTTCGACAGCGGACTCAAGCCACTCGCGGCGCGCATCCATGAGGATTTGCCACTCCAAGAAAACGCTTACAACTTTTTTAGTTTTCGAGTTTACGACAGCAAGAACTGCGTGGTGCCCGCCGATCTGGAATCCATCGAGATCGCTCACGGTCAATACAGCGTCGCCGGGCAGCTCATGCCACATGACCTCTGCCTCGTCGTTGACGACCTTGAGCATCAGGACACGAAGTTGGAATCAATCTTCGAGCGCAACACCGTGCTTCCTGCCCGCCGAAGAATGACCAGAGAGGCAAGTCGCACCCTTCGCCGAGGGACGGGCGACGAAATACGCATTATCGTGGTGGAGGGTCCGGCCGACTACCATTTCAGCGCCAACACGCCATTGGGCTTCTTGAGCGTCACCGCAAGAAACTTGAGCCGTGACATTCCGCGCGGTGCCGATATTGAGCTCGAATTCGAGGTGTCCGAATCGCGCGAGTTGACCGTTCGAGCTTCAATCCCATTGCTCGGCACGCAGTACTCTGACATATTCAAGATGGAGCCACACGACATCCCGGCTCGTGCGCTGTCGGATGAGGTTCAGCTGCTAGTGTCCAGGGTGGAGCGGGAAAGAGCGGAGGCGGTGGAACGGGAGAACTACGAGGTCGCCAAGAGCCTCGATGGCTTGGAGACTCCCCTGCGCGGGCTGGAAGCCGAAGCACTACAACTCTCCGATGATGATGTCAACAGGGATGGGGTTCACAAACTGGCTAGTGAAAAACGCAGAATCGCTGGGGAACTCAGCCGCCTCACGGCAGGTAAGCGAATCGAGCTGCTCCGTGCGGAGTACGTGGAGGCAAGGAATAAGGCTATTTCAATCGTTAGCGAGCGAGGGAACGACTACGAGCAAGGCCAGTTGAACGAGGTGATCGCACAAGAGCACACATTGCTCGTTTCGAGAGATCCCACTCGACTCGAAGCCGCTATCGCGCAACTCCATCGGATCACCTTCCAAATCCTTCGGCGCACGCCTGATTTCTTGGTCGCCTGGTTCGAGCACCTTGTGAGTAAACGCGAATCGCTGAATGACCAGGTACAGGCCAAGAACCTGATCGAGGCGGGCAAGCACCAGATCGCCACCGAGGACTTCGATCGACTTGCAGAGGTCAATGCCCGCCTTCACAGCTTGTTGCCAGAGAGAGAGCAAGCATCGAAGGAAATGCGGCACTTCACGGGCATCCTGTAGGGCGTAGTGGGCCTGGAGCTCGCCCGACGCGCACAATCGTCAGCGGCCCCTACGCCCGCCGCTCCCCCGCTCCGCCACGTCCTCCACCGACGCGATGTGCAGCAACGACAGCGTAGCAACACGCTCGGGCAGGTCGCCGTTGGTTCGGCCGTACGCGACCACGAGGCCGCCTTTGACGAGCATGGCGCTTTCAGGATGCATCCCGTCGTAGGCCTGGCCGTTGGCTGCGCGGCTTTCGCTCAGCGCTCTCGCCGGCACGCACTTGTGACGGGACTCCGCCTAGGCGAGATGGCGTAACGGGGCCGCCCCGCAAGGGCCAAACATGCCAGCCCGCGGCAGAGCGCAGCGCCGCCCAGGGTGTCGGTCGCACGGAAACGCCAAGCCCAGAAAGGGCGGCACAAGCCGCGACGTGTCAAGCGCAGCGGTGCCTCGGTGGCAGATCGACGTGGGACGTGTCCGACGTTGAGGTTCCGCCCTTCCAGGGCTCCCCGCGATCGGGATCCCGGCTTCCCGGGGCGTCGCCCCGAGCTGATTCCTCGCGGCCCTTCGGGCCGTTGTGCCCCGGGTCTCATACGGCCTCGTATCGTCGCGCGCGGCGTTCCCAGGCGCCGGTTGCAGCATTGCGCTGCGTCGGACGTCTTCATCAAACCACGCCTTCGCCGCTTCGCGGCTCCTGCTCCTGGGGGGCATGGCAACCGTGGGCTTGTCCGCCTTACGGCGGCCGTCGCCCACGGCTACGGCCCTCGGCCGCTTCGGGGCTGGCGGCCCATGAGGTGGGCGCTTGGCGAATCCTGGCGTGACGTGTCCAGATCGCGGTGCGCGATTGGTAGGCAGATCTAAGACGCAGACTCCGCGCGGGCTGAAGCCCGCGGCTCGCTGCTGGGAGACTGCGCGCGGGCTGAAGCCTGCGGCTTGCTGGTGGCGCGTGATCGCGGAGGGTGATTCCTAGGGGCGTCGCGCACCCGGCTCCGCCGCGTCCCCGACCGCGGCGATGTGCGGCAGCGACAGCGTGGCGACGCGGTCGGGCAGGTCGCTGCTCTTGGCGCCGTACGCGACCACGAGGCCGCCTTTGACGAGGATGGCGTTTTCGGGGTGAATCACGTCGTAGACCTGGCCGCTGGATGTGACCAGGCGAAAGGGCTGAAACGGACGCTTCGCCAGGAATCCTCGAAGCAGTTCTAACGTCATGCACAGATTTTAGGCGGGCCAGAGCACGCGACCAAGCGGCAGCAGCGGGTCAGACGGCGCAGCGCGGCAGGATTTGCAGGCGGGTGCGTGGATGTCTGCCACACAACATCGGCGCGCCTCCGCCGCGCCTGCCGGGGCGGGGGAAGATCGCGGGCTCGCCATCCACGGGTTCCGCTACGCCGCCTGCCGGCGGCTTCGCTGCACCCGTGGCAACACTCCGCCGCCCCTGCCGGGGCGGGGATGATCGTTGGGGTGCCCGCCATCCACGGGTTCCGCTGCGCCGCCCGTCGGCGGCCTCGATACACCCGTGGCAACACTCCGCCGCACCTGTCACGCACACGACGCAGCGTACCGGTCGGTTTGCGGCTTGTCTGACGGCATGAGATCATGGCGAGGGAGGTCTTACGGCCGATGTCGAGCCGCAGCAAAAGGACGATCACCCGCTTCGCCTGCATCGGTGACTACCACGGCCAGGCCGGGCGGCTGGCATCGGTTATCGAAGCGCTGGCGGACCAGGACTTCGTCGCCGTGTTGATGACCGGCGACTTCCGCTGCGGCGCGTGGGACGACTCCACCCGCATCGCACTCGAGATGGTGGCCAAGCTCGGCGTGCCTATCCTCTTCGTGCCCGGAAACCACGACGAGCCGGGCATCGTCCATCCCGGCAACGTCGACGGCCGCGGGGCGGAAATCGGCGGCATGCGCATCGCCGGCGTCGGCGGCGCCGGCCCGCACCGGTTCGGCTTCCCCTACGAATGGTCGGAGGATGACATCCGCGCCCGCCACCTGCCCGACTGGGACATCCTCATCGCCCACGCCCCCCCCTTCGGCACGACCCTGGACCGGCTGCGCGGTTGCGGCGAACACGCCGGGAGCGTCGCCATCCGCGAGCGGGCCGAAGCCCACGGCCCCGGACTGCTGCTTTGCGGACACATCCACGAGTGCGTCGGCGTGGACCTGGTCGGTAGTTGTACCTGTTACAACGTCGGGGCGCTCGGTGAACCGTACGGCCGGGCCCAGTTTGGCCTTGTCGAGTTCGCCTCAAGCCCGACGCCACTGATCACCCACGTCGACCTGGAATCGGGCCGGACGTGGCAGGCGTGATCGCCGTGCGTCCGTTCGTGCCCGCGGCTCCCATGGGGGGAGCGCCCGGTGGACCCGAGTGTCGGACTCGGGCCTACCGGAGCCTGACGTGGGCGCCGCCTAGCGCTACCGGCGGGGACCGGCGTGTTTCCAACCGCTGGACGGCGCCCGCCGCGATAGCACCGTGCTCCTCCTGGGGCCACGCCGCAGGCGGAAACTCTGCGCGGGCTGAAGCCGCGCGGCTCGCCTGCGGCGCCGCGTCGCGCACGGTCAGTCAGTCGCAGTCAAACTCGTCGCGCTCGCATTCCTGACGACCTTCTACGATAAAGACCGTGACTTCATGATCTCCGGGCACCAGATCCCGGGTCTTGACCACGGCCTTGCCGCGCCGAGTGGTCGTGGCCCGAATGACGACGTCCTCGCGGTCGACGTTGGTGATCACGAACTCGACCTCCGTTTCCCGGGCAGCCCGAGTGAGCCGGATACGGGCCCGCGTCTGTTCACCGCGTTTTTCCTTGCAATCGGCCTCGATGTGTTCGTCGCCCGTACACTGCTGGGCGCTGACCGGCGCGCCCCAGGCCAGCAAGACGCCGCCCAACACCATGAGGGCGCACCCTCCCTTCCAGTTTTTCCGCATCATAACGGTCTCCTCCGTCTGAAAAAAGATGTGACAACGCACGCAGCCGGCCCGCCACCGACATGCGGATACGTTCCGTAAGCACGCTTCGTGCCAAACGTCACCAATCCATCTGTGAGGCGATTGCACCATGAACCGGGTTTGTGCAAAGGGTCTGCCTCACGACGGTTACAGTGCAGATCCTCAACGAATGACGCAAGTGCGAAAAAACGGCGTTCACCCAGATCGGTGACGGAACGCGCATCCGTGCACGGGGTCCGCGTATAAACACACGATTCCGCGCATTTACACACACCCTGCGCCGCCGCCAGGATCAACGTGAGCTTAACGGGGCGCCGTCTACCGCGCTTCTTCGATCTTCCGTCGGCACGTTTCGACCCACTCGGCCGAAGGCTCAGTCCACGACGGATCGTGGGCTCCCAGGCGGTCGCAGGTTTCCAGCGCTTCCAGCGCTTCCGGCAACCGCCCCTGGGCCTGCAGCGCCAGGCCCAGCCGCCCCCAGGCGAGCGCGTAGTCGGGCTTGAGCCGCACCGCTTCACGATAGGCGCCGATGGCGCCTTCGAGGTCGCTCAGATCCTCCAGTGTGCGTCCCAGATCGACGTGCGTCGGCGCGTGCTCCGGCTGCACCGCGATGCTCTGCACGAGCGCATCCTTCGAATCCTGCAACTCGCCGGTCTGTCGGTAAGCCAGCCCCAGGCTTCGCCAGATGCCGCCGATGTCCGGGCGGATCGCCAGGCAGCGCAGGTAATAACGGATCGCCTCCTGCCAGTTTCCGGTGGGAACGAGGTGATAGGCGTAATCGAAGTTGAGCATGAAGTCGTCCGGGTGGACGATGACGGCCCGTCGGAAAACGTCGTGCGCCGTCTTCATATCGCCGGCCCGGCTGCCGATCGCCGACGCCAGCCACGAAATGGTGCGCGGAAACGCGGCTTCATAGTTCAGTGCGGCTTCTATCTCGTAGAGTTCCGTAAGATCGGGCTGCATGGAATAGAACACCTTGCGGATCCTCGTGCGAACCGGGTCCGGATCGGCCTGGTAGAGAATCTCCACCCAACCGAGCAGCTCCGGGACGGTACTGAGCTGCTCACCGAAGCTCATCAGATGGAACCGCGTCCCGATCCACAGCTCCAACCCGTCAGCCAGATTGGGCGTGATGGCGCTTTCCTTCATCCGCCGGGCGATTTCATCGTGCGGCAGGGTCAACACGTCGATGCCATAATCGCGGAACCCCTCCGCGAAGGCCCGGTCCATGGCCAGCCAGCTCTCGCGGTCCTCGTGCGTAGCCCCGATCATCACGGTATCTTCGATCCGATCGATCATGCGGCGGTCGCGGATGTCGCGCCGCAACTGCGGCACGAACGCCGCCAGGCGGCCATGGGTCCGCTCGTTTGCTTCACCAGCTTCGAGCCACTCCTCGAACTGGGCCAGAGATGACTCCAGCTCGGCCCACTGGGCGGTTTCGCCCACGCGGGCGGACTTGGCGCGGCCCAGCAGCATCGCAGCCCGATCCACCGCCTGGTGGATCATCTGCGCCGTGTCGTCGAGGCGCTCCCGGCGCTCGTGCTCCACCCAGCGATACCCGCCGCCCACTGCCAGCAGTGCCGCCACGATGGCCGCGCCCAATCCCAGTGTCAGCCGACGCGCACGCCGTTCCTGACGGGCGGCGGCCCGCGCTTCGGCCGCCTCGATGTCCGCCGCCCGCGCTCGAGCTTCGAGCGTCTGTAGATGTCGCGTCACTGTGTCGGCCACCTCCCGCGCCGTGGCCGGGCGCGACTGCGGCACAGGCGACAGACTCCGCCGCGCCAGGTCGACCAGATCATCGTCGCCGCCGCAGCTCTTCAGCCGGCGCAGGCAGTCACCCAGCCGGCATTCGGTGGCGGCCTGCAAGATATCCTCGTGCGAGCCGGTGAAGGGCGGCTTGCCGGTCAGAATCTCGCACAGGATCGCGCCCAGCGAGAACACGTCGGCGCGTTCGTCGAGCCGGTCGATATCTCCCCGCGCCTGTTCCGGCGGCATGTAGGCAGGCGTCCCCATGACCGAACCGACCATCGACGGCGCGGCCCCCCCGGACGTGCGCACGGTCGTGACGACGCTCTCATCGTCGCCGCGTTCGTCAGCCAACCCGCCCTGCGTCAGCACCTTGGCCAGCCCCCAATCGACCACCTGAACCTCGCCGAACGCGCCGACCATCACGTTGGACGGTTTCAAGTCGCGATGGATGACGCCGCGGGCGTGGGCGTAGGCGATCGTCTGGCAGACGTGCTCGAAGATGGAGATGAACCGCGGCCGCTCGTCGGCCGGATCGCGCCGTGCCGCCAGCAGTCCCGCCAGTGTTTTGCCCTTGACCAGTTTCATCGTGAAAAAAGGCGTCTTCTCGTCGTACACGCCCATCTCGTAAACCGGCAGGATGCCCGGATGCTGGAGTTGGCCGGCGATCTGCGCTTCCTCGACGAATCGCGCTACCATCGCCCGGTTGTGAACGTGGTCCGGCCGCAGCACCTTCATGGCCACGTCGCGTCCCAGGTCGGTGTCCCGGCTTTTGAGCACCACGCCGACCCCGCCGCGGGCGAGTTCGCCGACGATCTGATAGCGCCCGACGCTGCCGGCGGCCGCAGGCTCCTGCGCCGACTGCGGCCTCACCAGCGGCGTCTCGAACTGGCCGTCGTCTCGGAGCAGGACGCGCGAGCGAACGCCGACGGTCCGCTCCAGCACCTGCAAGACGCCGGCCCCGCCGGCCGGCGCCTCGCTTTCCGGTCCGAAGGCCGCCAGCAGCGCCGCGTCCAGCGAATCGTCCATCAGCCCCGATTCGGCCAGGTCATCGCGTTCCGTCATGGGCGTATCCTCACGCGCCTGCGATACCGCCAGCGCGGCATCGGACGTCCGCGGCTGGTCGACGTGGGGCGCGTCTCAAGTACGGGTTCAACGGTCGCCGCGTTTTCGCGCCAGAAGCAGCCCGTCTCCGATCGGCACCAGGCTGACGGTCACGCGCGGGTCGTGGCAGACCCTGCGGTTGAGATCACGGTGGCGGGCGTCGTGGTCGCTGACGGCCGGGTCGGCGACCTTGCCGCCCTGTAACGCATTATCCACGGCGACCACGCCCCCGGACCGGAGCAACCGCAACGATCGCTCGTAGTACACCGGGCTGTTCTCCTTGTCTGCGTCGATGAAGGTGAAGTCGAACGAACCCGCCGCCCCCTGCTGGAGCAGATGGTCGAGCGTTTCCAGGGCTGGACCCAGGCGCAGATCGATCCGGTCCGCCAGGCCGGCCTCCTGCCAGAACCGCCGCGCGATGGTGGTCCACTCCTGGTTCACGTCGCAACAGATGAGCACTCCGCCCGCAGCCAGTCCACCGGCGAGCCACAGCGCGCTGTATCCTGTGAACGTGCCGATCTCGAGCACTTTCCGCCCACCCAGCAACTCGACCAGCAACTGCATGAACTGCCCCTGCTCGGGGGCAATCTGCATGTTGGCCGCCGGCAGCTTGTCCGTCTCAGCGCGCAGCCGGCGCATCACGTCGGTCTCCCGGACCGTCGTTTCGACCAGGTAACGGTGCAGGGCGTCGGTCAGCGCAAGGGTTCGGCGAGACATGGATTACGTCCTCCTGAAGCGCGGGCGAGTCGAGTCCTTCACAGTGTCACCGCCGTTCCGGCGAACGCAACCTCCCCACGGAGCCCGAGCCTGCGGCGCCGATCATACCCGCTCGGCCAGACCGGGCGCGTGACGCAATCAGCGGCGCCTCTGAGCAAGCCGCGTGGCTTTGGCCCGCGCGGAGTCTCTGGGTAAGCCACGTCTGAAGGTCGGGAGCGCGTTCACCCCTGCCGCCAGGCCGGAGCCTGGCGGAGCCTGGCGGTCCCAGGGCGATCCGGCGATCGTGTCACGCACCCGGGCGCGGCGGCAAGTGGGGTATGTCGTTGCCGGCCGCCGGTGGCGGCGTTACGCTCCGGATATGGAGCACGAAATCCGCGGGCGACGATCACAAAAGAGGAGGACAAGCCGTGGATAGGATGACAACGATGCGGCGATCTGACCGTGACCGAACTGCGGCCGCCCCGCGGACGGGACCGGCGCGCCGACCAGAGTCTGCGAGCCGTTTCCGGCGGCCCATCGCCCGTCCGGGCTTGGCGGTGGTGCTCGTCTGTTCGATGCTGGCCGGGCTGGCCGGTTGCAGCGTCAGGTACATGACGCCGGCGCGCGGCGTATCGCTTCAATCGCTGGCCGACGTCGACACCGACATTCATGCCCGCATGACGCGAGAGCCGGGCGCCCGGTTTCCCGCCCGCATCGCGGTGGCCCGCGTGCAGGAGTCACAGTACCGGTCGTACCGACACACCGGTTACGGCGAAGGGAATTACTCGATCGTCATCGGCCGTGACCCGGAAGAGGCGGAAGAGCTCAAGCGGCTGGAGAAACTGCCCATGGTGGCGGGAGTGGCGGCGTTGAATCGGCTGGTGGTACCGTCGCGGCTGGAGACGGACCGGGAACTGCGGCTGGCGGCCGCGTCGCTGAAGGCTGACCTGTTGCTGGCGTACACGCTGGATACGTCGTTCGAGGTCGATGGCCGCGCTGTCGGGCCGCTGGGCTACATCACGCTGGGCCTGCTGCCCATCGACCAGGCGATCGTCACCTCGACCGCCTCCGCCGCCCTCTTCGACGTGCGCACCGGCATGGTGTACGGCCTGGCCGAGGCCACCACGCGCGAAACCCGTCTGGCCAGCGCCTGGACGTCCGAGGACGCCGTGGACAAGGCCCGCGTCGCGGCCGAGAAAAAAGCGCTCAGCGAGATGTTCGGCGAGATCGAGGGCGTGTGGAATCAGATCGTCGCCCAGAACGCTGAACCATCCACGGCCGTGGCCTCCGGTCCGTAATGACCCTGACAATCAACAGGGGCGACTCCGATCGTCGATAAACGGGTGCGTAGACGCACCGCACGGCCGCGGAGCCGGTTTGTTGCTGCCCTTTTTGCAGGGTGCTAGAATCCGGGTGCGATAACGGCCTCGCACGGGACGTGGAGGGCATGTACCGCGAATCGGCTTCTTGACGCCGGTGAAGGTAAGCCCCGGCAGTCGTGTGAGTTACGCAAACGATGGCGGCCGGCCGCCGAGCGGTCAGGAGCGAAGGATGTTCGAACGATTCACGGACCGGGCCAGAAAGGTCATGGCGCTTGCCAACCAGGAAGCCCAGCGGTTCAACCACGAATACATCGGGACCGAGCACATCCTCCTCGGCCTGGTCAAGGAAGGCTCGGGGGTCGGGGCGAACGTGCTCAAGAACCTCGACGTCGACCTGCGCAAGGTCCGCCTGGAAGTCGAGAAGCTCGTCAAGAGCGGCCCCGAGATGGTCACGATGGGCAAGCTCCCGCAGACCCCGCGGGCCAAGAAGGTCATCGAGTACGCCATCGAGGAAGCCCGCAACCTCAACCATAACTACGTCGGCACCGAGCACCTGCTCCTGGGCCTGCTGCGCGAGCAGGACGGCGTGGCCGCTCAGGTGCTGATGAACCTCAACCTGAAGCTCGAAGACGTCCGCGAGGAGGTCCTCAATCTCCTCGGCGCCAGTCAGGAAGAGGGCGAGGCGGCCAACACCGGCATGGCCCCCGCCGGTGAGACCAAGAAGGGCAAGAGCAAGACCCCGGCGCTCGATTCATTCGGCCGTGATCTGACCGAACTGGCGCGGCTGGGCAAACTGGATCCCGTCATCGGCCGGATCAACGAAATCGAGCGCGTCATCCAGATCCTCTGCCGGCGGCAGAAGAACAACCCCGTGCTGCTGGGCGAGGCCGGCGTGGGCAAGACCGCCATCGTCGAGGGGCTGGCCCAGAAGATCGTCGGCGGCGACATCCCCGAACTGCTGGCCGATCGGCGCATCGTCGTGCTGGATCTGGCCATGATGGTGGCCGGCACCAAGTACCGCGGCCAGTTCGAGGAGCGCATCAAGGCGGTGATGAACGAGGTCCGCCGGGCGGGCAACGTCATCCTGTTCATCGACGAGTTGCACACGCTGGTGGGCGCCGGCGGAGCGGAAGGCGCCATCGACGCCTCCAACGTGCTCAAACCGGCGCTGAGCCGCGGGGAGATCCAGTGCATCGGCGCCACCACGCTGGACGAGTACCGCAAGTATATCGAGAAGGACAGCGCCCTGGAGCGCCGCTTCCAACAGATTCTGGTCGAGCCGCCCAACTACAAGGAAACCATCAAGATCCTCAAGGGTCTGCGCGACCGCTACGAGGCGCACCACCGCGTGCAGATCACCGAAGAGGCGATCCAGCAGGCGGTCGAACTTTCCGGCCGGTACATCTCCGGCCGCGTGCAGCCGGACAAGGCGATCGACGTGATCGACGAGGCCGGCGCCCGCGTCCACCTGCGCTCGATGACCAAGCCGCCGGACCTGGCGGACATCGAGAAAGAGATCGAAAAGTTCACGCTGGAGAAGGACGAGGCGGTCAAGAACGCGGACTATGAACGGGCCGCCCAACTGCGCGACTCGATCGAATCCTGCCGGCTGCGAAAGAAGTCCATGCAGAAGGACTGGCGGGACAAAACCAAGGAGATCGACGGGGTCGTGGACGAAGAGGTCATCGCCGAGGTGGTGGCCACCATGACCGGCATCCCCATGACGCGGCTTGAGAAGGACGAGGCCGAGCGGCTGCTGGGGCTGGAAACCGAACTGCACCGTCAGATCGTCAGCCAGACCGAGGCGGTCAGCGCCGTCGCCCGGGCGGTGCGGCGCTCGCGCAGCGGCCTGAAAGATCCGAACCGTCCGATGGGCAGCTTCATCTTCGTCGGCCCCTCCGGCGTGGGTAAGACGTACCTGGCCAAGTGCCTGGCGAAGTTCATGTTCGGCGACGCGGACGCGCTGCTGGTGCTGGACATGTCCGAGTACATGGAGAAGCACAACGTGTCGCGCCTGATCGGCGCCCCGCCGGGCTACGTCGGCTACGAAGAGGGCGGCCAGCTCACCGAGCGCATCCGCCGCAGGCCATACTCGGTGGTGCTGTTCGACGAGATCGAAAAAGCCCACCCCGACGCCTTCAACATGCTCCTGCAGATCATGGAGGAAGGACGCCTGACGGACTCGTTCGGCCGCCACGTGGACTTCAAGAACACCATCGTCATCATGACGTCCAACGTCGGCGCCCATCGCATCACCCACCAGGACTCCTTCGGCTTCCAGAAGCGCGACGACACCGTCAGCTACGAGAAGATGAAGGAAATCCTGAAAAGCGAGATGGAGAACTACTTCCGCCCCGAGTTCCTCAACCGCGTGGACGAGATGGTGGTCTTCCACAAGCTCAACCACGAAGACCTGGTGCTGATCGTGGACCTGGAAGTGAAGAAGCTGGCGGACCGGCTGTCGGAAAAGGGGCTGGAGCTGGAGCTGACGCAGGAAGCCAAGGACTTCCTCATCGAGCGCGGCACCGACGACAAGTTCGGCGCCCGCCCGCTGCGCCGCGCCATCGAGCAGTATCTTGAAGACGCCCTGTCCGAGGCAATGCTCCGCGGCGAGTACCGCGAGAAGAACCGCGTCGTAGTCAGCGTCAAACAACCCGAGACGCCGGACGGCCTGCCCATGCTGCTGTTCGAGGGCAGCCACGTGCCCAGGACGGACAAGGCCCAGGGCGAACCGGTGACGGCCGGCGGCGGGGCCGAAACGACGTAATCTGGTGTGGCACCGGTTTTCAACCGGTGGTCTTGTGTGGCACCGGTTTTTAACCGGTGGTCTTGTGTGGCACCGGTTTTTAACCGGTGGTCTTGTGTGGCACCGGTTTTTGACCGGTGGTCTTGTGTGGCACCGGTTTTTGACCGGTGGTCTTGTGTGGCACCGGTTTTCAACCGGTGAGAGCATGATACCGGTTTCCAACCAGTGAACCCGGCAAAAACCCCGGCATGAATACCGGGTCTCTGGATAGAGGACGGCATTGTTCGGACGCAAGCCGCTGTGTATCGCGCTGTGCATGGCGGCGGTGGGCGCCGCCGCCGGCTGCATCAGCCTTCCCGACAACGTCCTGCCGGTCGGAACGCCCTTCGTGCTCAGCGGGACAACGGCGGTGCTGAACCGCGGCGGTCCCTGCCCGGTCTGGGAGGGCGAGAACGGCGTGACGTACCACCTGTTTCAGGGCATCCAGTTGGACAACGAATCGTTCGATCGGATCACCCGCCCCGGCGTCACGTCGCGGCTGGTGATCGCCACCCGCTCGGACCTGGTGCTCGAGTGCCGGGTCGGCACGATCGTCGAAGTCCGCGACGTGCTCGAGATCGTCGAATGACGCGAGGCGGCACGTGAAGGTCGCGCCGGGGATGCCCAACTCGCTGACGCGCCGGCGCGGCAACGTGCCGGTCGCCCGAGCGCGGCGGCGCATCGTCCTGTCCGTGCTGCCGGCTGCGGTGTTGACCGGCTGCGTCCCCGTCGCCGATCCCCCGTCGGGAGATCGCCCCGTCCTGATCACGGCGACGCGATTGCTGGAGCCGCCCGCGATCGGCCACCAGCGAGTCTATCGGCCGGTCCATCAGCGCCCGCTGGAAGGGGATGATCCGGCCTCCGCCCGCGTCGTCGGATTCGAGTTGGCCCTGGTCGTCGACCCGCACGCCGCGCTTTTTTTGCAGATCGTCGAGTCCGAAAGCCAGTCATCCACCCCCCTGACGCGGACCGCGCTGCCATCGCCTGCGGACGGTCTGGACCTGGTTCGGGATCTGCCGCGCCTGGACGCTGCGGATCGGGCGGTGCTGGCCAACGGCGGAGGCGTGTACTGGGTGCTTCCGGGCGGCAGCGAAGAGGGGCCACTGACCGTTCGCGCGGCGGTTGTGCTCTCTGCGTCGCTGATCGGCCCGTCCTGCCGGCTGGACGTGTACACCCGCGAAGTCGGCGGCGCGGCCATCCATCCCGCCCACCTCGAACTGGTGAACAACTTCTTCTACCTGGCCGTCATCGGCGACTCGATCCAGTGGGGCAACGGGCTGCGCGAGGGCGACAAGATCTCGGCACTGGTCGCGCGCGAGATCGAAGACCGGCTGGGACGCCGCGTCATCACCCAACGCTACGCGGTGGCGGGCGCCCGGATCCTGCCGGCCGAGGGCGACGGCATCTGCGATTACAACTGCTTTTCGGAGGTTCCGCGGACGCTGACCTCCGTCCTGACCCAGGTGGACCAGATCGAGCGGCCCGACCTGGTCGATCTGGTGCTGCTGGACGGCTGCGGCAACGACGTGGGGCTGGACACCATCACGTTCCCGCTGACGGATCCGGACGACTTGCGCCTGATCACGGAGCAATACTGCAACGGCGCCATGGCCGCCCTGCTGCGCAAGGTGCGCCGCACCATGCCCGAGGCGTCCGTCGTGGTCACCGGCTATTACCTCTTCATCAGCGACGAAAGCAATCCCGCCGGCATCGACACGCTGCTGTCGCTCAATCAGGTCACCTCATCGTCGTCGCAAAACGTCTTCGAATTGCGGGATGCGATGGCGGAGAACTCGCGCGTCTTCCGCGACGTGGCCAACGCGAGCCTCCGCGACGCCGTCGAGTACGTGAACGGCGAAGGCGAAGCCCCCCCCCGCATCGCATTTGTCGACCCGGGCTTCGGCCCCGCCCACGCGACCTTCGCGCCGGAGGCGCGGCTGTGGGGTCTGACGGACGACCTCGAACTGCTGCAGACGCTTCAGGTCAACCTGGCGCTGGCCCCCGAGGATCCGCTCTTCGAGAAGAGACTGAACGTGTGCGCCGGGCGCGAACTGGCGTTCTTCGATCTGATTTCCTGTCTCTACGTGTCCGTCGCCCATCCCAACCCGGCCGGGGCGCGGGCCTACGCCGACGCCGTCATCGACCAACTGGCCGAACTGGGCGTGCTGCCGCCGGGATGAAGGTCTGTGCTTGCCGCCTGCGCCCGCCCACGGCCTGGCCCGCCCACTCCCGCAAGGCGGGGCCGTCACAGAATCGGCGGCTCTTCTGAGCGAGCCGCGTGGCTTCAGCCCGCGCGGACGCGCCGCTTTCCATGCCGCTGCGAATTGCGAACGGCCTGTCCTGCGTCGGCCCGGCTCGATCTTGTCCGCGCGGTGAACGAACATCGCAACAGATCCCGGCGCGGCAGGCGAATGTCGCGGTTGGCACCGGCGCGGCCGAGGAGACTCCGCGCGGGCTGAAGCCACGCGGCTCGCCCGGAGGACCGGCAATCGCGTAACCCGGCCTCACCGGCCGATTCCCCACCCGCCCCGTCGCCTGATCGACGCTGACCGTGCTTGTACGGCGCCAACCTCGTCGCCAGCACCCGCTGCGACAGCCCGTCGTAGTCGAGGTAGACCCCAAAGCGGCCTTCGGCCGCAACTAAAGCCCTGGAAGGGAGTGAGGGAAGAGGGAGTAAGGGAGTTAGGGAAGAAGATCGCGGAGCAGGTGCCCAAGCGTCGCTTCCTTCTTCCCTGACTCCCTCACTCCCTGACTCCCTTAATCCCTACGACATTCTCCCGCCGCTTAGAACATGCGCGCAAACTGGCAAGAAGTTCCGCCGTCAGATACTACTCCCGTTGTGAGCCAGAAAGAGTTCATTCCGGCAATCGGCGGCCGGGCGCAATCTGCTACGCCGAAGGCGTTGTGTCGTACAGCCCAGGGTTGCCCGCTTCGGGCTACCCTGGGAAGACGTCGCCACGGCCACCAACCCCAACGGGGTTGCGGCCTGCGCTGGAACCGCGCGGCCGGCCTCGACGAGCATGGCTGGTGATTGCGACGTGTGTGTCATAGACCCGCTTTCTTACACACTTCGCCTTCCATGATACGGCATACCGGCCACGACGCAACCCCGTTGGGGTTGACGTGGCCCGGCCGCGCCTGCCCAGGGTGGCCCGCGGGGCGGGCAACCCTGGGCTTTACGACGGAACGCCTTCGGCGTACGCCTGAGCCGGAACCTCCACCTTCGCCGGATGGCGAACGTCATCGCCGTTCAAGACGACGGTACGCAGACATGACCGGCGCCGTTGTTCGTGCTGACCACAAAAGCCCCCTGGCGACGGCCCGCGCCGTGCCTTCTGGCGGGCAGGGCAGATGGCCGTGCCCGTGGGGCTGACCCGGCCGCGAGCTTCTCCGAGCGGCCTCGCAACGGCCGGGTGCCGCGGTTTGGGACGGTCTCGATATGCATGGCCACCCATCATCGGCACTTCTCCCGCAAATCAATGAGAGATTCTGAGGCAAGGTATCCACATTGCATGGCTACATTTTGAAATCTTCCCAAAGAAAAAATCCCTACTCGCGACCCCACGAGCGGGGATTTCAGCCCGAAACCAGCAGCCGCCATAGACGGAACTTCGGTTTAGTGGGCCGCCCCGCTACTGGCAATTGTAATCCCGCTGCAGCTCGGCGCCGCAGCCGAAGGTCACGGTGGCCGTTCCCTCGCCGGGGGCCAGGCCGGTGAACTTCGACTTGGCCTTGCCCTTGCGGTTGAGCGTGCCCTCGTCGGTTTCGCCGCTGGAGAGTTCGATGGTGTAGGCATCGTCGGGCCGGCCGCCGCTGAGCTTGATGGTCAGCCTGCCGGCGCCGCGCTTGACCTTGCAGCGGGCCTTGTTGATGCGTTCGTCGCCGGTGCAGCGCTGGCCGCCGCCGGCCTGCACGCCGGGCCAGAAGCCGCCGGCCAGCTCGAAAGAGCCGCCGCTCATCACGCCCGCGTCGGGCTGGGCGATGGTGGCGGCCAGCTCGAAGTCGCCTCCGGAGCTGACGCCTCCGCCGCCGTCCACGGTATTCCAGGAAAGGTCGAACTCCTGGGCGCTCGCCGCCGGCGCGACGGCAAGGGTGGCCAGAGCAGCGACGACGGCCGGGGCGGCCCATCGCAGGGAAAACGTCGGGCGCCAACGCGAGGTCAGTTCATTACGGTTCATCACGAGTCTCCTGCCCGCCATCACGGCTTCACTCGTGTTCGCGGGAGATAATGTTGATTCAAGTCGGTGTCACGATTTCCAGCCATGCTGGGTTACTGCCTGACTCCCATCGCGAGGATCGAAAAGGAGCCGTCCACCGGCGTTCCATTCGCCGCGAGGCGGAGCTGGACGCGCCAGATGTTGCTGTTCGACGGGCCCTCAGGGGTCGCCGTGGCCGACAGGGCGAGACCACCAACGGGAGTGACGAGAACCGTCGGCGCCGACGCCCACTGGTTACTGAAGGTGATGCGATAATCCCCCGGGCCCAGTCGGCTCACGCTGAACCCGGCGCCGTTCAGGAAGCCCTCCCAGTACCCGCGGACCAGGTGGAGCTGCTGGACGGTCCGGACGCGCGCCGCACTGGTCTGAAGCGTCCCATCGGGAAAGCGGATGCCGTCCGTTCCCGGCACACCGCCGATGTCCAGCTTCTGGGCGGGATTGTCTGTGCCGATGCCCACGTTGCCGTTCGGGGAGATCCGGACGTGCTCCTGGTTGTTGGTGAAGAACTGGAGCAGGCCATCGGCGCTGCTGAACATGCCCGAGTCGTTGTCGCCGCCGTTGCCGGAGAATGCGTAGCCGTTGTTGTTGACGCCGAAGCCCCCGGGCGGCCCGCCACGGGCCCGGACGCCGCCGTTGACCTCGAGGGACGACCCGGGCGACCGCGTCCCGATGCCGACCCTGTTGCCGGCGGCGTTCACGAAGATGCCGCGGGTCTGGAGGCTGTAGGGTGTGGCCGTCAGCGGCTGCCGCGGACTGAGGCGGGTGTATTCCCCTTCTCCGGCCGGGCTGCGGACGGCGATTTCGAGCCAGCGGGCCTCGCCGTTGAAGGCGGCCGCGCCGAAATCCAGCTCGGCGGTGAACAGGCCCTCGCTGACGGGCACGCCTTCCGCCGCCAGCTCCGCGCCGATCATGTTCCCGTCCACGCTTGCGTCCCAGAGGGTGAACAGGAAATCAGCGGAGTCATTGAGCGGCTCCCCTTGCCGCCGAATCTGGCCCTGATAGGTGAAACCGCCGCCGAGCGGTTCCTGCCCCGAGACCGGCGCCGCCACAACGGTGGCGGCCAGGAGCAAGAGGGCGGTGTTGTGGATCGTCTTCATGGATAGTACTCCTTCATTCATGGGTCGCGCCGCGGCATGCGGCGGACCTGGGTTCAGGTGATGCGGCCAAAGTCCAGCGCGACGGTGAAGTGCCCATTGATCACGTCGACATCGTCCGCCGCGGCGAGCGAGCCGATCTGGGCGCCGCCCGTCTAGGCGTCCCACAGCGTGAACTCGAAATCGGCCGTCTCCTTCAGCGGGCTGCCGTCGAGGTTGAGCCGGCCCTGATACGTGAACTGCGTGCCGTGCGACGTTTGCGCCAGGGCGGCCATCGCCGCCAGGGCCAGTGCTGCGATTCGTCGGTTCATCTTGTTTTCCCACATGTTCGGGATGCTCCCGGCCTGGGCGCGCCGCCGATGACCCGCTCCCCGGATCGTGATCCCGCCGCAACGGGAGTCTTCAGTAGTTTCACCGCTGAAGCGGTCCCTGCACTCATTGGAACAGGGTGAAGTCCCACGTGCTGGGGGAGTAGTTGGCCTGGATATTGCTATGGTTGATGATCTCGAACACCACGATGTTCTGGGACTCGACGTATGCGTAGGAGATGGCGTTGCGCTCCAACAGGCGGTTGCGCGGATTGACGATGACGCCCATCCCGGGCGTCGCGCCGTTGACGCGGACGCCGAGCGTAAACCGTCCGTTGGGCGGGATGGAGAACGCGCCCAGTGGCACCGCGGCTGGGGTCGGCGCGGACCTGAGGGTTGACCCGTCCGGCAGCCGCAGGCCCGCGGAGCTGAAACGGAATCGCTCAGCGCCGTCGGTGTAGACGGAGACCTGCCCGTTGGCCAGGCTGAACAGACCCGAGTCGTTGTCTCCGCCGTTGCCAGAGAATGCGTAGCCGTTGTTGTTGACACCGAAGCCCCCGGGCGGCCCGCCACGGGCGCGGACGCCGCCGTTGACCTCGAGGGACGACCCGGGCGACTGCGTCCCGATGCCGACGCGATCGCCCGCCTCGTTCACGAAGATGCCGCGGGTCTGGATGGCGTAGGGTGTGGCCGTCAGCGGTTGCCGGGGCGACAAGGTGGTGAACTCACCCTCCCCGGCCGGGCTGCGCACGGCGATTTCAAGCCAGCGGGCCTCGCCGTTGAAAACGGCGGCGCCGAAATCGAGTTCGGCGGTGAACAAGCCCTCGACGACCGACACGCCCTCGGCCGCAAGCTCCGCGCCGATCATGTTGCCTTCCGACTCCGCGTCCCACAGCGAGAACAGAAAGTCGGCGCTGTCGTTGAGCGGCTCCCCCTCCATGCGGAGCTGGCCCTGGTAGGTGAACTGCGTGCCCAACGGCGTCTGGGCCGCAGCGGGCCCGGTCAGGGCGGCCGCCGCCGACAGGATTAGCGCGACCGCCAGCAGGAGAGACTTGACTCTGCACATGGCAAATTCCTTTCGTTGCAGGTAAGAAAGGCGTGGCCAGTTACGCGTGACCCTCGCCGGCTCATGGCATGTCGTCCACGAACTTCGCCACATTGGCGAACGCAATGACCTCGCCCGACTATAGCGGGATCATGCGGGGATTGGAGTTGACTTCTGGTCAACCTGGGTTGACTTGAAGTCAAGCAGCAGGGCGTGACGGCGATCGCATGGGTGCCGGTGGCGCGGAGCGGCCGAACACCCCGCGGTTCACGAGGCCGGCCGCGGATGCGGTGCCGACGGTGGTTCTCGAAGGGTATCGCCCGGGTTCGCCGGGGTTCGCGCCCCGGCCCCGTCGATATACAATGCAGGGGTCCCGATCGACGTGGCGGAATTGCTGCCTGCGGTTTCAGGTCCGGCCGTGGCGCGCGCCGATTCGAGCTTGTGCCGAGCGTCGGCCCCCCGGACGCCGAGGAGTCCGCGAAAGGAGACTCTCATGGCCAGCGACATGAAGGAGCGGCTGATCGACGCCGGGCTGGATCTGTTCTATCAGCAGGGCTTCCACGCCGCGGGTCTGGATCAGATCATCGCCGCCGTCGGCACCACCAAGACCACCTTCTACAACCACTTCGAGAGCAAGGAGGCGCTGGCCCTGGCCTGCATCCAGAAGCGCGACGCCCGCTGGCGGAAGCGTTTTCCGGCCCTGCTGCGCGAGCGCGCCGGGGACGATCCGGTCAATCAGCTTTACGAAGTCTTCAACCTGTGGCAGGACTGGTTCAGCGATATTCACTTCAACGGCTGCCTGTTTATCCACGCGTGCAGCGAATTCCCGAATCCCAACGATCCCTGCCACGTCGCCGCCCGCGGCAACGTGCTGGCGCTGCGGGCCATCGTGGCGGGCCTCGCGGACCAGGCGGGCATCGAGGACCCCGACCGCTTCGCCGAACAGTACAGCCTCCTGATGCAGGGGTCGGTCGTTCTGGAAGTGATCGACCGCCAGAACCGGGCGGCCCCCATCGCCGCCGAGGTCGCGGACGCGCTGATCCAGCGGGCCCTGCCGCCGCGCCACGCGGAGGCGGCGGTATGAGCGAATTGAGATCGGCAGGCCACCGACTCGTCAATGCCGTGGGTCGAGCCGGACTACTCCAGCAGCGACAACGTCGCGCACGAGTTCAATCCATGCACGCGCGGTCAGCCCCCTGCCGGCGCGTGATCGCGTAAGGCGGTCCGCCCGCTATAATCGGCGCGATAGACATCCCATTAAGAAAACTGCCGGCCGATGGGTCTTTCAGGAAGCAACCGCCATGTCACAAGCCCCACCAACACCACCGTCGGATGTGCCCGACCCGGAGGAGCTGCGCAAGGCGCTGAAAGCGTTCAAGAAACGGCTCAAGCTCGCCCGGCTCGACGACGAGTCGCGGCTGGGCCGCGGGGCCATGTCCGGCGGCAAGGCGTCGGGCATCGTGGCCATCATGGCGCCCAACCAGTACCCGCAGGCCGTCTGGGATGCGCTGGTGCAACAGGGCCGGCTCAAGTACGCAGGCAACCGGCTCTATCAGCTTCCCGAAAAGGACGGCAGAGATTGACGCGGATGTTTGACGGCGGCGGGATCCGGGGTGGCCGGCTGGGTGGCTCGCCGCTCCGCGGCGAAGCAGGGCGTGGCTCGCCGCTGGCGCGGCATGGCGCGGGTTGATTCAACTATGACGACGACGCCCATGCCCTGACGATCCCCAGCGCGGCCGCGGCGGCGATCAAGGGGACGACTTCGACCTTCCAACGGAGCATGAGCGCGAATCCGGCCAGCGAAACGCCTCCGCGAACGACGGGTGCGCCCGCGCGGCCGCGCGCCCGTCCGGCGCCGGCGCGATCACTCACCACGGGACGTCGATTCACGCGCACGCACTCGTGGACGTGGATGGAGTTCGATTGACGGGGCACGTGGAGCGCCTGGCCGTCACCGCCGGCGCAGTCGTGCGCGTCCCCGCAGCCCAGTGAGCGGCCCAGGTACACCCGGACGCCGCTGTCGAAGCGTCTCCGCCACCGGCGGAGCACGTCCCGCTTCCAGGCGTGAAATCGTGCTCCCACCTTTCAGGATGCACCTGGACCGGAACGTGCGGCAAGTGCCGGGCCCTGCACTTGGGCAGGCGTCGGTCGGCCGGCGCGTCAGAACAGCCCGGGCGTGTTCCTCATGGTCTCGATCATCTTCAGCGCCGCGGGGCCGCCCAGCACCACCAGGATGGCCGGGAAGATGAACAGCACCAGCGGCACCATCAGCTTGACGGTGGTCTTCTGGGCGCGTTCCTCGGCCTGCTGGCGGCGTTTGGTGCGGAGCGTGTCGGCCTGGGTGCGCAGGGCGCGGGCGATGCTGGTGCCGAACTTCTCGGCCTGGTTGACGATGGCGGTCAGAGATCGGACCTCGGGCACGCCGGTGCGCTCGGCCAGGTTGCTGAGCGCTTCGGAGCGGGGGATGCCCATCTGCGATTCGAGCGAGACGATCTGGAACTCCTCCGCCAGCACCGGATGAACCGTCTTCATCTCGTCACCGACGCGCTGCACGGCCGCGTCCAGGGCCAGGCCGGATTCCACCGAGATCACCATCAGGTCGAGGGCGTCCGGGATGCCGTTGCGGACCGACTCCTGCCGTTTGCCGGCCGCCATTTTCAACCAGAAGTTCGGCGCCATGAACCCGGTGGCGCCGCAGAACAGCACGAATCCGCCCATGCTGCCAAGCGTGTCTCCCTTGGCCCAACTGTACAGCCCCGCCACCACCGCGGCCGTGAGCGCCACCACCGTCTTGCTGGCCAGGAACATGGTGGTGGCGTTGTCCTGGCGGAAACCGGCATTGGCCAGGCGGATGCGCAGCTTGGACATCTCGGCGGCATCGGCGGGCATGACCGGGCGCATGGCCTGCTTGGCCACCCGCTTGACCATGCGGTTGGTGACGGTCTCGCGGGCCCGTCGCCGGATGGCGTTGGCCTCGTCCAGCCCGGTGCGTTTGCCGGACATGCGGCGTTTGATGGTGTCCTGCTCTTCGCCCCCCTTGGGCCACATGGCATACACGATCAGCGCCAGGCTGAACGCGATCATCACCGCTATGGCGTAAATCGACATCGCTGCAACTCCGAATCCGGCGCGGCCGTCACGGATGACCCGCTAAACCTTGATGTTGACGATCCAGCGGATCATCGCCAGCCCCATCAACTGCATGCCGCCCGCGATCACCAGCATGATCTGTCCGCGCGGGTCGTCGATGAGGATCCGGGCATAGGCCGGATTCAGCATCATCGCCCCCGCGAACGTGATCATCGGCAGCGCGAACAGCACGTAACCCGATAACCGCCCTTCCGCCGTCAGCCCCTTCACCAGCCCGAACAGCTCGATGCGCGAGCGGATGACGGCGCCGATCTTGTCGATCACCTCGGCCAGGTCTCCGCCGGTGCTGCGCTGGATCTGCACGGCGGTGACGAAGAACTTGACGTCCAGCGAATCGAGCCGCTCGGCCATGCCCACCAGGGCGTCCTCCAGTTTGAGGCCGAGGTTCTGCTCATGGTAGACGCGGCCGAACTCGGACGAGATCGGGTTGGGCATCTGCTCGTGGATCAGGTGGACGGCGCTGGCCAGCGAGTGGCCGGCCCGCAGCGCCTGGCTCATCATCTCGAAGACGTCCGGCAACTGGGCGGTCAGCTTGGCGACCCGCGCCTTCTTCTTATAAGAGAGCCAGAACAGCGGCAGGAAGATGACCGCCAGCCCGCACATCAGCCCCGTCCACAGGTTGAACCCCATCAGCACCAGCGCCACCACCGCGATGACCGCGATGGTGAAGAGGCGCGCCATGAGGGCAGAGGCCGACCAGTCCACGTCGGCCTGGTCCAGCAGCACCTGCACCCGGGGCATGAAGCTGAGCTTGCCGAGCACCTTGTCGGCGACCGACTTGCTGTCGCCCACGGCGTTGCGGCGCAGGATGGAGACGGCGGACTCCTTATCCGATTTCGGTCGCTTGACGCCCTTGAGACGCTCTTCGATCTTCTTTTGGCTGGCGGTGCGCGATTCCACGACGATCTGATAGACGCCGTAGCACAGCAGCATCGAGCCGGCGATGGGGAGCAGGAACGTCAGCAGCGGCGTGCCGGCCGCAAGCACGGGTTGTGTGGCTAGCGCGATCACCGTCATCATCGTGAACCCCTAGTCCTCGTCATCCGTCATCAGGACCTGTCGATCGAAGATCGCCGGATCGACGTGCTGCCCGGACGATTGCAGCCGATCCAGGAAGCTGGGCCTGATGCCGCTGGCCACGAACTGGCCGTAGGCCTTTCCCTTGGAGGTAACGCCAAGCTGTTCAAACTTGAAGATGTCCTGCATCGTGATGATGTCGCCTTCCATGCCCTGCACCTCAGTGATGGTGACGACCTTGCGCGGACCGCCGGTAAGGCGCTGGGCCTGGACGATCAGGTGGACGGCGGAGGCGAACTGGTTGCGGATGGCGCGCACCGGCAGCTCGAACCCCGCCATCATCACCATCGTCTCCACCCGCTGCACGGCGTCGCGGGTGCTGTTGGCGTGAATCGTGGTCAGCGACCCGTCGTGGCCGGTGTTCATCGCCTGGAGCATGTCCAGCGTCTCCGGACCGCGGCACTCGCCCACCACGATGCGGTCGGGCCGCATGCGCAGGCTGTTGATCAGCAGATCGCGGATGGCGATCCGCCCCTTGCCCTCGATGTTGGCCGGACGCGTCTCCAATCGGACGATGTGCGGCTGGCGGAGCTGAAGCTCCGCCGCGTCCTCGATGGTCACGATCCGCTCGGTGTCCGGAATGAACGACGAGAGGTTGTTCAGGAGCGTGGTCTTTCCCGAACCGGTGCCGCCCACGATCAGGATGTTCAGGTGCGACTTGACGCACGCCTCCAGGAAGTCGCGCATCTCCGGCGTGACCGACTTGAACCCGATGTAGTCGTCCCAGGTCACCGGATCCTTGCCGAAACGGCGGATCGAGACGCTGGCCCCGTCGATGGCCAGCGGGGGGATGATGGCATTGACGCGGCTGCCGTCCTTGAGGCGGGCGTCCACCATCGGCGAGACTTCGTCGCAGCGGCGGCCCACGGCGCTGACGATCTTGTCGATCACGTGCATGAGGTGGGCGTTGTCGCGGAACTCGACGGCCGTCAGTTCCAGCCGGCCGCTGCGCTCGACGTACACCTGCCGCGGACCGTTGATCAGAATGTCCGATATGGAGGCGTCCTTCAGCAGGATTTCGAGCGGTCCCAGGCCGAAGGTCTCGTCGAGCACCTCCGCGATCAGCCGCTGCCGCTCGGCGTAGTTCAGCAGCGTGTTTTCCTGATCGGCCAGCCCGGTGACGACCTCCTTGACCTGCTCGCGCAGGTTGTCCTCGTCGCCGACCATCCGCGTCAGATCGAGCTTGTCGATCAGCTTGCGGTGAAGCTGCGTCTTGAGTTCATTGAAGCGCTCGATCTTCTCGCGCGAGACCTTGGGCGAGGGTTTGGTTGCGGCGGCAGACTCCGTCTCCGCCTTGGCCGCCGCCGGCCGCGGCGCCTTGGCCACCGCTCCGCTCGCCCTCTTTCCGAACATCGTTTCTCACTCCATCGCGGGCGACGGCCAGCGGCCCGCACCCGGTGTCCCCAGGCCCCTGCGGCGCGCACGGCCGCCGCCCCCGATCACGGCGCGAAGATTCTCCCCATCAACCCCTTCTTGGCGCCAAGCTTCTCATCGACCTCTTCCGGCGGGCTGTGGAGCTGTTCGGCCAGTTCTCGGATCGCCTGGCGGACCTTGTTTTTCGGACAGTGCGCACTCAGCGGCATGCCGAGGTTGATGGCCCCCCCCACGGCCTCCCAGTCGTCCGGGACGATGCTGCACGAACGGAAGTTCACCGTTCCCATCACGTCGCGCGGCGACAGATGGGACGATTCCTTGCCCACCCGGTTGCACACCAGCCGGGTCCGCTCCAGGTTGTAACCCGCCTCGCGCATGCCCTCCAGGATGCGCACCGCGTTGCGCACGCTCGGCACCAATAACTGTACAATAAGCAGGTTCGTATCGGCCAGATCGAGCACCGACTGGGCGTGGGGGTCGAAGCGTATCGGACCGTCCACCACCACGTAGTCATTGACCTGCACCAGGGTAGACAGCACGCCGACGCAGTCCGCGGCGGTGATCGACTCGGCCTGGGTGAAGGTCGCCGGGCGGCTGAGCACGCGGACGCCGCTGTCGTGCTTCACCAGCGCCCTTTCGATCATCTGCTGGTCGGTGTGCTCCACGGAGCCGCACAGGTCCGCCAGCGTATAAGTCGGTTCCAGGTCCAGAAACGTCGCCACCTGCCCGAAGCGGTAGTCGAGGTCGATCAGCGACACGCGGCCCTCGCTGAGATCCGCCAGTTCACACGCCAGGTTGGTGGCCAGCATGGTGGCGCCCGCCCCGCCGGACGCGCCCAGCACCGTGATGAGCTTGCCCTGCGGCGGGGCCGGTCCGGCGCCGTGGGCGATCTTATCCAGGGCTTCGGCAAAGGTCTGCGGATCGATGGGCTTGGTCAGGAACTCGCGCAGCCCCTTGCGCATCGCGTTCAGGATCAACTGTCCGTCGGTCGACTCCGACACCGCGAAGACGGGAAGGTGCGGCAGGTCCGCGGCGATGTCGCCGGCGACCGGGAGCACCAGGTCCGGGTTGGGATCGAGGTGGACCAGCAGCACTTCAGCCGGGATGTGCTCGATGGTTTGCCGCAGTAGAGCGGGCTGGTCGACTTCGGCGACGATCTTGACGCCGTCGAACTGCGTCAGCAGCCCGCGCAGCTCGGCGCCGAACCGCTCATCGTCGTTGAGAATGATGAAACGAACGCCGCGCCCCATGAACTCGTCCTACGATCCTCCCGGTCACGCCGGCATCGCGATGGCGCCGCGGCGTGCGGTCCGACCGGCGCCGCGCTCCGATGGCGGTGTTCGCCGGGACGGCTTCCGCGGCCGGCGGTCGACGGCGCACCCGCGACTGGCGGACGCAGCCTCGGCGCCGGTCTGGAGACTCCTGAGTGTTCATCGGACCAACCGGCGGGCGGCATAAGGCAGGCGACGGCGCTTCCCGCCCGAGGCCGCCCGAGGCCCGCCGGTCGCACGGCGGCGCATAAAAAACGGCCCGATGACAGGCGTGATTCCTGCCGCCGGGCCGTGATCGGACGCTGGTTATTCGATCAGCTCCACCGGGCGACGTCCGCCCAGCTCGCGGAAGATCGCCTCCAACTGAGCGCTATACTGCTCGATCGACCCCTCGGCGTGGAAGTGCTCTCCACCGCCGAGTTCCGCGATCTCTTCCATGAGGCTGATGTTGGAGTTGGCCCCTACGCTGACGCAGAAGATGGTGAAGCCGAGGGTGGCGGCCTCTTCAGCCTTCATGCGTGCATAGTCCGCCCCAGCCTGCTCGTTGCCGGTGTTGCCGTACTGGTCGACGTTGGCGAAGCCGTCGGTGAGCAGGACGATCATCTTCTTGCTGGTGTGGCGGGCGCGGCC
This sequence comes from Phycisphaerales bacterium, assembly GCA_003597935.1. GTDB lineage: Bacteria > Planctomycetota > Phycisphaerae > UBA1845 > UBA1845 > SURF-32. The sequence continues at coordinate 16,097 of QZJT01000003.1, read as the reverse complement.
GCTGGTCAACTCGTCCAGGGCGCGCTGGAGCCCGCCGCCCATGTTGGTCCAGCCGTCGTAGTGGCCGGCCTGCAGCGCCGACATGCGGTCGTTCACGTCCTGCACGTCCATGGTCAGGTCGACTTCATGGCGGCCGGTCGTGCCGTACACCTCCAGCGACAACTGGTCGTCGGTGTTCAGGCCGTCGATGAAGTCCACCATGTGGCCCACGGCGTCCTTGACCGCCGCCATCGGCTGGTGCGGCGTGTTCGCCCATTCGGGCGTGTCCGCATGGTCATAGCGGCGCTCCATCAGGTACGTCAGGAAAGTCTTGACGCCGAACCGGTAGCGGAAGTCGGCGTTGGTGGCGTAGAGGCGGCTGTTGGTCCCCTTCATGAAGCCGTTGATGTAGTCATAAAAGATGGACGCGGACTGATCGAGCGTACGCTCGTGGAACGGCTCCGCCCACTCGACTTCACCCGAGCCGACCCAGGCGTTGGCGTTGCCCGGCGGCGCGCCCCGCTGCTCCCACAGACCGCCGGGAATGCCGCTGTTCCAGTACGCCAGCCCCAGCGCCACGGCGACGCGGTATCGGTAGGCGCCATTGGCGTCGTAGGTCGAAGACATCATCGCATCGACTTCGGCTTCGACGTAGCCCCGATCGCTGAGGTATTGGCGCAGCGTCGCGTCGGTCCAGTTCTCCTTGTACGCCAGCCGGATCAGACCCCCGTCCACCACCGGGTCGTAGTCCTGACTGATGAGTTGCTGCCCGAAGCCGAGCTTCTTGAAAAACCCCCACGCCGGACCGGCTGCCTGCGGCACCTCGCCGCCCATCTCGATCCACTCGGGCGGGATTTCTTCCGGCTCCCACACGCCGTAGTCGATCTCGTCATAGCCGCCCGGCCACGCGTCCCACACGTCCCAGAGGTTGACGTCCTGAGACGGATAGTTGCTCAGCTCGCTGTCGTCATTGTGAGACGCCGACAGGTCCGCCACCAGGGCGATGTCGCGCGGCACCATGATCGCCGTCGCCTGAGCCGATATCTGCGTGTCGTGAACGCCGAAAATGCGGGCGAAGAAGAGCTGTGCCGAGCCGTTGGGCGAGTCCTTGGTGTGCCGCACGGATATCCGCACCGCGTCCGGCAACGACTCGGTCGGCGTGAAGTCGTACAGGCCGGTCTCTTCGTTGAAGCTGGCCCGGCCGAACCGGACGTCGGCGTTCAGGTCCAGCTCCATTTCCTTACCGAACACGTGGTTGGCGCGGACGAAGTCCACGGCCGCCTGTCGCGCCAGCGGGATCGGATCGCCCTTGCTGTAGTCGGCCAGCTTGGCCGCCGCCGCCAGCGCCGCCGCGTCCGCCGTCCGCTGAAGGTCTGCGCGCGTGTTGTAGATGACGCCGATGTCGACCGTCAGCGCGGCGAAGCCGAGCAGCAGCACCAGCGCCACGGCCACCTGAACGGCGACCACCCCCCGGCGGCGCTCACCGGGCCGCCGGAACGATACCTTGCTTCGCATCTTTCACCCTCCCGAAAGAGACTCCCGAGACCCCAGCCCGCCGCGCCTCCTGCCGGAGGCGACGGGCAACGCTCGATCGCCTCCGGCAAGGGCGAGTCGATCACGACAAGACCCGGCACGGCCGGGTCGCGCGCCCGCGGTCACCGGGCGTCGCGAATGGTGGCATATCCCCAAGGCCCTCGAATGGCCAGGTTGTTCGGATCCCCGCTGACGGAGTAATCCTCGACCTCCGGACTGTCTTCCGAGCGCGGCGTGCCGCCTTCGATCATACCCAGAGCATAAAACTCGAAATCCGTCGGCGGCGTAATCGAATCGCCCGGAACCGGCGACAGTTGCTGGCCGTCCAGCGGCGCCACGATCTCCGGCGTCACCAGGATCACCAGCTCGGTCATGTTGCGGCGATACTCGACGGAGCGGAACAGCGCTCCCAGCACCGGCAACTCGCCCACGCCCGGGATGCGGCTGGCGAACGCCTTGACCTCTTCGCTCAGCAGGCCGGCGATCGCGATCGTCTGCCCGCTGGAAATCTCCACCGTCGTTTCCGCCGACCGGTTGGTCAGCCCCGGCACCGCGAACCCCTCGATCTGGATCGCGGCGGAGAAATCCGTTTCCGACACTTCCGGCCGCACCCGCAGCCGGATGCGCTGATGCGCATTGACCAGCGGGGTGAAGTTGAGCCGCACCCCGAACTCACGGAATTCGATCGTCACCTGCTGGTTGCCCTGCGGCACCGGGATCGGGAACTCGCCCCCCGCCAGGAACGTCGCCGTCTCGCCGCTGATGCACACCAGGTTCGGCTCCGCCAGGATCTTCAGCAGCGAATTATCCGCCATCGCCTTCAGGAACAACTGCATCTGCACCCGCGGGAACCCGAGCGACAGCGTCGGCGTCGTCGTCAGCGGGACCCCCTCCGTGCCGGTCAGGAAAGGGATGGTGTCCGAGACCAGCGCGTCCGCGGCCGCCCCCATGTTGATCGGGTTGATCCCGCCCAACTGGTTGATGACGAAGGCGTCGCGGAAGTCGTCTCCGGCCAGGAACCCGTTGATGCCGAGCTGCCGCGTCGCGGAGCGGTTCAGCTCCGCCACCAGGCAGCGCAGCAGGACCTGCTGCTCCCCCGCCACGCGCAGGTGATTCCGTACGCCCGCGATCCCCGCATCCAGGGACTGATACGGCAGGAACAGGTTGGCGATATCCACGACGCGGGACGCCTCTTCCGGTCCGCTGACGGTGCCGGTCAGCACGATGCTGCCCATCACCGAACGCACGTTCACCTCAGCCTGCGGATCCACGTCGCGGATGGCCGCCTGCAGCGCCTGTGTGTCCAACTCGACGGACACTTCCAGCATCGAGCGGCGATCCGCTTCGCCCCACAGGATGATCTGCGTCGTGCCGAAACTCTTACCGGTCAGCAGGAGCTGTTTCGGGCTGACCGGCTGCACGTCGACGATCGTGCTGGCCACCACGTCGGCGCGGGCGGTTTCCGTCGTCGTCTCCACCAGCACGCTGCGGTTCAGCGGAATGACGATGTGCTGGGTCTCTTCCGTCAGATCCCTGACGGTCGCCGAAAACGGCTGGGTCTGAGCCCGGGCGGCCGTGACCGCCAGGACCGCACACACGCACATGGCCGACACGGCACACCGGCGGCGAGCAAACCCGAGTTTCGGTCCATTCCGTCGGACGTTCATCGTAATGCCTTCCTTGACTGTGTGGGACATTAGTCTGGGTTCTCCATGGGCACGTCCGAAGCGGCTGGCTCGGACCTCGACCCCTCTTCCTCTTCATCTTGCGCGCTCGGCGGCGCCGGCACCCCGCTCGGTCCCTGGGCCGGACCCTGGAGGTCCGGCGCGACGTTCGGCGCTTGCCGCGCCTGCGCCTGCAACACCATTTTCTGCTGCGACGGAAGCCCTTCGGCCACCGCCAGCACCTTCCAGGACTGGGCGTTCTCGAATGTGAACTGCTGGATCGCCACCCCGCGCACCGGCGCCGGAGCGCCCCGCGCGATGGTCATGGTGAAAGGCGGATCGGGCACGGCCGCCGCCTCCACGTCTTCCTTGAACATCCCGGCCAGCCGGCTGAAATCCGGCGGCGGAACGGTCTCCTCGTCCTCCTTGGGCTGTTCCAGGCCGGTGAACAACTCGCTCTCCCGCGCGGAGATCCGCTTGCCGGTGGTGACGTCATGTTCGCCGCGCATGGCCAGCGTGATCTTGCCCTTGGTGGCGGCCAGATGGAGCTTGGGCACCTCTTCCTCCGCCACCAGCAGCGTCACCGACCGGGCGATCTTGCTGCGGTTGTTGCCTTCGCCGGCGGAGGAGAGCCCGACCGCCGCCACCTGAATGTGCTCCAGGACGACTTCCGCCAGCGTCTCACGCTTGTGCGTGTTCGGGTCCATGACGTCCATCACCACGATGACGTCCACCCAGGCGCCCGCGGTCACGTTGAACGCCACACCCGTCACTTCGTCGATCCGCAGCGACACCGCGCGATAGCCGGCCTCGATCTTGCCCGGCACGCCCGGCGCGGTCCCCGGCGGCGCCAGCATCGACTCCAGCACGACGGCGCCCTTGGGGATGAACTTCCCCGCCACCCGGTCCACCACGTCCTCCGCGCTGGCGAAATCGCGTTCCATCTCACCCAGCGGCGGGTCGGCCGTTTCCACGACTTCCAGCATCTGGGGAGTGATCGCCAGCGACGCGTCGACGTCCGTCAACGCCCGGACCACCTGGCGCTTGTCGGTCTCGACGGGCTGGCCCTTGGCATTGCGCAGCGTGTCCATCCCGAACCGGATGGCCAGCAGCCCTATTCCAAGCCCCAGAACCAGAGGTATCAGTGCTTTTCCGCTCATCGGTCGTTCCCCGGTGTTTGTCAGAACTGCAATTCGGCGCGGACTCCACCACCAGGCGGACGTGACCCGGCCGATCGTCCAGACCGCCTCAACGACTTATCGGAAAGATGAGGCGGCGACCGAACCAACGGCCGGGGATTTTGACCGGCCCCTCCTGCGGGCACGGATCGCGGGGGGCCGGGTGCGGACCGGCGGCTTTTCTGAGCGAGCCGAGTGGCCTCAGCCCGGGCGGGCGTTCCGGATGGATGACGCTCCGTAACCGAACGATCCGCTCGGGCGAAGCAACCGCGCGGGCTTGCGGCCCGCGTGGGCGCCCACCCGGCCACGGGCGCGGCTCGACGGGCCGTTACCCTTCGTCCATGCCCTCCTTGCGCATCGAACAGGATCCCACGATGTTGTAATCCAGGCTGCCGAAGAACCCGCCCAGCAGAGAGACTTCCGCGGCCGGGATCGAAACCGTAACCTCTTCCACGGGATCCTCAGGGGTGGCGTGTACGAGCGTGATGGCGGGCGTAGCCCCGATCGGCTCGACGATGGTGTTGATGCGTTCCAGGACGGCCGCGTAAGGCTCGACGCTCGTCTTGAGCACGGCCACGCGGCACCCCTCGCGGGCGGCGTTCTGCACCGTCTGTCGCACCATGAACAGCCACCCGTATTCGATGATGCCGAACAGGACGGTCAACAGCAGCGGCAGCACCACCGCGAACTCGACGATCGTCGAACCTCGACGGCGCGATCGTCCCCACCGACGCAATGTCATGTAGCGCTTCATTCCCCGCGACTCCGATCCACCCATGGTCCCTGCCGGCCCATCCGGCCCTGTCCGGGACCTGTCACCTGCGATCCGAAATACCGACGCCCTCGTGGCGACCGCTGCGCCGGCCCCGGCCGGGCCGGACCTGCTCTCAACGTGTCCAGCGTGCAGCCGGACAGCCCACGGCCGGTCCGCGAGCTGAACCCCGCCGCGGGCGCCCGATCACACACCGACTCAGATCCCCCACCACCCGAACAACCTGGCGGCGAGCATGATCAGCGACCCTGCCGTCAGCGGCACGCCATACGGCAGCAGTTGTGACGTCTCGCCGAAGCTCTTGGCCGATCCGAACTCCGCGAACACCAGCTTCGGGTTCGTACACTTGGTCAGAATGATGTTCAGGTTCGTGCAGGCGTGCTTGAGGCGACGGGTGGAAACGATCATCACCACCGCCGCCACCCCGCCGATGATGACGCCCAGCGCGAACGAATAAAGCGTGAGCATCGGCCCGAGCCACACGCCGATCGCCGACATCAGCTTCACGTCGCCGGCGCCCATCCCGTGCATCAGCCACGGGACGATCAGCACGCCGAACCCGACCAGCATTCCCCCCAGTCCGGCGGCCAGCCCCTCGGCGCCGAAGTAGATTCCCTGCACGACGAAGCCGGCCGCGATCAACGACGCATTGAGCCAGTTCGGCACCCGCCGCTGGGAATAATCGATCCACGACGCCAGCAGAATGCCAGGCGCCAGGATCAGACACGTCACTCCCCAGTAATCCATCGCACGCGCTCCCGGAAACGGCGCCACGCGCCGGTCATGCCGCACGCCAACCGTGCCACGCCCCGTCCGTGCCAGACCCTATCCCCGGCACACTCTACCCAAGTTCTACGAAACATTTCCGTCCGATGCGCGCAGCCGGCCCCATAAGACGCCGGCGGCTGCGCGCGTGACGATGGGCGGCGCCGTTCCGGCAGCCGCCCATCGTCCAGTCAGATCAGAGCCGAAGCTCACGTTAGCCGGTCGGCAGCTTCGAGTTCACGTTGGTGAACGTCTGGCTGACGGTCGAGCCCAGGGTCCCGATCGCGCCCAGGGCCACGATGATGATCAGGGCGAGCATCACCGCGTACTCGGTCGCTGTCGGGCCGTCTTCGGACTTCAGAAACTCACGGGCCCGAGTTGCCACGCACTTAAGATCCATAATCCAATGCTCCTCTCGTCTACGCTTCGGGCCGATTACCCCGGCCCACGGAGAATCGATGCGCAGGCGAGCCTGTCTTGCCCCCTACGCGCCACTTGCCAACTCGAACCTCCGCGGGTCACGAGTCATCATCACGCGACGGACTCCGTCGCGGATTCGGGTACGACGGGCGGCGCCTTGCCGGCCGCCGCCCATCGTCGGGTCAGATCAGAGCCGAAGCTCACACTAGCCGGTCGGCAGCTTCGAGTTCACGTTGGTGAACACGGTGCTGACGGTCGAACCCAGAGTTCCGATCGCGCCCAGGGCCACGATGATGATCAGGGCGAGCATCACCGCGTACTCGGTCGCCGTCGGGCCGTCCTCAGACTTCAGAAACTCACGGGCCCGAGTCGCCACCAACTTGAGATCCATAATCAACTGCTCCTCTCGTCTATGCTTCGGGCCGATGTCCGCGGCCCCCGGAGAATCGATGCGCAGGCAAGCTCTTTCCGCCCCTACGCGCCTCGTTCATACTCGAACCTCCGCGGGTCGCGAGTCACACGAATGCGACGACGCTCGTCGCCATAACACACGTGGATGGCGCAATTCCGCTCATACCTCCGCCTGCCCGGCGGACCTCCGTGGTCGAGCGCACAATCCAAACGTAAGAAACATCCGCCTTGCAGGCAAAAAAAAACGTCGGCGTCGCACGTGCCGGGCGCCGGTCGGGGTTTTAGCGGGCCTGCCACGCATGGGCGGACGTCGGCTTCGTATTACCGGTCCGCCCCCCCCGGGCCGCGTGCCGGTAACCGCCGAAGCACGCCGCCGCCGGCGCCGTCTCATCATTCCGTCTCACCGCGTTTCCGATACAACCGCCGCGCGCCGTCCGCGCGCAGAGGGTATCCCGCATGAACACAGCCCAGGCGCAGACGGTACTGCCCCAGGCCGGGGGTCCCGCCGGCAGGAGGCGATGCGGACCGGCGACCAGCGCCGATCCGGTGCGGGCGCTTCAGGCCTTCTTCCGGGCCAGGTACGCCGTCCGCCGGGGAATCTGCCTGCTCAACGCCGCCCGCTACGACGCCGCGGCCGAGGCGTTTCAACAAGCCCGGGTGCTGAACCCGACGGCCACGTCGCTGGCCCGGTGCCTGGCGGCGTGCCACCGCGGCGCCGACCGGCCCGCCGATACCGCCGCCGAAACCGGGCGCGCCCTGGCCGATAACCCATCCGACGCCTGCTGTGCCATACGACACGCGCTGACGCTCTGGACCGATGGGCGCGGGGCGGAGGCGATCCGTGCCCTGCGCGACGCCATCGAACGCGCCCCCAACGACGCCGAACTCCAGTTTCAACTCGGCGTCATGCTGGCCACTCATCACCAGTGGGAGGAAGCCGAGCTGCGCTTCGCCCAGGCCGTCGCGATCGACAAGAACCACGTGGACGCGCTCGTGTACCTGGCGCTGTGCCACGGCGCCCGACAGGAACCGCAGCAGGCGGTGCGCCTGCTGCACAAGGCCGTTCAGCGCCGGCCGGATGACGCCAGGATCGGCCTCCTGCTTGCACAGGCCGCCAGGGCGGCGCAGGACTCCGGCGACGCGGTCTGCCTGCGGCTGGTGAAGCCGCCCGACGTCGAGGCCGACGATCCGGACGCCCTTGCGGCGCTGACCGAGCGTGTGTCGGACGACCCGGACTTCGTGGACGCCCTGCTGGCTCTGCCCTGGGGTGACGCCGACCGAGGCATCTACCTGCTGCTGCTGGAGGCAGTCCGGCAGGTGCTGGCCCGCCAGGGCGAGCACGCCGACCTGCACTATCAGTGCGGTGTCATCCTTGATCGACTCGGTCGTTCGCGCGAGTCATTGAGCCAGACCCGCCGCGCCGTCGAACTCGATCCGACGCACACCCGCGCCCTGATCGAACTGGCGCACGCCTGCCAGCGTGCCAACCGCCCGGAGGAGGCGCTGAAGTGGCTCCACCAGATCACGGGCCTCGGCCGTGAGTATGCCGACGTCTACTACCTGTTGGGCAACGCTCATCGTCAACTCGGCTCGATCGAAAAAGCCGCCACCGCTTATCGCAAGGCGCTGCGGCTCAACCGCCACTACGAGGACGCCCGCCGTGCTTTGGAAAGTCTGCCGCAGGAGCCGCACCTGCGGCATTCTGGAGTACGGCAGCGGCAGGCCGGCGGCGCCTCCAGCCCGAAGGGGACTCCGGCGCCTGATCCGGCGACGACTCCTCAGTCGCCGCCTCCCGCCTAGCGGTACGGCCTGAATGAAAGGACTGATGGAAAGCACGTAGATGTCGCATCTGCTGGAAATCTTTGGCCGTGGACTTCTCACCGAACTCAGCGGCGCGTTCGCCGGCCTGCTGGAAGACGACGGCCACTTCGCCACCCACGAACTGGAGGCCGCCGCGGCCCGCGCCCCCGACGACGCCGGGAACCATCGCCGTCTGGGCATCCGGATGCTGGCCCTCCAGGATCCCGCCGCGGCTCGGCGCGCGTTCCAGCGCGCTTTGGAGCTGGCCCCCGAGGATGCCATCTCCCGCGTCGCCCTGGCGTGTGTGCAGGACACGGGTGGACACAGTGTGGAAGCCCTCGACACGCTGGCGGCCGCGCCGGGTGCGAACGCCGACCCCGCCGTGCGGTTCGCGATCGCCTTCTGCTGTGAAAAGCTCGGTCAGACCGACGAGGCGGTGGCGGCATACGAGGACGTGATCGACTTGAATCCCGAGTTCCGCGCCGCCCACGAACGTCTGGCGGCGATCGCGCTGAAACGGCACGAACTCGACACCGCCATCGTCCACTATGAACATCTGTGCTGGGCCGATCCGGCCTGCGCCACCACCAACATGGTGCTGGCCAATCTTTACATCCGCGCCGGTCGGTACGACGACGCGATCCAGCGCTACCGCTTCGTCACCTGCCTCGACCCCGGCAATGGGGAGGCCCGCGACGATCTGGCGGCCGTCTACGACCAGACACAGCAGTACGACAAGGCCATCCCGCTGATCAAAGATCTGATTGATGAAGAGCCGGGCATCGCCCAGCACCGTGTCCGCCTCGGAGATCTGTACGTCAAGACGGGCGCCTTCCGCGAAGCCCTGCGCGAGTTCCAGCAAGCGGCGGAACTCGGCCCCGACTATCTGGAGGCCTTCATCAAGGTGGGCGTCGGACACCTGCGCGCAGGAGACGTCATGGAGGCGATGCGCTGGTTCGGCCGCGCCATCGAGGTCAACGATCAGTTGCTGGAGGCGTACGTCGGCCTCGGTGTTGCCCAGCAGCAGGCCGGCCGTCTCGACGAGGCACGCGAGAGCTTCGACGTCGCCGCCGCGGTGGAACCCAACGGCACGCTCCTGTTCTCCGAGATCGCCCGACTGCAACTGGGCGTCAGCGCCGCCGGTCAGGTCGAGCGCTATCTGAAGCCGTCCGCCATGGCCCTGGGCGCGTCTCCTCTGGCGCAGGAGCGTATCGACGCCGTCATCCAGCGCCAGGTCGAACGCCTGCGCGAGACGCTGGAGTTGCGGCCGAACCACGCGGACCTGCACTTCCGGCTGGCCCTGCTGCTGCGCCAGTCGGGCGCCCTCGACGAGGGCATCGCCTCGTTGCAGCGGGCGGTCGAGATCAACCCCTGCTATCTGCGCGCGCTGGTCAAACTGGGCGTCTATCTGCGAGAAAAAGGAGACGAGCGCGCCGCCGCCGACGCCTTCCGCCGGGCGCTGCACGTCGATTCCGACGCGGTGGACGCATACTATGAACTCGGGCTGCTCTACGCCGACCAGCGCCGCTATGAATCGGCGGTCAGCCAGTTCCAACAGGGCGTCTGCCGCCGTCCCGATCGCGTCGACCTGCACGCCCATCTTGCCATGGCCCTGGAAAACATGGGCCTGAGCGACCGGGCGCAGACCCACTGGCGCACCCTCTTCCAGCTCGCTCCCCACACCCCCTCCGGCCGCGCCGCCCTCCGCGCCGTCGTCGAGCCGTCCGACCGACTGTCGTAACCGCTGATCGACTCGGACGGCGAACCACTCGGGCGTCAATGGTCCATCGTTTGCGGTAGTTTCGGACCGTGTTCACCGCCGGGCGGCGCCATCCAGCGCAGCGTCGTCTGCAAGGCGAGGGAGGGCGAGGCGCCCGTGCATGGCGCGGGCGCCTCGCCGGAACCGTCCGACACCCTACGGTCGCGACGGCGTCATGGAGGACTCCAGGACCTTCCGGGTCAATCCGTCGACCTTCACTTCCTGCACTTCGCCTTTCTCCTTGGCGAAGCACGTGACGTCGTAGACCAGGTGCTTGCCCGCCGGTTGCCCGCCGCCGGGCGCCGGCCGCAGGCTGCTGCCTGCGGGCTTGGCGTCGCCCATCTCGACGTGACAGTTGGCCCGCAACGCCTCGCCCTTGACGTGTTTTTCGGCGAGCTGAGTCGCATCCGTCAGGCTGAGCTGACCTTCCTCGATCAGCCTGACGATCTCCCTGGCGATGTTCACGTCCTCCTTGGGCTGCTCCTGCCCGCCTTCGCGCTGGGCGACGGCCGGCAGGATCATCGCCAGGGGAACCGTCAGAACCAGGGCCCCGATGGCCCAACGTGGCACATTCAAGCGTGTCATGGTTGCTTTCTCCTATGTCGGGCCGCACGCCGGTAACACACCGGGAATCCGGACCGACTTCACATCGAATATCAACAACGGCTTCCCGCAAGTGGGTGGACGGTCAGAACAAGCTGACACCCAGCGCCCGGAAGCCGGTCACAGGATCAGTCCAACGACGTAGCCGCATCCAGCGCCGGAAGGACGACGATCACGGCTACTCCGACCGCTTCGTCCAGTGCGCGTATTGCCGAGTGTTCATTTCACTGCTCCTTGCAGCCGCACGAGGCCGCGATCCGCGCATCTGTCACAAGCCTAGGCCTGATGAGGGTCGCGGGTATATTGGGATTTGTTCTAATGCCGATGGGCGCGATGGCCGCCTCCCGTCCCTTGCAGCGGCAAAAGCGTGACCCGAGACGCTATCCGATCGCCTGGGATTCCGTTCCAGTCCGGCGGAGCGTTACCACCATCTCGACGAGTTCAGGGAGCGACCCGACCTCCATCTTGTGCATGACCCGCGTGCGGTGTACGTCGACCGTTTTCTTGCTGATCCCCAGTTCGGCCGCCACTTCCTTGCTGACCTTGCCCGACACCACGAGTTCCATGACTTCCCGTTCGCGCTTCGACAAGCGGGCGAGCCGGGTCTCGACGTCGGCCTGCCTGGCGGCGGCACTTCGGCGCTCGCCGTCGCGCCGAAGCGCGTCCCGGACGTGCTCCAGCAGGATCTGCTTGCTGAAAGGCTTCTCCAGGAACTCCACGGCGCCGTCCTTCATGGCCCGCACCGCGATGGGCACGTCGCCGTGGCCGGTGATGATGATGATGGGAATATCCACGCCGCAATCCTTCAGACGGCGCTGCAGCTCCAGTCCGCTCATGCCGGGCATGCGCACGTCGAGAATCAGACAGCCGGGCTGCTCCGCGTTGTAGCGATTCAGGAACTCCTGGGCGCTGGGAAAGGTCGCGACGGACATGCCCACCGATCGCACGAGCATGTCGAGCGACCTTCGCACGGCCTGGTCGTCATCGACAACGAACACGATGCCTTCGTCCACGGCTCGCCCTCCAGGCTGTCGGAAGCGTAAAGTGGATCGTCGTGCCGCCCTTGCGGTTCGAGGTGGCCCATATCCGGCCCTCGTGGGCTTCCAGAATGGAGCGGCTGATGGACAGGCCCATGCCCAGGCCGTCCCGTTTCGTCGTAAAGAAAGGCTCGAACAGCCGCTCCTGCATCTGCGGCGGGATTCCGGGACCGCCGTCGCTGACTGCGACCTCGACCGCGCCCTTGCGCCGTAGCGTCTCGATCATCAGCCCCTTGCCGGCTGCCTCGCCCTCGCGCATCGCTTCGCACGCGTTACGGACGAGATTGACGAGTACCTGTTCGATCTGGATCGAGTCGGCGAAGACCGGCGGAACGCGCCTGGCGAGCTTGACGCGGACGCGCACGTCGCACTGGCGAACCTCGACGCCGGTGAACGCGACCACGTCGCGCACGACGCGGTTGATGTCCACGGACTGCCGCACCGGCTCGCGCCGCTTGACGAACTCCCGCAGGCGTCGAATGACCTGCCCGGCGCGCTCGGCCTGTCTGGAGACCTCGCTCAGCGCCTGCGCAATCTGGTCCACGTGATCGCCGTTGCGATGGACCAGCTCGACGCACGCCTCGGTAAAATTCACGATGGCACAGAGCGGCTGGTTCAATTCGTGCGCCAGCCCCGACGCCATTTCACCCATGGTCGCCAGCCGGGCCACGTGGGCGAGCTGCGCCAGTTGCTCGCGGGCCCGCTCGTCCGCCCGGGCTCGCTCCACCACAATGGCCGTCAGCCGCGCCGCCAGCGCCCCCGCCGCCAGCGCGTCTTCGTCCGGACGGGTTGGGACGCTGCGGTACACGCCCAGTGTACCCACCAGCGTTCCGCCGGCGCCGCTGACCGGCTCGAACCAGCAGGAGCGCACGCCACGGCTGCGGATATCCGCGTCAAGGCAGGACTCCGCATCGGCCACGACGATCCGCCGCGGACAAAGCGGTGGAGACACGCCTTCTTCCGCCATGGGACCGAACGCGTCCAGACCCACGGTCACCGAGCCGAGCGGCTCGGGGAGGGCGTTGGCCGGGACCCTCGTGCGCCCCGACGCCAGCCGGATCGCGCAGCGCGAGCCGGGAACCAGGCTCTCGACCGCCTGGCACAACGCCTGGAGCAACTCTTCCAGGCCGGCGCCAGTCGCAATCAATTCGAGCAACCGGTTCTCCGTGGCGAGCAGGGATTCGATTCGGCGCCGCTCCACCGTTTCGTGCCGCAGCAGGCTGTTGGCGGCGCTGAGTTCACGCCTGCGGCCGGTGATGTCCCGCTCGATGAATGCTGCACCCAGGACCTGGCCGGCCGGGCCGACTATTCGCGAGACCGAAAGCGAAACACACACGGGCTGACCGTCGCGCCGCATTCGGACCGTCTCGAAAGAGTCCACCCGTTCGCCCCGGCGCAGTGACTCACGGATCCGCTCGAGTTCACCGCGACGGTCGTCAGGGACGATCCGATGAATCGACCGACCCATCATCTCATCCCGGCGGAAGCCGTAGAGGCGCTCCGCGCCCCGATTCCAACTGCGGACGGTCCCGTCGAGCGACGTACCGACGATCGCATCGTCTGACGAGTCGACGATCGCCGCCAGGTACGAACCTCCATCGAGGAACCCGTGGATACCGGGCGGAAAGGCGCTCGCTTCGGCGTGCGCAGGCTCAGGAGGCTGGGCGAAGCCGGTCGGTGCCACCGCGGGCTCGATCATCGTCTGCTCTCATGGGCTGATCGCGTGAGGCGAGTCCGGCACTCGCCGCCGGATTATAGCCCCAGCGGCACAGACCACGGCAACCGGCAGATGATCGACGGCGCTAGTTCACCCCTGGGGTTGAGTGCGCAGCTCACTTCGGCACAATACTTTGTGGGCATGTGGGCGTTTGCGCGTCCGTGCTCGGGTGAGGCAGAACTTGGGCTCTCAGTCGGGATCGGTCAGTTCTTTCAGCCTGCCGCCGATGTCCTGCTCCAGGGACGCCGTGTTGCCCACGCTGACGCGCTCGACGTCGCCGCTTCGGCCCAACACGATCACGGTGGGGAAGCTGTCCGCCTTGAAGCGCGGGCCGAGCCGGTTGTCCTGGTCCATCACCAGTTCCGCCCTCATGCCGAGGGCGTCGGCCACGGTCTTGACCTGATCGTCCGTGTATCGCCGACGCATCGTCTGGGTGACGTTGATGAAGCGCACGTTGCGATCGGCGTACGCCTCGCGCACCTTCTCCAGCCGCGGCAGGGCCTTTTTGCTGTAGGGGCAATCCGCCGCCCAGAAGGTCAGCACGACCGCATCATGGCTGTAGAGCATCTGGTTGTTGACCGTGATGCCGTCCTGGGTCGTGAACTCGAAGGGGGGCGCGGGTTGGCCCACCAGGTCTTCCGCTGGGTGTTTCCTGTGACTCTGCGTCGGCGGGCGGATGGGAATCTCGATCCGGGGCACGGCCGCGTCGTCCGTGCTGATCACCAGCCGGCGTTCGCCGCGGGCGGACACGTAGTTCCGCGGAAAGGTTACGTTGATGGTGTAGCGACGCCCCGGATCGTCGTCCTGTACCTCCACGGTCAGCGATGGATCGTCGCTGACCACGGACGTCACCTTCACGGGGCGGGCGCCGTTGTTGGTCAGCGACACCGGGACCGTCAGCCGCCGTTCATTGAACATCAGGAACGGCGGGCGCACCTCCAGCCGCTGCGGAACGGTGCCGAAGACCGGAATGCGCAGCTCGGGCTGCTGCAGCACGTTCGTCTCGATGAGAACCTCCGCGGCGACCCGCCCCTCGCCCAGTGGCGGCGTCGTGACGACCTTCAGTTCGTAGGCTCTGCCCGGTTCCTTCTGGATCAGCTCGAAGGTGAACGGGCCTTCGCCGGCCGCCGGCGCGTCGCGCAGAGTGAGCACCATCGGCTGTTCGGTGTTGTTGATGATCGACTCGATCTTCTCCACCGCCGAGTCTTCGCGCAGCGCTCCGAAATGGACCGCGGCCGGGAACTGCACGTGAAAGCGGCCGTATCCGGTCAGCAGCACTTCCGCGTGGGAGTGCTCCCGATCGTTGGTGACCACCGCGGCCGACTTGGCGAACCGCCCCCCCTCCGGGCCGACCAGCCTCCAGCTTTCCATCTCGAAGGGGATGTTGCAGCTCTCGCCGGGTTTGAGCACGTCCGGATGATCGCCGACGGCCGTACACCCGCAGGACGTCTTGGTCGCCAGGATCCGAAGGTCGGCGTCGCCCTCGTTCTTCAGCACGAAGCTGTGCCGCAGAATGATGTCCTTGCCGACCCAGACCGTGCCGAAGTCGAACTCGGGATCGACGATGACCGCTTTCGGCTTGCCCCCGGTGGCCGCGGGCAAGCCGTCGTTCTGGGCCAGCGCAGACGACGCGGCCACTGCAACAGCCGTCGCTGCGGCCAGGAACAGCGCCAAACAGGTCGACCGGGAGCGATACTCAGAGACGGACATTCGTGTTCCTTCCCTTCTTGCTCGCAGCAGGTGCTGCGCTCATCGATGGCGAACTCCGCCGTTATTGTAGAAGACGCACGGCCCCGTGACACGCCGGCAGGCGTCACGGGGACAAGCGTCACGCCGGCCGCAGGCCCCGTCCTGACGGAACGCCGTGCGCTCTGGGGCCGCTCCCTTACCAGGCTGTTGGCATAATCGGCGACGCCTTGGAGGCTCGCCCTGCGCTCCTCACCCCTCGCCGCTCGCCCGGCGGGCTGCGGGCAGTGCTGGACGCGCGGGTCAGATGATGATATGTGTGATGCGCACCGAACGACACCCCTTTGGCAGGGAGGCCCCCATGAGCGGATTTCGCACCTCCGAGCGGATTTCGCACCCCTGAGGTTCCACGCGAGCAGTTCGTGCTGTGGGAGCATCGGCTGGAGGACGCCCTTCCGGTCGAATACCAGCTCTGCCATATGGACGCGATGCTCAAGTCGGCCCCGTTCGTCTAGACGTTCGGGGAGAACGAGGTGGCCAGCACCAGGATGCCGGCGAAGAAGCCCGTTCGCCGAGACGTTCGGGGGGATGGAGGCGGAGTACGTCCTGCACCGCGGCAAGCCGCCCTGTCATCCCCGAGACCTGGCGGCCCTCTACCTCTACGGGACGCTGCGCGGCATCCGATCGAACTGGCAATCGGAAGCGGCACGGTGGAGCGCCGGCAGTGTGGCAACCCAGACGCATGCGCCAGTATGGCCACCCGGACGCATGCG
>QZJT01000017.1 GCA_003597935.1 Phycisphaerales bacterium | reverse complement strand
ATCGGCCTCTTGCGCGTCCCGCAGCCGCCGGCCCGTGTACGCCTCATAGTAAGGTTTATCGCGCAGGAACATCGACCGGGTGATAAAATCACTCTCCCAGGCGCAGTGCCGCTGCGCGTGCAGTGGCGCAAGATACAGGTACCCGGTCGCGAAGTCACAGAAGCGCGCCTTGGGATCGCGGCGGTATTCCTGTCCGCCCTCGTCGCGCAGGTCCGCGAAGGGTGATCCGGCGAGGTCGAACGCGACGGGAGCATGTCCGCGGTCCGCCTGAACGGCCTCGATCAACGCGGCCAGCGCCGGACCTTCGGACGCCGAATCGTGCAGGCGGAGGTGGCAGACCTGCTGGCCGTAGCGGGATCGGAGGATCGCACCCATGCGGCGCCTCCGCGCGCTCGTTGAGTCGCCGAACACGAGCGGCCGGGCATAGTCGGTGTAGCCATGCGCCGCCCCCGCCCAGGCCACGGCGCGCTGACCCGTGGCGAATACCTCGCGTTCGAGCCGCCAGGCCATCAACTCGTCGCGGCGGGCCATGAGGGGCAGGTCGAGCGACACACGCAGCAGGCGCAGCCGCTCCCACCAGGGGCCGGCCTGGGTGTCGTCCCCCAGTCCCACCAATGCCCATGATGGCATGTCCCACTCCCGGTCCAGGCCGATCACGCGCAGCGGCGGCTGACCTGCCGGCAGACTCCGGTTCAAACGCCACACCTCCTCCAGGACGTCGATGTACTCCCGGCTGCCCCAGGATTTCCAGCCCTGGTGGCGCGCCAGCGTCACCGCCTGCCGGCGGTCGAACTCGGCTGACGTGACCAATCGCAGCAGGTCCGCGTCGTCTTCCCACACCAGCGCCTCCATCGCCAGGCATCTGACTCCCGCACGGTGATAGAGATCAGGAAGGATCCGGATCAGGAATCGCAGGTTGTCAGCAACGTGATGGAATTCACCGAAGATCGTCAGTTGGTGCCGGGCGGCGATGGCGACGGCGTACTCCTCCGGCGGCAGGCCACACACGTCCAGCCAGCGGGCCAGAGCGGTGTGCTCCGCCGGCGCCACGACGCGGATGTCTCGTGGCGGAAGAAGGCCCGTGGGCGTCGTCGCCGCGGGGGGGATCATCCGCGCAGCGCGAACGTAAAGCCGCGCCCGTGGGGCCGCCAACCAACCGAACAGAATGACCAGCCCGAGCGCGACCATCCGCGCCGCCCGCCGCCGCCGTGACGCCGTGGCCGGTTCCTGGACCACGCGCGTGCCGGAAAGATAATCGTGCCAGCCGCGTTTCGTCCGTGACAGCCCGATCCCCCACACGCCCATCCCCAGCGGCAGCAGGGCCGCCAGGCGAGCTGCCTCCCGTATGGCCAGGCGCAGGACGCCCGGCGTGCCGCCATGGACCCGCCGTACTGCCAGCCCCAGCAGCCATTTGCCCGGCGTTCGGCGTTTACAGATCGCCGCCAGCACAGCCTGCGCCACCCACGCCAGCAGAAGCGTGAACTCAAAAGGAATGTAACGGTCACCGATCCGGCCCAGCCCGACGACGGCGGACGTGAGTGCGAAAACCAGCGCTCCGTCCAGCACGGCGGCGCTACAGCGCGCGATCAGCCCGGCAGGTTCGGGGACGCCCGATCCGCTCACATCATGCTTCCGGATATGGTCGCTCGGTCCGCGCGCACCCGCTTGCGAACCACCAGACCGCCGATCACGGCGAACGCGCCGACCACGGGCAGAATGCCGGCCAGCACGCTGAGAGTGCCCAGGACGATGACCGAAGTCGCGCCCGCGCCGCCGAGATGCTCCCGCAGTCTGAAATGCGTCGCCAGCACGTACACCAGTGTGAAGCCGGCCACCGCGAGCAAGGTGAGGCCGAAGCGCGAAAGGCTTTCGAGGAAGCCGCGCGACACCGCTCGGGCGGTGACGGTGGCATCGCCACGCGGGGTGGTGAAGTGGAACGCGCTGCCGCGCAGGGGGAAATCGACCACCAGCCCGGTGAGCGCCAGGGGTTGGCCGCCACCGCCGCGGGTATCACCACCGGCGAGCGGCGCCGGAGGCATTGCGACCGGCGGGGCGCCGGCCTGTTCCAACTGCGCCTGATACTCCCGCGCCAGCTCGTCGGCGCCGGCGGCGCGACCGCCCCGCCGGGTGGGCGCTTGCTCGCCGGGGGGGGCGGCTTTCGTGTCTTCGACCGCCCGCTGCTTGAATTGCGGCGGCGGCGGTTGGACGACCTGTTGCCCTACCGCGGTGGCGTCATCTCGATCGAGGCGCGACTCGATCTGCCTTGCCGCCTCGCCTGCGGCGCCTGCGGCGCCCTCAAGGGTGTTGCGTTTGAGCCATTCCCTGTCGAACGGGGCAGGCGCCTCCTTTCCGCCCTCCGCTGGTACAGGCGGCTGGAAATTGCCGGACAGTTCCTGCACCTGGTTTCGGGCTCTGACCACGTGCTGTTGGTCGTACAGCACGTCGAGCTTGGCGCGGTTGTCCAGGGCCTGCGCCGCCTGTGCGGACTGCTGCAGCAGCTCTTGCTGTTGTTGTTGAACCAGTGCCCGGCCCACGGCGGCCTTGTTGGATTCGAGTTCCACGTCAAGCGCGGCGCTGCGGCGGAAGGAGGACGCCACCCGGCGGATCTGCTCGGTCGCAGACGCCACTTCGTTCAGGCTGGCCGCGGCCCGGATCCGGGCGAAGGGGCTGTCGCTTTCCAGTGTTTGCTCCAGCCGCTCGGTCTGCCGCGTCTGATAGCGCACGAACCCCGCGGCCAGTTCCGCCTCGTCGTCCACCCGCCGCATGGCGCCGCCGAAATCGAACCATCGCAGCTCATCCGGAAGCAGCAGGCTCACCTGGCTCAGCTCGACCGCAACGTTGGCGGCGCGGAGCAGCGGGAAATCCACCGTTCGTAGGGCGCCGGGGGGGGGTAGTTGTCCGGCGTACTTCAGCGCCACCTCGTAGTCCAGCTCGCCGGCCGCAGACTTGATGAGCGGGACGCGGACGCGCCGTTCGCCAGCGGTCCCGGCCGCTCCGGCGGGCTTCACCGACTCGCCGGCCACCTGCACGCTCCACAGCGTGGCCCCCGGCGGGAGGACCACTTCGAGGAACGGCTCGCTGCGGTTCTCCATCCGATAGAACTGCGTCGCTCGATACGCGCCGCCGGCATCCGCGACGAGCACCGCCCGGGCCAGGCCGATCCTCGCCCCGGTGGTCTCCAGCATCGCCCGCGGCCGCGCTTGCAGCGTAAGCTCGGGGTGATCGCCGGTGGCGACGTAAGCCCGGGTCAGCGCGGCGCCGACGAGGTTCGTGAGCATGTGCCACTCGTTCTGGCCCTGCACCAGCGGCTCGACGTCCACTTGTGATTCCACCTCGATCTCGTCGCGTCCGGCGCTTTCGAACGCGACGTATCGCCGGTGCGTCCGGCCGGTTTCGACCACGGCGAACGGCGCCCGAAAGGCGGAAGCGCCCAGCAACCGGTCGTTCTCGACCAGCACCCGCACGCCACCCATGATCTCGTCCTGCAGCGTCAGACGCAGGCGCACGGCGGACTCAGGCCCTTCCGTCAGCGGCTCAACCGTCTTGTGCCGCAGCATCGGCGCCGATACGCGGGCGTCCTTCAGGGAACCCGGCAGCACAAAGACGATCTCGCGAATGCCGGTCTGGGCCACGTCGAAATCGAGCAGGAGCGTCTCCTCGATCGTCGATTGCGTGACGCGCACGTTGGTGATGGTGGTGCAGGTGACGACCGGCCGGCGCGCCGTGATCCGCAGTTGCGCCTCGTAGTCCACTCCCGAGTGGCTCAGTGCCGCCCGCGCCAGCGGGCGCTGCGGCTCGGCCAGCCAGGGGTAGGTCCGCTCCAGCGGGATTTCGCGGCAGTTGCGGATCGCCTCGACGGCCAGATCGAACGCCGGGTCCGTCTGAATGGCGATTTCACCGTGCTGGCTTTTCGCGCCGATCACCGCGATGACCGGCAGCGACATCTCTTCGATCGGCCCTTCCTCGCCGAGCGTGCCGCGCAGGATGATGGGGAAGGCAGCGCTCTGGCCGGTGGTCAGGCGCACGGTCAACGTCCGCCGCGCAGCCTCGCCTTCGCGGTCGCTTACCGCCCATTCGAACGTCCCGGAGGTTTCCACGGATTCGACTTCGAGGTCCGCCGGGACGCCGATCTGCACGCGGTGAACGGGCTGTCGTCTCGGCGTGACGGTCACCCGCGTTTCCAGCGTGCGCCGTCGCTCTGAGATCCGCAGGACGCTTTGCAGTTGGGCGTACCAGTCGGACGCGGCGGCTTTCGCGCTGAAGCGACAGACGAACGGCACGGCCGCGAACTGGTACGACTGATACACCACCGTGCCGAGCGGGCTTGCCGTCGCGTCGGGGGCACGGGCGATCAGCTTCTCCGCGTCACCGGGCGTATCGATGCGGGTGACGCCGGAGGTGGAAACGGCCGCCAGATCCAGCAGCGCGCTGCGGCGGATGATCAGCCGGCCGTTCTGAAGCGCCGCCCCGACCACGTGAACGGCCGGCGCATCGAACTCGACGGCCGCAGCGGATGAGAGGTCGGCGCGCCGATGGAGGACTACGGTCAAGGACTGAGTCCCTTTGCCCGGCTGCAGGAGGAGGACGCTCACCTCCGAGGCGTCAGCCTCGCTTCGGTTCCACCCGCGCACGTTGGGGCCGCTGATCGAATGGACAAGGTAGTCGCGCGGCACGGTCAGCCGAAAGGCGTCAGGCTCGCCGCGGCCGCAGTCCAGAGTCAGGCGCCACACCAGCCGCACGCCGTCCTCGCGCACGTCGAGCACCGCCTCGGATGCGGCCGTGATGCTTGCATCGCCGCCGCCCTCGAAGACGCGCGGGCGCCATCGCAGGTTCACGCCGCCGTCCGGACCCAGCGCGGTGGCGATTGTCTCGCCCGGCCTCTGCGATTCGTAGCTGCGCCGGTCGTGCAACCCGTCGAGCCGGATCTCGGTGCCGGCGTCGGGGACGTGCAGCGTGAAGGCCGTTCCAGGCGCGCTGGGGATCCGCCCGGAGGCGACGCGCCAGCCGCCTTGTCGCGTGATGCGGATCCTGGCGGCCAGGTCGAGTCGATGCGGTCCCTGGCCTTTCACCAGGAGGACGAACGGCGTGTCCGCCGATTCGCGCGAGGCGTCCGATGAATCGCTCGAGGCTCCGGCGCGCTCCGCGGCCGGCGCGCCGAGCTGCGCCGGTTGCCCGTCGAGCGTGACACGGGACAGGACCGCTCCGGCAAGCGTCAGCGGGATCGCCACCACGCCGTCAGCGTAGACGACGATCTCCAGATGCCCCTGGATGTCGAGGTCGTCGCCGTCGCCGAGGGTCGCCGTGAATGCCCCGCCCGCGAGCGCAAAAGGCGCCGGCAGACTCGAAGCGTCCCCCGTCGCCGCTGGATGAGCGGCGGACCAGAGCGCCTGGAACAGCGCGTAGGGCAGCAGCACCTCACGCCCCGGCCTGGGCGCGCCATCCGGGCCGAGCGCGGCGGCGGGATCATAGGGTACGAGAACCGCGTCGTCGGGCAGTTCGATCGGTGGGAGCGGTTCTGAGACCTCAACAACGACCGGGTCCTCGCGCGTGCCTCGTTCTGAGGGTGGTTCACCCATCGCGCTCGGAACCCCGGCCACGATCAGCATCGTCGCCGTCGCGGCGCGGAGACGGACCGGCCGACCGGCGACGGCCACGATCCACCGAACCAGCCGTACCCCGACGTAGAACGGCACCAGCAGCATGACGGCATAGAAGACCGGATTGGCGACGCGGATAAGTTCCGAGTTGCCGAAGAGAATCGGAACCACCGTGGCCGCCAACGCTACCGCCGCAACGTACAGCGCCCGGGTCCGCACCGGGCGCGGAGTAAGGAGCAGTCCGATCAGCCCCGCGACCCACGCCGATCCCCAGCCCAGTGCAGTGATGCGACGGTCGTTCGCCAGTGTCAGTTGCAGGTGCGGATCCGCGCCCAGACTGGTGAAGGTGACGCCGGGGCCGGTGGGTGCCAGGTCGATCGTCAGGCTGCGAACGCCTTCCAATGCCCAGAAGCTCCTCGCGGACGAAGGTGGAGACGGAACGAACTGCGGGGCGATGCCGGCTCTTCCGTCTGCTTCCGCGGGGGCCGCCTTCTCTCGGGCGTCCGGACCCTCCGCCGCCGGCGGCGGCGGTTGACGATCCTTGCGCGCATCCTCGAATTCGACGGCCTCCTCCCGTCTCTGAACCGGCTCAGCGGCGCTCGGCGTGCCAAGGGAGTAAAGTCCTCTCATATTCGGAAGAGCCAGTTCCCGCGCCCGACTGAGGCGTGGCATCCACCAGTCATGATAAAACAGGTGTATGCCACCCGTGGCGCGCCACAGCAGTCTGGCGACCGACCAGGCCGCCGGTTCGGGCGTTGGAAGCTGGGCCGTGTTGGCCGTGCCCTCGTAGCCGGCGAGGCGAAACCCGGTGGACAGGTGGACGTTCCATCGCAGATCGGCGCTGGGCACGTCGATCGCCTTCGCTCCGTCGCCCTCGGCGCGGACCGCAAACCGCGGCGACGCCAGGGCGACTTCTCCCCACGTGGTCACCGGCGCGGCCTGCGTCTGATAGATGATGCGTACGTCCAGGAGCCGGTCCTGTGCGGGCAGGCTCAGCAGCAGGCGATCGGCCTCGCGTTGCGGTTGCAGCGGCTTGCCGTCGATCGTGGCTGACCACAGTTCGGACGCGGCCGGCAGGTCGACCTCCAGAAACGCTGCCGATGTGCGGAGCATGAGGCGCACGGCCGTCTGTGCGGCCCCCTGGGCGCAGACCTGGGTGACCATTTCCGCCCGCTGAACGATCGCAGTCGGCAGCCCGTAGGGCGTACGTCGAGCGACCGTGACCGCCACCGCCGGATCGTCGCCCACGTAGGCGAACACGTCCAACCCGCCGGCCGCGCCGCGCCGCGGCTGGTACACGGCGCCGGCCAGTTCGCCCACGTCTACCCGGCGCAGCGCCGTCTTCGTTTCGAGATCGACTTCTGCACTGCTTTCCACGGCCACCACGCCGGATTGGTACGCGACGGCCTCAGCCCGGACCATCGGCAGCGCGAGTTCGGCCGCCTGCGAGGCGTCGAGCGGCTGGTCGAACTCGATCGCCAGACGGACGGTTTCCCGCCGGGCCTGCGTCAGATGGACCGTCCAGTGGCGACGATCGCCCACAAGCGCGCTGGCGTACTCTTTGACCGTGGCGCCATCGACGCCGGTGATGGACACGTCGGCGGGCATGCCGGCCGGCAGCGAAAGCGACACCGCGTTGGTCTTCGCACGTTCTACGTCGAAGACGACCTCATAGTGAGTCGAGAGCAGATGTGGCGCCAGGTGGAGAAACGAATACGCCTTGGCCGTCAGCCGCGGCGCGACCCGCTCGATCCGAAACGTCGCGTGGAAGGGCCTTTCCTGGCGCTCGAATCGAAACGCCGGCGCCTGCCACGAGCCGGTGACCGCCGACAGCCCGTATTCGGCCTTGTCGGCATCGTCCAGCGGCGTCAGCCCTTCGACCGACTCAGGATAGGCGATCATCTCGTCGCCGCTGTCCACGGCGATCGCGCCGGCCTCGCGGTCGGCGCCGCGTATCGCGAAGGCTGGAAACGTGACCTGCGCAGACTGCCACGCCGACAGCCAGCCGGCGGGCGTGTGGACCGCCTGGAAATAGATGCTGCGCTGCGTGCCCGGCGCGATGCCGCCGGGAAAGGCGACGCGGACCCGCGCTGACCGGTTCGCACCGGCGTCCGTCG
The DNA here is from genome assembly GCA_003597935.1 of Phycisphaerales bacterium. Lineage (GTDB taxonomy): Bacteria > Planctomycetota > Phycisphaerae > UBA1845 > UBA1845 > SURF-32. Next base: position 36,939 of record QZJT01000017.1, on the reverse strand, counting down.
CGTCCAGCGTCTCGAACGGCACGGCCGCGCCGTCGGCATCCGTCACGCTCAAGACGTGCCACCCGTCGGGCACTTCGATCTCGGCGGCAAACAGCGGTTCGGCTGCCGGGTTCAGGGCGAATCCGCCCTGCACGCGCAGCTCCTTCTCGCTGAGCGTCAGCAGCAGGCTCGTGGTGACGTTCAGCCGGCCCGCGGGCTGACGAAATACTCCGGTGGCGTCGAAGCCCTCGGAACCCATCGGCGAATAGAACGCGGCCACCGCCCGCAGCCGCGGCGCGCCTGGTTCGCCTCCGAACATCATGGCGGACAGCGCTTCGGTGATGACGCCGGCGTCGATTGGGATCAGCTTGTCCGTCGTCAGGGCTTGAAGCGTCAACCGGTCCTCCAGCAGCAGCGCGACGACCGCCGCCTCCGCCACCACGTCCAGCGGGGCCAGAGGCGGCAGCGTCCATGCGGCCGGATCGCCGCCGGTCTTGATTGCGGAGATGCCGACGACGACACTGTCGGCGGCCGATTCCCGCAGGCGGACGTCCAGTACGCTGCCCGATGGCGCCGCCACGACCGCCCACCGCGACAGCAGCGGCGACGTCACGTCGGTCACCTCGAAGCCTCCGGGGACGCTGAACCGGAACTCGTCGACGGCCTGGTGCAGCACGGTCATCAGGAACGTGGCATGGAGCCGCTCGTAGGAGGCCGTGATCTCGTCCACGATCACGCCGCGGGCCGTCACCGCCCGTTGGGCCTGCAACAGCCGGTTGTTGAGCGTCATCACCAGCGTCACCGCGCCCGCTTCCGGGGAGGGATCGATGCGCGACGATCGGCGGCCTTCGCGCTGTGCCCCGCCGGCGTGGCCGGGCTGTGGCAGGACCTCGAAGCGCGTCACCTGGGCGGCTTCGTCGAACACGCGGCTGACCACCGCCGCGCCGCTCTTGATCTCCACGTCGCCGGCAACGACGATCGACATGCGCAGCGCCGCAGGATCGGGCAATCGAAACCTCAGCGTCTGCTGCGCCGCCGAAGTCTCCACCGGCGCCGTCATGTCCAGCGTCAGCTCATGCCGGCCGAGTCCCTCGACAAACAACGTCAACCCGTCGGACCCGCTTCGCGCCAGCGGCGCAGGAACGCCGTCGAGCTGCGCACCGCGCACGCCGACGTGCGCCACGTCGAGCGCCACGGCCCGAAGGCCGGGTTCGAGTACATCCAGAATCAGGTGGCCGTTGATCGTCGCCCGATCGCGCCCGAGCGTGATGGAGTAGTCCGCCGAGATGACGGCCGCCGCCCTTGGCGCCGGCTGCTCGGGATCCTGCGGCGCGGCGGCTTGCAACAGCGATTCATATTCATCGCGCGATAGCAGGACGCATTCGCCCTGCTCCTGGACGATCCGGGTGAACTCTTCCAGCGGGACGTAGATCTCGCGGATGCGTTCCTCGACGTCACCGGTGGCGGCGATCGCGACGGCGTCGAACGGCCCGGCGGCCAGCACGGCGAAAAGCGTCAACCACTTGTGCGTGCTATTCATCCTGCGGCCCGCCCTTCTGCTGCTCGGGGGTGGGCGTTGCGACCGCGGGTTGTCGCGTCCCCGCGCGGATCCGTGCCAGGCGCGTTTCCTCACGGGCCTGCCTGCGGGCCAGCAGCACCGGATCGTGCGGCCGGACCCGCACGAGATAGTGCACCAGCCACACGACCAGCACGACGAGAATCGCGCAACCCGTCACCGGGTCGAACAACTGCAGCGAGAGCGTAGGCAGAAACACGCCACACAGGATGCCGGCGGTCAGAAACGCGCCGACGGCAAGGAAACGCGCGCCGCCGCCCGCCCGCAGCAGGAGCAGCCCGCCGATCAGCAGCGCGCCCAGCACCAGCCCGTTCCACCAGTCCTCGTCCATCGTGACCAGCGACAGGGTCCCCTCCGGCGGCGCCGGCGGCTGGAGGGCGGAGAACGCAAAGGGCAGTCCGTCGACCTGAAAGCTGTCCGAAGGACCGGCCGGCAGCGAGACGCCTTCGCTCACCCAGCCGAGCAGCAACGGATCGTACGTCATCGGCCTGGGCACGAATCCTCGCCAGTAGCGCCACTCCCACCGCAGTTCATCCGTCCACGGCCCCATCGAGCCGAGGAATACCCGCTCGGGCGGCAGATAAGCCGTCACACAAACCTTCTGCACCGCCGGTTCGGACGGGAACACCGGCGGGCTGAATCGAGTTCCGCCCCGCGGCTGGGTGTAACGGACTTCGAGCAGAAACGGCACGTCTGGGTCCTGCCCGCCCAGCGGCACGAAGTACTCATCGGCCTGGCCGCGCTCCAGCGAAACCGGACGGCCGTTGATCCGCACCGGATCGGTATCGAACTCGACGCCGCCCGGCATCTTGAGCGCCAGACGCTGATGGGCGCTGCGGAGGCGATACAGCGCCTGCACCGAAACCTGTCCGCCGCGCGTGACCACCATGCGGAGGAGTGCCCGTTCGATGCTGGTCCGTTTCACCTCCTCCAGCTTGTAGCGCGTGGCGGTGACCACCAGCGACCAGTCTTGGTGGAACTCGAACGCCCGGGCGGCGTCGGCGGCGATCGAGGCTATGCCGTCCATCAGGTCGTGCCGCGGATCGATAGGGCGCAGCCCCGTCGCCGCCGCTTCCGGCCCACCGGCGGGGCGGACGTCGATCGTCTCCGCCTTGGCCAGCGCGATCTGCCCCCACGCCCGATCGACCTCCATCGCTTTGAGTCGGGGAATGGCAAAGTCGCGGCTTTCGCCCACGTCGAGCGATTCGAGCTTTGTTTCCCAGGAGAACTTGACGACGGCGTTGCGGGCGAACCGGGCGTCGTGACGCAGGCGCAAGGCGGTGAAGCCCTGGGCCAGGTCGTTCGGCGCCGGCTCGATCACCGACTCACGGACGCCCTTCGTATCGCACTGGATGCGGCCGACCAGGTCGCTGGGAACGTCGATCCGGAGCGACTCCACGTCGCTGTAGCGGATGTCATACAGAAAGCTCGCATCGTACTTCACTACGCCCGGCTCGATCCGGGCGAACAGGAACTGTCGCGCCGTGACGTAAGGCTTGCGCCGCTCGACCCGCAGCGTCAGCGCGACGGGTTCGTCGGCGAACGAATACGTCAGCGATCCTTCCGCAACTTCCTTCGTCGGGGCGGCGGTGCGTTCGGCCAGTGCTTCGGCCGCCGGGATCGTCCGCAGCCCGGAAGCGTTCATCGGGCTGGCCCGCAGGCTCTCCGGCGTGCCGACGATGAGGCGGCCGGACGTGCGCTCGAGCCGGGAATCGACGACCCTCGGGATGGCGATGGGGACGTCGATCGACCTGCCCGTAGGCGTGCGCAGGTCCGCCTCATCGAGCGCGCGAAAGAGCGAGACCGCGCAGCCGGCGCGGCCGATGGCCCGCCGCGAGAGGTTGACCGTCAGCCGCGGCGGGTCGCCGGCCGAGACCTGGCGGCTTTCCACCACCACCGGCGTCACCCCCTGCGCCGAGATACCGCGGACGCCGGACAGTGTGTAGCCCGCGGGAAGCTCGAATTCCAGGCTGAAGATTCCCGCCTTTTCGATCGTGAAGATCGCCTGGAACTCGCCGGTGATCCCGTGCGGTTCCAGCCGCACTTCCGCGAGTGCGTCGACGGTGATGCGCGGTTCGATCTTCTCGACCTTCAGCGCCAGGTCGAACGGGACGCTCGCGAAGCGGAAGCTCAGCGCCCACGGCCCGGCCGCCGCGCCTGCGCCTGACGGCTTGGGCATCTCCGCCGCGTCGATCTGCATCAGGCCCGTCCACCGGACCGGCTCGGCCCGCAGCCCCTCCGCGACGCCCACGCCCACCAGCCCCTGCTGCCGTCCTGCGTCCAACGCGCGAACCACCGGCGCGGTGAGCGTCTGGCCGGTGCTGAAGTCGATGAAGCGCTCCAGTTCGACCGATACTTCCTGCGTCGCCTGGCTGGGTTCGAACAGTTCCACGCTGATGAGCTGCACGTCCCCGGCCGGCTCGACGGACCACTGGCGGACGTTGGCGTCGTAGACGCTGACGACCTTCTGATCGGCGGGCGCCTCCAGGCTCAGCCGGTCCACGGCGCCGCGCCGGATGTCATAGGTGAGTTGCGCCTGTGTGCGCACCACCCCCTCATGGATCCACACCCGCTGGACCGTCTGCACGCCGATCAGCGCCTTCAGGCCCGTTGCGCCTTCGGCCGGCAGCGTCCAGTCGATCTGCACGGACGGCGCCGCCCCCACGAAGGCCAGCACGGCCGTTCCCTCTTCGGGCGTGCCCTCGGCGCCTTCGGCCGGCGCCTGCGTGGCGGCGATCATCGGGTGGATGTCGATCTTCACCCCGGTTTCGGGGATCCGCACCTGCCAGCGGTTTATCGGCGCCTGCGGCGCGTCGAACGAGACGCTGTTCCGCCCCGGCGACCGGGTGAAGGCCTTCGCGTATTCCAGCGACAACTCGATCCGCTCGGGGTCGCCCGGCCTCTTCTCGATCAGCAGGCGGTGGCCGCCGGCACGATCGCTCACCAGCCGCGCCGGCCGGTCGTCGAGGACCGCGGAGGTGACCGCCGCATCGGCGAGCCGAAGCGGGATCTCGTGCCAGCCGTCGGTCAGCAGGTCGATGCTGACCGTCGCCCGCACCTGCACTACGTCGCGCGAGACGGTCGCCTCGCTGAGGATCTGCGAGACGAGCGCTTCGACCGGCGGCGAGGTTTCCGGCGGGGGGCGCTTCGCCGCCGCGGCCGCCCGCCAGAGTTCCTGAAACTCCTCATAGGGCAGATAGACGCCGCGGCCCTCGCGCTCGAAGATCTCCCGCAGCCTGTCGTAGGGGATATAAACGGTCTTTTCCTGCAGCTTCCCGGCGTCGGCGTCGGCGCGTTCGGGCGGTTCGTCTGCGGCGCGGCCGGGTGATTCATACGCAGCGCGGCCGGGAACGGCGGGCCACGAAAGGACCAGAGCTGCACACAACAGGATCGGCAGGCGGACGGTGGGATTGGACACGAATGCGTACCTCGTTGGCGGGCCGCCAGACCCCGTGGACCGGACGTTCGCGTGGGGCCGGGCCCCGCCCAGCCAGGGCGGATCATAGTCCCTGCTCTTTGACACACCAGAGGAGCGTTCGGTTCCAGTTCACGGGCGGAACCGCCATGAGCCGGGCGCGTCCTGCGTGATGCCACCGGTGGGTGGTCCGTGGCAGGACCGCGCGGCGGGCTGAGGTTCCATATCACCGTGCGCGATGGGTGACCGATGCGAAGTCGGCACGTCCGCGCGGGCTGAAGCCCGCGGCTCGCGGGCCGCGCATGATGGCGCACGGTCAGTTGGAGTGCGCGATCGGCGGCCCGGCCGCGCGGCGATGCACCCGCTTCTGCCGAACCCATGACGCCGCGCCAGCGATGTGCGCTGGACCGTCAGGCCGCCCGACCGGCCCCCGGACCGGGATCAGAAAACTCCGCCTCCCCCCGCGTCCGCTCCGGCGCCTGGGGCGGCCATTACCGTCTCTCAACCAGAAACAACTGTTCAGTTACGTGTATGGGCCTGTTGTTGAAGTTGCGGCTGCCGCGGAAGGCATTGTACGAGACGTCGATCGTCTCGACGGACCCCAAAGTATCCAACAGCGAGCGCAACTGTGCGCGTGATACGAATCCTTCGTTGTTGAAGGAGATCAACAGGAAAGGCGCGTCGATTCCCTCCAGGAGCTGACTGAGCAGCGGCAAAGACCTGGCTCGGACGTTGTAGCCTGAGCGTCGCCAGTTCGTGGGTATTCCTGACACACGGCTCACGTGGCGCGGGCGCTCGTAGTGAACGAGAAGATTGAGCATGAAGTAGTTCGACCCGTAGGGATGCTGGTTATACGGTGGATCGATGTAGGCCAGATCGAGCGCCCCCAGCTTCAATGCAAGCGCGTTCGCGTTTTCCTGGTAAACCTGATACTCGCATTCGAAGTTGCTCAGGACCGGAACGTCCAGTCGGATTCCGCCGCGTATGCGGAATAACGCATCGGAGCCGCTTCCTCCGAATTGACCGACTCCCGTCTTCCGATTCTTGTAAAACCCCTTGAAGACACCAGCCGTGTTCGCGTGGATGGACGCCTCACTCAGCAGCGGGCCGAGAAGGAGTTCCCTCACGTCCGATGGCGCGGTGTCGATCAGGCGTCGGTACCCGTCGAGGCGCCGTGCGTTGTCCTTGGTGAAGAACACCCGGTCTTCGTATGTGATGTTGTTCTCATCCCGCGGGGCATACAGCTCCTCGATGAATCCGGGAGCCATCGACTCCGTCAGTATTCTCGCGTTGAAATCGGCGACCATTCGGGAGAGTGCCGGCAGGTCGATCGTGCTCCGGTTCCGCAGGTAGCAGCGTGCCGTGACGGCTGCGTAGTCCTCGAGGTCGTTGCTGATGAGCAGCGAGGCGTGAGCCTTGAGGAACCGCGACACCACTCCTGAGCCGCTGAACGCGTCGAAAACCCGTATGCGCCGCTTGTCGAGCCGACGCTTGACCCGGTCGACCGCGCGACCGATGTGCCCCAGAAGTGCGCGCTTGTTCCCGATGTACGTGAGCAACTGCCGCGACAGGTAGTCTGGGGCTTCGGCCATGGGATCGTCCGCCCCCAAACCGAGTTGACGTCCCTCGCTGACGGCGGTCGACAAGCGTGCAGATTCGCTCACTTCACGCTCCACGTGGCTCTTCCCGGCGTCTTGCCAGGTTCGGATCGTCCTCATAAGGGGGGGCCGCGTCATCTTTACCGTATCGTCCGCGGTACTCCTCCACCGGATATTTCAGTTCGTTCTTTCGTATCTTGTCGACCAGCGCCTGCGTCAGGTCGACGCCCATCGCCTCCGCGAAGGAAAGGACGTAGGCGAATACGTCGGCGAGTTCCTCGCGGATGGCCGCCATTCTCCGGTCGTCGTGGCGCACGGCGGCCAGTTCATCCGTGCGCAGCCACTGGAAGTGTTCCATCAGCTCGCCCGCCTCGATCAGGATCGAGCAGGCCAGGTTCTTGGGATCATGGAAACGGCGCCACTCGCGGGCGGCTACGAAGTCGTCCACGATCCGGCGAAGTTCACACACGGTGGCGTTGTGATCATCCATCAGAGCACACTTCCCGGACGTCGCCGTCCCGGGCATCCGGACGCTGGGGCGACTGTGCCCCATCCAACCGCGCCCGGTCGGACTTGGAATCCCCCTGACGGGCCGAGTCCTGCCGTGCGTGACGTCCGGACGAGTGGCGATCGCGCTCCATCAGAAACGAGATCCGCTCCATGTCCGCGGGTTTGACCAGTTGCTCCAGCGTCTGCCTGGCCCAGCGCGGATCGGTGCGCCGGGTCATGTGGGTCAGCACCACCCGGGCGGCGGGCGCCGCCTCCATGATCGCCGGCACGTCGCAGACGTGTATGTGCCGCCCGGCGCGGGCCCGCTCGCGGTGCTCCGGCTCGAAAAACGTACACTCGACCAGCAGCACGCCGGTCCCACGCACGAAGTCCAGGTCCATCCATCGCCCCACGGCCGTGTCGCCGGTGCAGGTGAGCACCGGGACCTCGACCACGTTCTCGATCTCGATCCCCTGCTTCTTGAGCGCGACCAGTTCCGGACCGGTCTTGCCCGACAGCTCGGGCTTGAGCTTGCGCCGCACGTCCACCAGCGTATACCCCAGCGCCCCGGCCGTGTGGTTGACCTCGAACGGCCTCAGCAGCAATCCGCGGCGGATCTGCACGTCTTCCAGCGGATCGACGCCGTACACGACGCCCGGCGACGGGTGCCGCTCGATGTCCGCCCACACCGCCATCAGACGCTGAATGTGCTGGGCGATCTCGCGGTGGCAGATCACCCGCCCCGGAGCGATCCCGACGAAGGTGCGCTGGGAGAAGTAATACGCCACCCCGGCCGCGTGGTCCATGTGGCCGTGCGTGAGGCACATGTTGTCGATCGGAATGGTCTCCCGCGGCGCCCGGCCGGGGTCGAAGCACACGTTGTGCTCCGGCAGGACGATGACGGACTCCTCCCCCGCCACCGAGAACGCTTGCAGCTTGATCCCCTCGATCGTCTTGTACACCAGCCGGGCCACAGACAGACCTTAAGCCCGACGTCGGGGCGCCGTCCAGTGGCAGCGCATAGATGCCGCCCAGAGCCCCGGCATTCATGCCCGGCGGAGCAGGTCGAACGGCGACCCGGTCCAGACCCCGAGCCCCGCCATTCATGGCGGGCGGCGCTTGGCGAGCCGAACACGGCGTGTACACTGGCGCGGTCCGGCCGCCGGACCGCCGTATAGACGGCCCGTGGATGTCGTTTCTTCCGGAGCACTCGTGCGATGAAAGCTGCACCCTGGTTCCGCTACACTCAGTTGCTGGTGCTCACCTGTGCGCCCGCGGTCACAGTGGCATCGGTCCGCGCTCAGAATGCCGCCTCGACGCCGCCCGAATCGCCGCGCCCGGCGCCGACGGAAGCTCCGACTCCCCGCCCCGCTGATGCGCCCCAGGCCGAGCCGCCGACGGATGGTCAGAAACCCGTCGCGAGCGAGCCGCCCACACCGGCCACACCCAAGCAGCACCGCCCCATCACCCGACTGATCGATCTTCCGGACTGGGCGTTCGACGCCCAGTGGTACTACGTGCTGGTGCCGCGGTTCGCGAACGGGTCAACGGACAACGACCCGCCGGGTACGCGGGCGTGGGGAGAGGGGTGGCCCAAAGCCGGCCAGATCGTGGATGAGGCCCGCCAGCAGTACCTCGACGAGCTTCGATACGGCGGCGACTTGCAGGGCTTGCGCAAGCGGCTGCCCTACCTGAAGGATCTGGGCTTCAACGCCTTGATCCTCAGCCACGTGTTCGCCGGGGCAGGAGAGTTCAAGTGGCACACGATCGACTGGCGGCACGTTGACGACGACCTGGCCGTCAAGGGGAGCCTGGCGAAGCTCGCGGGCGAAACGCACGAACCCGAAACGTGGAGCTGGTCCGAAAGCGACAAGCTGTTTTTCCTGTTCATCAAGGAAGCCCATGCCGCCGGATTCAAGGTCGTCCTGGACGTGGACTTCAACAGCGTCAGCGCCGATTTCTGGGCGTTTCAGGACGTGCGCCGCAACGGTTCCGCGTCCCCCTATGCCGTCTGGTTCGACCTGGCCGAGGCCGGTCCGCCGGTGAAGTGGAACGGGCCGGATGGGGAAAACGGCGCCCGCGTGTTTCTCCGGCGGGCGCGCACCGGCCTGTCGCCGCTGGCCGAGAACCACCTGTTCTACATCTGCCGCCGCTATCTGGATCCCAACGAAGACGGCGACCCTTCGGACGGCATCGACGGATGGCGGGTGGACAGCGTCGCTCAGATCGACCACGGGTTCTGGCAGCGCTGGCACTTACAGGTGAAGAAGTACAACCCCAACGCGATCATCATCGGGGAATTGTGGCAGGACCCAGGCGACTGGCTGCTGGGCGACGAGCTGGACACGGTGTTCAACTTCAAGGCCGCCGGGATCATGCGCCGGTTCTTCTCGGCCGACACCCGGATGGACCTGCCCCCCAGCCGCATGTCGAACGAGCTGGAAGCCAATCGCAAGACCCTCCAGCCGGGCACGAACGCGGCGCTGCTGACGCTGCTCAACAGCCCCGATACGGATCGCATCCTCTCGCGCCTCGCTCAGGCGCCGCGGCCGGCCCAGCCGCCGCCGGACGCCGAAATCGACGGTGCGGAGAAGACCGACACGGCCTCCCGGGACACGGACCCCCCCCCGGCCTCCGCCCCGCCCGCGGGCGACCGGGCATCCCGCCCGCCGTCGCAAAATGCGGAGGGGACGCCGGAGGCCAAGAGCGAGCCAGCCGACGTGATCGATCCGGCCGACCGCTGGCGGATGATCACCGCCTTCCGCGCGTTCTATCCGGGGGCCGCGGTCACGTACTATGGCGAAGAGGTGGGCATGACCGGCGACTCGCCGCCGCTGGCCCGTGCGCCGACGTGGTGGCCGGCCGATGGACCCTCCGGGGCCAGGCCCGAAGGGTACCGTGAGGATTTCCTGCAACTGACGCGGCTGCTCAATACGCTCCGGCGGGCACACGAGCCGATCCGGCGCGGAGATTGCCGTCCGCTGATGGCGGACGACGAGAAACGGGTGGTGGCGTTTTCGCGATCAGTCCCGGGCAAGTCCGTCATCGCGGTGTACAACTGTTCCACCCGCAATCAGACGGTGCGGTTGAAGGCGGGCGGTCCAGGCGAACTGGTCGGCGTCCTGGCGCCCCAATTGCGCCCCGCGCGGGCCACGGGACCGGACCTGCACGTGAACGGCAGCCGCGCCATCGCCGATCCGGATGGATTCGTGGAACTCAACCTCGATCCTATGAGCGTGCGACTGCTGCTCGTTCCGGAGGGCCCTGTCGGCGACGGCGGATGGTAGGTGGAGTGTGGGCCCCAAGCGCCGTCGTCGCGAGAAGCCATGAACCTGCGTCGCTTGCGGATCGGCCCGGGCCTGCTGGTGACGGCCGCCTTCATCGGTCCGGGGACCGTCGTCACCGCCAGCAAGGCGGGCGCCGCGTTCGGATACCAGCTCGTCTGGGCGCTTGCCTTCGCGGTCGCCGCCACCGTGATTCTCCAGGAGATGTCTGCCCGCCTGGGCGTGGTGACCGGCCATGGGTTGGGTGAGGCCCTGCGCGACACCTTCACCCGGCCGGCGTCGCGCGGCGCGACCGTGGCTCTGGTCGTGTCCGCCATCGCCTTCGGCAACGCCGCCTATCAGATGGGCAACGTCACCGGCGCGGCCTCCGCGCTGGAGATCCTGACCGGCGCCTCGCGCAACGCCTGGGCCATTGTCGTGGGTCTGGCGGCGGCGGTCGTGCTGGCGACGGGGTGGTACGTGTTTATCGAACGGGTGCTGATCGCGCTGGTGGTCGTGATGAGCGCCGTGTTCATCATCACGGCGGTGCGGGGCGGCCCGGACCTGGTCGCGATCCTGCGCGGCGTCCGGCCCGCCGTCCCGGCAGGATCGGGCGTCACCATCATCGCGCTGATCGGCACGACGGTCGTGCCCTACAACCTCTTCCTGCACGCCAGCGCCGCCCGCGAGAAATGGGGCCGTGCGTCCGATCGCGCCGCGGCGCTGCACCAGGCCCGGTGGGACTCGGCCCTGGCGGTGCTCTTGGGGGGGGGCGTGACGCTGGCGATCCTGATCACGGCCGCGGCCGCCTTCCCGGTGGGCACGGCGATCCAGGACGTGGCGGCAATGGCGACGCAGCTCGAACCGCTGCTGGGACGCGGGGCGCGAAACTTCTTCGCCGTCGGCTTCGGGGCGGCGGGGCTGACCAGCGCCATCACCGCGCCGCTGGCGGCGGCCTACGCCACCCGGGGGATACTGGGCTGGCCGTCGGACATGAAGTCGGCGCGGTTCCGGGCGGTGTGGGGCTTCGTGCTGGCGGTGGGGACGGTGCTCGCATGCCTCGGCTGGCGGCCGGAGCGCGCGATCCTGTTCGCCCAGGCGGCTAACGGCGTTCTCCTGCCGATCATTGCGGCCTACCTGCTGGTAGTGATGAACCGCAGCGCGCTGCTGGCCGACCACCGGAACCACTGGGCGGCGAACGCAGCGGGCTTCGGCGTCGTCCTCTTCGTGGTCTTCCTGGTCTGGCAACAGATGTCGATGCTCTGGGGGCGCATCATGGCGTCGGGCGGCGGGTGAAACGTCCCGGCACGCCGGGCGGATGCGCGCGCCGCTTCCTCGCTGCCCTGTTGCCCGCTTCGGCGCGGTTGCGTTCACCGTTCGAGCCGAATACGCTCCATCCGGCGGCAGGATGTGACGAATTCCGGCCGGCTGGAGGCACTGATGCAGACGACGACCGCGGACGCGGTTTACCACCATGATACGTTGCCGTGCGGGATCGAGTACGCGGTGCGGCCGCTGCCGGGGCGGCACGTGGTGTCGATGGAGATCCGCGTGCTGGCCGGCATGAGCGAGGAGCCGCCCGACCGGCTGGGGCTGGCCCACATCCTGGAAGACACCATCACCAAGGGCACCGAGCGGCGCGACGCCCGGGCCCTGTCGGACGCGTTCGACGCGATCGGGGCATCCCGCGGCGGCGGGGCCGGGCTGGAAACGACGACGTTCACCTGCACGGTGCTGCCGGAGTTCTTCCAACAGGCGGTAGCGCTCCATGCGGAGTTCCTGCGGACGCCCACGTTCCCGCAGGACATGCTGGACGTGGCGATCGAACTGACCCGGCAGGAGCACCTGGCTCTGCAGGACGACGCTCAGGAACTGGCCGACAAGTACCTCAGCCGGCAGGTGTACGGACCGGTGCTGGGGCGCCATACGCTGGGGGAGCCGGAAACGATCGGGAACATCACTCGAGGCGCCGTCGTCGGCCAGTGGGAGAAGTTCTTCGCGGCCGGGCGGGTGCAGGTCAGCGTGGCGGGGGCGGTCGAACCGGCCAGGGTCGCCGCCGCGCTGGAGCGCGAGTTCGCCGGCTTCGGCGCCGCGGCGCGCGCGGGCCGGGAGCACTACCGTGCTGAGTTCTCCGCCCGGACGACGCACTACGACAAGCAGTTGGAGCAGGAGCAGATCGGCATCGCCTTCCCCGGCGTGTACGTCACGGCCGCCGACTATCCCACCCAGCGCGTCGTCATCGGGATCCTGGCAGGCGGCATGAGCGCACGGCTGTTCACCGAAGTGCGCGAAAAACAGGGGCTGGTCTACTGGGTCAGCGCCTGGCAGGAGACGCCCCGCGGAGCGGGCATGATCTTCCTGGGCGCTTCGACCACGCCGGAGCGGTGCGACAGGACCCATCATACGTTGCTGCGCGAGATCGACCGCCTCACCGAGGACCTGGATCAGGAAGAGCTGGAGCGCACGCTGGCGGGCATCGAGGCGAGCACCAGGACGCGCGGATACACGACGCGGGCGTTGTGCGCCGAACTGGCGGACGACCTGTTCCATCGCGGACGGCCGATGCCCACCGATGAGAAGCTGGCGCTGCTGCGGGCGGTGACGATCGACGACGTGAAGGCGTTTCTGGCCGCCCATCCGCGCGACCGGCTCAGCGTCGTCACGCTGGGGCCGAAGGCGCTGTCGGAATAGCGAGTGCCGAACGCCGAATGACGAGTGTCGAATGAAGAATGAAGAACGAAGAATGGCGGATGACGAATGAGGAATGGCGAAAGGTGAAGGACGAATTGTGAAGGACGAATGGCGGATGACGGATGAGGCATGGCGAATGGTGAAAGACGAATTGTGAAGGACGAATGGCGGCTGATGAATCGCGAATGGCAGATGACGAATGGCGGATGATGAACGAGGAATGGTGTATAGAGGATTATGAATTCCGACCAGCCGAACCGATTCGTCCTTTGTTACGCCGCGCCCGTGTGTCCGAACGCGTAGGAGCCCCGAAGGGGCGGAAACATATCAGCCCAGGGCAACGCCCTGGGTGGGAAGGGGCGAATAGACTGAGCCCTGAAAGGGCGATACAAGTTCGATACGCGATCGAGCCGGCCTGTTTCGCTTTTTCAGGGGTGGCGGTTCGGCTAAGGACACCCAGGGCGGCGCTGCGCTCTGCCTTGGGCTGATATGTTGCGCTCCTGCGGGGCTGGAGCGAGCCGCGGGCTTTAGCCTGCGCGGATTCCCCGGCTCAGGTTTGAGATCGAATAGCGCCGGGCAGGAAGGACTGCTGAAACGGCTGGCGACGAGCAATCTATGTCCAATACCTACGCCTATTACACACTCGACAACGGCCTTCGTATCGTGATCGAGGTCATGCCGGACGTGCCCAGCGCGGCGGTGGGGTTCCTCGCTCGCACCGGCTCGCGCGACGAGACGCCGGAACTGGCCGGCGTGTCGCATTTCCTTGAACACATGATGTTCAAGGGCACGCAGCGGCGCAACTGGCGGCAGATCAACGTGGCCTTCGACGCGATGGGCAGTACCTACAACGCCTTCACCAGCCACGACCGCACCTTTTACTTCGGATGGGTCGCCAGGGAGAACCTTGACCGGCAGATCGAACTGCTGGCGGACATGATGCGCTCCGCCCTGCCGGCGGAAGAGTTCACCATGGAAAAGAACGTGATCCTCGAAGAGATCGCCATGTCGAAGGACCGCATCGAAAGCGTGGCGGTCGATCTTCTATTGGAAAAAGTGTATCCGGGGCACGCGCTGTCGTGGCCCATCCTGGGGTATGAGACCACGGTGGGCGGGATGGAACGCGATCGGATGTACGAATACTTCCAGCGCCGCTACGCGCCGGACAACCTCGTGCTGATCGTCGCCGGCAACGTCGATCCGGAGGAGGTGCGGCGCATGGCCGAACAGCACTGCGGCCAGTGGCCGCCGGCCGGGGTCAACGGCGCGCGGCAGGCGCCGACGTTTCACCCGGGGCAGGATCGCGTGCAGATGGACCGCTTCCAGCAGCAGATCGTCGCGATCGCCTGTCCGGCCGTGCCGGGCACGCACGAACTGGCGGAGACCGCCTCGGCGGTGGCCACCATTCTGGGCGGCGAGAACTCGCGCTTCTTCTGGAACATCTGCCAGACCGGCATCAGTCCGCGGGCGGGGGCGTTCCACTATGACTGGCAGGACTGTGGCCTGATGATCGTGTGGGGGATGTGCGATCCCGACAATGCCGACCGGCTGCTGGCCGCCATCGACGAGGAATCGAGGCGGATCGTGTCGCAGCCGGTCGAGGACCATGAGGTCGCCCGGGTGAAGAACAAGCGGCGCACGTCGCTGGCGGCCGAGGGCGAGGCGCCCTACCACCGGCTCACGCAGATCATGGACGACGTGGACTATCGAGGCAAAGCTCGGACGGTCGAAGAGCGCCTGGCCGAGGTCGACGCGGTCACGCCCGCGACGATTCACCGGTACTTCGAGCAGTACCCGATTCACGAGGGTGGACACCTGATCAGCGTCGGTCCGCGCGACTGGCCGCGGAGTTGAAGGGCGAGCGAATGGTCCATAGCGAATCACGGATGAAGGATCGACGGCGCACGCCCGGTCGCGCGGGTTTGACCGATCATGTCTGAACGTCCCCATGCCAAGGTGGTCTACGACGCGGCCAGGACGCCGGCGCTGACGGGCGGCCGGCGCGCCGGGCTGGTGCTGGCGGGCCTGCTGAACTTGGCGGTCGCGTCGGGGGTGTTCTATGCCGGCTGGTGGCCCATCGAGGAATGGCTCAGCGTCACGCTGCTGACCCGCGTGCCGGTCATGCCGGCGGAAGAGTGGGCGAAGCTGGCCCAGATCTTCGGCGCCGCGCCGCGTCCGGGCGAAGCGCCGGCCGCCCGAGTCGCGCCGGCGCCGGATCCGGCGCGTGATTCCATCTGGCGGCGGACGCCGTTCCCCGTCGAGATTCACAGCGCCCGCGTGCGCATCCTGGCGCCGGTGACGGCGTACGGCTGGCAGACGCTGGCGGCGCTGTCGCTCTTTTTCCTGGCCGGCGCCGGCGGACGCTCGCTGGGCCGCGGGGGGGGGCAAGCGCTGCGGCGGGTCGCGAAGCCGCCGGCGTGGGTCCTGCTGCCGGTGCTGCTGGGCTGGATCGTGTGGGTGTGGCGGACGAAGGACACCGGCTTTTCCATCAACGACGGCCGCACCGCCATCGGCGGCGTCGCGCTCCTGCTGCTGCTGACGGGGATCGCCTCCGGCCGGCGGACGCGCGGGTGGAACCGCGTCGCGGCCATGACGCTGATCCTCTCCGCGCTGGCGACCGGCGTGGGGCTGTGGATCGGCGCCTGCTGCGACGTGGTCACCGGCCGCGGCGCCGAGCTGGGCTTCATGCTCCGGGCGATGGGCCTGCACGGGGCCTACGGTGTCATCCTGCTTGTGGCCACGTTTCTGGGCCGCCGGCCGGCGGTCGAGACGGCACGTCGCCCCGGCGACCTGGGGTCCGCGGCCCGCCCGGGCGCGACCGATTCAGCTTCTCGCGCTGACGCCGCGCCATTGACCGCGCCCCGCGGCGGCGCCTGACTACCATCGCCGCCCGCCCATCGACCGCCACGAAACCAGCTCGACGTCCGAGCGTTTCTGCCCCGCGTCGCCGGCGAACACCACCACGCGCTTCACGTCCGCCGCCCCGGCGAGGGCGTCCACGACCCTCCGACCGGCGCTGACCAGTTCGGTCGTGGCCGTCTGTCCCGCTTTCGCCCCGACGACCAGAAGCGTCCGCCCCTCCTCGATGATCACGTCCGCCTCCAGCCCGTGCCGATCGCGGTAGAAGTAGACGCCCGCGTGTTCGCCGCGGTTGAAGCGGTGTTTGAGAATCTCCGTCACCGCCCACGTCTCGAAGATGGGTCCGCGAAGCGGGTGCAGGCGAAGCTGCGACGGCTCGCGAATGCCCAGCAGCCAGCAGACCAGCCCCGTGTCATAGAAGTGCAGCTTGGGCGTCTTGACCAGCCGCTTGCCGACGTTGCCGACCCAGGGATGCAGCCGGAAGGCGATAAACGTCGCTTCGAGAATCGACAGCCACGCCTTCGCCGTCGGCTGCGAGATGCCCGCGTCCAGCGCCAGCGGGGAGAGGTTGAGCAACTGCGACGTCCGGCTGGCGCAGAGCTGCACGAACCGCTGAAACGTCGAAAGGTCCGTCACGGCCGCGATCTGACGGACGTCGCGGTCGACGTACGTGCGCACGTACGACCCCAGCCACTCGCCGGGCGCGAGCCGCTGATCCAGGATGCGCGGATAGCCGCCGGTGAACATCGCCTCGTCCAGCGACTTCGGGTGCCGCTTGAACCGGCACGATTCCTCGCGGGTCAGCGGCAGCAGGTGGAGCACGGCCGTCCGCCCGGCCAGCGACTGGCTGACCGACTCCATCATGGTCAGGCTCTGCGATCCGGTGAGGATCCACCGGCCGCGCTTCGGATCCTCGTCGATGAGCGCCTGCAAGTACGACGTCAGTTCCGGCAGGCGTTGAAACTCGTCGAGAATGGCGCCCCGCTCGAACTGGGCCAGGAAGCGGCGCGGGTCCGATGCGGCGAACGTCCGCACGTCCGGCGCCTCCAGATTGACGTATGTGTGTTTTGGAAACACCATGCGACACAGCGTGGACTTGCCGCTCTGACGCGGTCCGGTGAGCATCACCGCCGGAAAGCGCCGGGCCGCGGCGCCCAGTCTGGATGTCAGGTCACGGTCGATCATCGTCGGACAGCCTACCCCCCGGCCTCGGCTGATTCAAGATCCGACTTTGAATCAGCCGGACCCGCGGCCGCCGGGACCGGACGGGAAGCCGTCAAGAGGGCGGCGCTTGCGGCGCGGTCCGCACCGGGCAGGGCCGATAAGGCGTTCGTCGCCGGCCAGAGCCCGCGCCACCGCGCCCTGCCGTCCGCTGATGCCGTCACGCAGCCGCCGCCGGGGGAGCGTATGATGGAAACGGCGGTTTTTCCGAGCGGACCGCGTGGCTTCAGCCCGCGCGGAGTCTCCAACTGAGTGCGGTCCCAAGCTGCGGACGCCTTTCTCCCCTGCCGCCAGGCTGGAGCCAGGCGGTCCCAGGCGTGCCCGCCGATTCCGTCGCCCACCCGCCACCGGATCGCCCGCACCGACCCGTTGCCAGCCGGTCGCCCCGACCGCATAATGGGTGGTTCGACGCAGGGTGGTTGGACGCGGCGGTCGCGCCGTCGCGCATCGGGAATGACGATGTCGAGCATCATCGAAGCGCTGCAGCAACTTCAGGAAATCGAACGGGATATCGCGGTCATCCGGGGGGAGGAGCAATCGCGGATCGAGCGCATCGAGCGCATCGAGCGGCAGGTGGCGGCCGTGGACCGCCGGCTGAGGGACGCCAAAGCCCGGATCAGCGAAGTCCAGCGGGAGGTCGACGCCATCGACCTGGACGTGCGGGTCCGCGAGGCCAACATCGCCAAGCACCGCGAAGCGCTCAACACCGCCCGGACCAACAAGGAATACACCGCCATCCTGACCACGCTCAACACGGAGAAGGCCGATTCCGCCAAGATCGAGGCGACGGAACTCCAGAAGATGGCCGAGCTGGACGAAGTCCGGCACGGCCTGGGCGGCATCGAAGAGGAGCGCAAGGAGTTGCTCGAACGGCTCGACAAGGCGAAGGCGGCGCTGGAGACCTATCGCCAGTCGGTCGCCGAGCGGCGGGCCCGGCTGGAGCAGCGCAAGGCGGAGGCGGCCGCGGACATCCCGGCCGTCTCGCTCCAGACCTTCGACCGCGTCGCCCGCCACCACGAGGGCGAGGCGATGGCCGCGGTCATCAGAATCCACCCGCGCCGGCAGGATTACTGCTGCGCGGGCTGCAACATGAAGGTGACGCTGGACGTCGTCAACACGCTGCACGGCGGCGGCGACTTGCAGTTCTGCCAGGTGTGCGGGCGCATCCTCTATCTGGACAAGCCCTGATCCGGGGGCCGGGCATTTGGAATCCACTTCCGGCCGCGGACTTTCCGATAAACCCTCTGGGTTTCGTCCCTGTTCCCGGAGTCGAAAAACCGTTTCGCGGAGGCACTCCATGCGGAAAGCGACCGGCGGTGTGGCATTGCTCCTGTGCGTGTCAGGTTGCGCGACCACGGGCCGGACCGATCCGCCGCCGGTGAACCCGCGCCTGTACACCCAGCGGCCGTTGCCGCCTCCCACCTATCCGCGTCCGCCGTACGATGCGTCCGGCATCGCTGCGAACCGCCCGCCCGCCCCCCATCGTCCGCCGCCGTCGGCCTACGGCGCGGCGGCGTGGTGGTATCCGCCGGGCGGGATCAGCGGCCGCTGGCGCGAGATCATCATCCACCACAGCGCCACCACCCGCGGCGGCGCCGCCGCCTTCGACCGCTATCACCGCGAGGCCAACGGCTGGGACGAACTGGGCTACCACTTCGTCATCGGCAACGGCACCGAGACGGCCGACGGGGCGATCGAAGTCGGATCCCGCTGGACGTCGCAGAAACACGGGGCGCACTGCAAGACGCCCGACAACTACTTCAACGATCACGGGATCGGCATCTGCCTGGTGGGCAACTTCCAGAACGGCGCCCCGTCGGCGGCCCAGCTCGCGTCGCTGAACCGGCTGGTGGCGTTTCTGATGCGGACAACCGGCATCGACCGCAACCACATCCGCACCCATGCCGAGGTCACGGGCAAGACGGCCTGCCCGGGCCGCTACTTCTCTGTATCCGCCCTGAAGGCCTCGGTCGGCTACCGCGCCGCGGATTACGGCACCCACTGAACCGCGAGACGGGCGACGCCGGCGCACGCCGAGCGTCCGGACGCCGGCCGAGCATTCTGAAATCCGGCACCGGGCCGCCTTCAGTTCCGCCCGTCGTCGACGTCGCGGGTCGTTTCGGCCGGATCGATGCGGAACACCGTGTCGAACGCCTCGGTGAAGTCGAATACGGAGTCGAAGTCGTCGATCCGGTCGCCCGGCTGTTTCTTCATCTGGCCCCGTTCGATGGACTCGAAGACGATGCGGCCCAGGTCCATCGTCTCGCGGATGTTCCAGTGCTCCAGCACCAGCCGGGCCATCATTCCCCAGCGTTTCAGGGCGTATTCGCGCAGCCCCCAGCACAACTGCCGCCCGCTGATGTGGCGGTTCAGCTTGTGCTTGCCGCCGATGCCGTCGATGGCGGAGGCCACCTCCTCCGGCAGTTCGCCGTTGTCATACAGACGGGCCAGCGCTTCCCAGTCCAGGTGGTGCTGCTCGACGAACTGGGTCAGTTTCTGATGGAGCACGGTTTCCGGACCGTGGATCTTGCGGATCGAGTAGGACACGCCCTCGCCCACCATCTCGAACGCCTCCGGCGGGTACCGGGACGCACTGCCCAACTCCCGCGGTTCCGTGCCACGATCCGTTTCTTCAGCCGAACTCTTCGAGACCGAACTCATGTTGCCTCCATTGTCGGGCGGCCCGCCGCCCCCTGCTACTGCTGACCACGCGGGCCGCGGGATGCGCCGCCGCCCGGCCGGCGCCAGCGGCGACGACGGCCACGCCGTTCGTCCTTTCCCTGCGTCGGCTGACTGCCTCGGGAATCTGAAGCCGGCCCGTCAGGCGGTGCCGGGGCCGCACGATCGTCGGGCGAGGCATCCACGTCGGGGGCCGACTCCTCCCCCGTCTCCGGCTCGCGGTCCACGCCGCTCGGGGCGCGTCTCTCGCCCTTGGGCCGGGTGGGTCCCGACGGCCCTCCGCCGGGGGGCGAAGAAACCACGTCTTCCGCGACAATGGAAACGATGCTGTCATCCTCGCGCTTGATCTGGAGCAGTTGCGTCAGAATCTGCCGGTTGATGACCACCCCGTCGCCATGAGGCGACGACACACGGGCGCCGATCTTCGGGAGTTGCCGGTCCAGTTCCTCGTAGGTGGCGTGTTCGTAGCGCAGGCAGCACTTCAGCCGCCCGCACCGGCCTGAGACCTTGGTCGGGTCGATGGTGGCCTTCTGCAACTTGGCCATCTTCATGCTGATCGGCTTGAGGTCCTTCAGGAAGGTCTTGCAGCACACCTCGCGCCCGCACGTCTCGAAGTCGGCCAGCAGTCGGGCCTCATCGCGCGCCCCGATCTGGCGCATCTCGATCCGCGTCTGCAGCTCGGCGGACAGTTCCCGCACCAACTGGCGGAAGTCGATGCGGCCCTCCGCGGTGAAGTAGAAGATGATGCGCTCGCCGCCGAAGAGGATCTCGCACTCGACCACCTTCAGGCCGAGCTGCATGCGGTCGGCCAGGCTCTGGCAGAGGCGCCGGCGTTCGCGCACGGCCGCCTGCAGCCGGGCGAACTCGGACAGGTCCGCCATGGTCGCCTCGCGGACGATCCGCCCGGCGTCGAAGATCATCGTGTCCGGCCCGCTGGCCTCCACGTACGCCTTCATCTGGTCGCGGGTGACCGAGCGGTCGCAGCCGCTGCACGTCAGCGACACCTGATCGCCGATCTCCATCCCGCGCCGCGTCTGGATGACCACTTTGGCGCCGCAGGTGAAGCGCATGCCGGGCGGATAGCTGAACTCGCCGATGTGCTTCAGATAGCCGAAGCGCACGGCCGTGGTGGGGTAGATCTTCTCCAGCCCGTTGCCGCAGCGCGAGTCGTCGTCCGACCCGCCGCTGCCGCAGTTTCCACAGCCGCCGCCGCGGCGCTGCGGCGGCGCCGGTGGAATGATGTTGTCGATTTCGATCAGAACCATAGCGCGGCGCCTCTCCGCCATCCGCCCGTCGCACGTGCCCGGCCCTGCGGGTCGGGGCCGTGTGCTCACGGCGGGACGGCGTCACCGTCCTTCAGGCCGTCGGCACCAGGTGGTTCAGCGCGGCCTCGTAGTCCCGCTTGGCTTTCATCCCCACGAAGCGATCGACGACCTCGCCGCTCTTGAACAGCAGCACCGTCGGGATGGCGCTGACGGAGTAGCGCACCGCCGTGTCGTTGTTCTGGTCGATATTGAGCTTGCCCACCTTCACCTTGCCCCGGTACTGGTCGGCGAGCTGCTCGATGGTCGGGCTCAGCGCCCGGCAGGGCTGGCACCACTCGGCCCAGAAGTCCACCAGCACGGGTACGTCGGCGGCGAGCACCTCCGACTCGAAAGAGGCGTCCGTCAACTCGATCGCGTTTCCAGCCATCGGCTGTCTCCGTGTCACTGCACCATGTCAAAGCGTGCCGCCGACCCGCTTGCAGGCCGCGGCACAGGGCTGCGGGAGTGTAGAATCCCCGCCGGGCAGGGTCAACCGCCGGGCGGCACGGCCTGGCTGGGCGACGCTTCGCGTCGCTGTGCCAGCCCGTGCCACCCTACCGCCAGCCCGTACCACCCCCCCGTAGACCGGCGTTGCGGCGCCGTGTACAATGCAGCAGCAGACGCTGCGATGTCGGCACGGGTGGTTCCGGTGCCACCCCTGGCCAGGGAACTGAGGTTCCCCGCCGTCCTGTCGCCGGCGCCGCTGCGGTGTTGCACGTCTTGACCGCGAAGCGCGACGGCCGCGGCCGCGGTGCGGCCAACCTTCCCGCGCCCTCGAACGCTTCGCCCGATTCGAGGGAGCGCGCCATGACCGGATCCACACCGTACGTCGACAACGGCCTGCAACACGCCGCCCTCTGGCTGGTCGGGCCGGACATGCCGGGCCTGCTCAACCTGGGGGCCACCTTCGTGGCCGAACGCGGCGGCAACATCGACAAGGACATCGCCGACAAGTTCGGCGAGAACGCCGTGATCTTCATGAGCATCACGGCCAGCCCGGCCGACATCGCCCGCATGAACGAGGACAAGATGCTCTTGCGGGACAAGAGCGGCTGTAACGTCAAGTTCCAGCCCATGAGCCAGCCCACCGTGCCGCCCGGCTACCAGGAACTGCTGCACGGGATGGACATCGTCACCGAGGACGCGGTGGGGCTGATCGCCGCGATGACGAAGCTGTTCGCGGAGCACGGCGTGTTCGTGGTCGGCCACACCGGCGAACGGCGGGTGGTGCCCGGCCCGCGCCCGCGGGTCGAGTTCGGCCAGAAGTACGTCGTCATGCTGCCGCGCGAGTTCGACCGCTACGAGTTCACCCGCCAGGTCAACGAGCAGGTCAAACGCCACAACGGCACCATCAAGACCCCCCTCCAGGCGGTGCCGGGCCTGCTGTGGTGGTGGACGTAGACCGGGGTTGGAAGGTCGGAAGGTTGAAGGTTGGAAGGTCGAAGGTCGAAGGTTGGAAGGTTGGAAGGTTGGAGGTTGAAGGTCGCAAGTCTAAGGTGGAAGGTTGAAGGCCGGGACTTGATCTGGTGAGGGCAACGCGCCGCTCTTCATTCGTTATTCGCTATTCGCCATTCGTTATTCTCCGTGCCAACGTACACGTTGGGGTCGAAAAAGACGACGGGCTGCCTCTGGCGGGCAGCCCGTCGCGTTCGGTCAGGAATCACGCCCAGGAAGCGTCAGCCGCACGCCGAGCGTTTTCCCTTGATCTTGCAGGTGCCCGGTCCGCCGCCGGGGCACGCGATGGTGGCCTTCACCTTCTTCGCACAGTCACCCACGTCTTCGCACTCCGTCTCACTGGAGAAGTTGCCACCCTTGGGCGGGCAAGCCTCACAGCCGCCCTTGGCCTTGCTCTTCTTGACCGTGTACTGGCAGGTGTCGCCACCGCCCAGGAGCTGGAACTTCTGGTCGCCGACGCCGGTCATGAAGCTGTAGTTCGGCCCCGAGAACTGCGCCATCTGGTTGTTCTCCGGTCCGGGGTTGAGGGCGTGCTGGCCCAATTCGAAGCCGTTGCCGGACATGCCGATCCAGTACGGCGTGTTCGCGTCCAGGTTGACCGGGCCGAAGCTGGCGGTCACCACGTTCTCGCCCGTGTGGTCCGGCTCCCAACTGTCCGGCGTCACGTCGAACGCCGCGACGACGGCGCCGGGAACGCCGCCGTTGTCGGCCAGGATCTTGATGTGGACCGTGCCGTCCCGCTTGGCGATGCAGGTGAAGATCCGCATCGCGGTCACGGTCTGGTTCGTCTCCCAGATCACACGCTCGGCGAAATTCTGACCCGCCGTGGTGTTGGCCCAGCAACCGTTGGTCCGACCCGCATCGTGGCCGTAGTCCCAGATCACCTCCTGGCCCGCGGCCAGGGAGCAACCGATCGCCATCACGGCGACGCATCCGATTCTGCGACACATTCTCATGATCTCCTCCTCAGGTTTGAAGGCGCGTGCAACCACATACACCCTGCCGCGCAGACGCCGCCCCTCGGGGGCGTCGGCCCCGCGGCTCACGCCAGCGTAGCAGAAAGCTCCGCGCGACGCAATCGGCCGCGCGGCGCGGCATCGCGGCGATGGCGGCCCAGCTCGGCATCGGGGGGGGCCGTCATGCGCCCGGCCCAGCCGCGGTCCGCCCGTCAGTCGTACACGTCGTGGCAGGCGGTGCAGGTGCTCTTCAGCTTCTCGACCAGGCCCAGCATGGCGCCGGTGTCGGCGTCCGACCCTTGGGCCGCCTTTCCGGCCAGTTCCAGGGCAGTGTCGCGCAACTGCGTCGCCCAACTGACGTAGTCGGCCTTGTCCCTGTGAAAGCGGTTGACGTTGGCCAGTTCGGCCAGCACCTGGGCGTGGAACCGCACCACTTTGAACGCTTTTTCCCCCGGCGTTTTCAGGGCGTCCTCCATGCCGTGCAGGTGGGACTCCT
Organism: Phycisphaerales bacterium; assembly: GCA_003597935.1. Taxonomy (GTDB): domain Bacteria; phylum Planctomycetota; class Phycisphaerae; order UBA1845; family UBA1845; genus SURF-32. The sequence goes on along the minus strand of QZJT01000017.1, from coordinate 12,958 downwards.
GGGCCTCCATCAACATCTCCAGTTCGGCCACCGGCTTGAAGGGGCCGCGGTCGGGCACGTCCTGCGGGGCAGGCGTCGCCTGGGCCAATCCGACGCGGGACGCCAGGAGGAACACGGTCGTCAGGATCCCAGCAGCAACTGACGCGGTGAGCACGTTTCGGTGCATCTTCTGCAATTCTCCATCGTCTTGGGGTGATTCATCGGCTACGGCTCGGATGACTCTCGATGAGCGTCTGCACCAGGCCCAGGTAGGAATTGGCGATGTGCGTCAATCCCTGCAAGCCGAGCCTTCGCTGTACGCCGCCCACGGCCGCGTCCGACGGACCCTCGATCTCCACGAACGTACCCAGCCGCGGCAGTTCGTCCAGCTCCACGCGGCAGGCCCCCAGTTGCCATCGCTCGCGTCGTTTCTGCAACACGAACACCTCCACGAATCCCAGCAGCGTCACCAGACGCCGGCCCTGCTGCGCGTCCGGAAGCGCCAGCTCGATCTCCTCGCGCGTCTTGTAGGCGCCCGGCCGGACGGGGCCTTTCACGGTCAGCACCGCAGAGGGCCGAGCCTCGTCCGACCTCGCTTCCGAGCGGACGCGCAGCGCATACCCGCTGGCGCGCAGCGAGCCATCCGGCCGGTCGAAGAAAACGTCCGTCTGTTCGATGACGCCCAGCCGCGTCGCCTGCTCGCGCTTCAGCGCGTCGCGGACCGGTCCGTGCGACTCGACCTTCAGCTTCGCTTCAATCTCAAGCGCCATGGTCCCACGATCCGCCATCCGCCGGCTGCACAGAATCCGCACTCCCGGTACAACAATGCCGCCCGGCGGCGCCCAACGCTATTGCCCGCCCTCCTTCTTCGACCTCCGACCTTGGACCTTCGACCTTCGACCGGCTTCAACTCGCCACCACGTTTACCAGCCGCCCCTTGACCACGATCACCTTGCGAACGGTCTTGCCGCGGATCGCCTCGCGCACCGCCGGGTCGGCCAGGGCGGCGGCTTCGAGCGTTTTCTCATCCGCGTCGGCGGCCACCATGATGCGCGCCTTGATCTTGCCGAGCACCTGCACGGCGATCTCGACCTCCGGGTCGCGGGCCAGGGCCTCGTCGTACGCCGGCCAGGACTGGTAGGCCAGGCTCTCGGAGTGGCCCAAGCGCTGCCACAACTCCTCGGCCAGGTGCGGCGCGAACGGAGTGACCAGCAGCACAAAGGGCTCGATGATCCCCCGCGGCCGGCGCTCCATGCGCGTCACGCCGTTGACGAAGTCGAAGAAGGCGGCAATGGCCGTATTGAACTTCAGCGCCTCGATGTCCGCGCCCACTTTCCGGATCGCCTTGTGCAGCAGGCGCAGGGCGGCTTCGTCCGGGGCGTCGTCGGTCAATGCCGGGCTCAGTTCGCCGGTGTCGACGTCCACGACCAGCCGCCAGATGCGGTTGCACAGCTTGTAGAGCCCGGGTACGTCCTGCGTGTTCCAGGGCTTGGAGGCGTCCAGCGGGCCCATGTACATCTCGTACAGGCGGAACGTGTCGGCGCCGAACGCGCTCACGATCTCGTCCGGGTTGACGACGTTGTTCAGCGCCTTGCTCATCTTGGCGACGATGCGCGTCAGCGGCTCGCCGGTCTGCGAATCGAAGAACTGGTCCTCGCCGCGGTGCGCCACGCGGTCCGGGCCGATCAGCGAGCCGCGGGCGTTGCGATAGGCGAACGCCTGGATCATCCCCTGGTTGAACAGCTTCGCGAACGGCTCCGCCCGGCAGACGTAGCCCAGGTCATAGAGCGCCTTGTGCCAGAAGCGGGCGTAGAGCAGGTGGAGCACCGCGTGCTCGGCCCCCCCCACATACAGATCGACGGGCGACCAGTACTTTTCGGCTTCGGCGCCGCAGAAACGGTGCTCGTTGTGCGGGTCGATGAAGCGCAGGTAGTACCAGCATGAACCGGCCCACTGCGGCATGGTGTTGGCGTCGCGCGTCCAGGTCTTGCCGCCGCGGGTGACGGACACCCACTCCTTCGCCCGCGCCAGCGGCGGGGCCGGTACCGTGTGCTCGTCGTCGGCGACGGGCGTGGGCCGGAAGTTTTCCATTTGCGGCAGTTCGACGGGCAGCTCGTCGTCAGGAACGGCGATCGTCTCACCGTCTTCGCCGTGCAACACCGGAAACGGCTCGCCCCAGTACTTCTGCCGGCTGAAGATCCAATCGCGCAGCTTGTAGTTGACCGCGCCGCGCCCCAGACCCTGCTCTTCGAGCCAGCCGACGATCCGCTCCTTGAACTCGGGCGTGGGTAGCCCGTCAAATCGGCCGGAGTTCAGGCCCACGCCGTCGCCGCAGTAGGCCTCGTGGAAGATACCGGGACCTGCCGCGTAGACCGGCCAGGCGACCTGATTGACCCAGCCGGCGTCACCATCGAGCACGGCCGTGGCGTCCTGGGCGGTGATGCCGCCGATGATGCCGGCGGCTGCGGACGCAGAGTTGAGCAGTTGCTCCGGGAGCCTGGCGCGGCCGGTTCGACGGCAGTAGTCCTCGTCGACGCCGCGCGTCGTGATCTGTTCGTGGATCCACGCGTCCGGCGGCCGGACGACGGCGATGATCGGCAGGTCGAACTGCTTGGCGAACTCGAAGTCGCGCGTGTCGTGGCCCGGCACGGCCATGATGGCGCCCGTGCCGTATCCCATGAGCACATAGTCCGCCACCCAAACCGGGATACGCTCGCCGTTGACCGGGTTGATGGCGAACCCGCCCGTGAAGACGCCGGTTTTCAGCCTCGTTTCGGCCGTGCGCTCCAGGTCGGAGCGATGGCGGGCGGTTTCGACGTATCGGTCCACCGCGGGGCGGTGCTCCGGCGTGGTGACGCGCGCGACCAGCGGGTGCTCGGGCGCCAGCACCATGTAAGTCGCGCCGAAAAGCGTGTCCGGCCGGGTGGTGTAGATGCGGATCACGTCCTGGTGGAAGTACAATTCCCGGCCGACGATCGGCCTGCCGTCGCGCGTCCGCCAGCGGCCGTCCTGCCATGAGAACGCGCCCGCCAGCGGAAAGACGACTTCCGCCCCCGTGCTGCGGCCGATCCAATTGCGCTGCATCAGCTTGATCGGCTCGGGCCAGTCGAGGTCCTCCAGGTCCGCCAGCAGCCGCTCGGCGTACTCGGTGATGCGCATCATCCACTGGCGCAGCGGACGGCGGTACACCGGATGTCCACCGCGCTCACTGCGGCCCTGGTTGTCGACTTCCTCGTTGGCCAGCACGGTCCCCAGTGCGGGGCACCAGTTGACGGGGATTTCGTCAATGTAGGCCAGGCGGCGGCGGTTGATGAATTCGCGCTGCTCGGCCGGCGAAAGCTCGCTCCAGGCCCGGTTCCCATCCGCGGCCGGGGCGCGCACGATGCCCAGTGTCGCATCGACCGACCACGCCCCCGACGAGAGCTGCTGTTCAAGCTCCGCCACCGGCCGCGCCCGCCCCACCACCCGCCGCCCGTCCGGCCCCGGCCACGCGCAGGCTTCGTCGTACCACGCCTCGAACATGCGGGCGAAGCACCACTGGGTGAACTTGTAGTAATCGGGAAAACAGGTCGCCAGTTCGCGCGACCAGTCGTAGCTGAAGCCCAGCATCTTGAGTTGTCGCCGATACGTGTCGATGTTGGCCCGCGTGGTGATCGCCGGGTGGACGTTCGTCTGAATGGCGTACTGCTCCGCCGGCAGGCCGAAGGCGTCGAAGCCCATCGGGTGCAGGACGTTGAAGCCCCGCATCCGCTTGTAGCGGGCGACGATGTCGGTGGCGCAGTAGCCCAGCGGATGGCCGACGTGCAGCCCCGCCCCGCTGGGATAAGGGAAGAAATCCAGCACGTAGTACTTCGGTCTGGAGGCGTCGAATCCCGGCTCACCCGGGTTGAGCGTGCGAAAGGTCTGCTGCCGGTCCCAGTACGCCTGCCATTTGGCCTCGATGGCTCGATGGTCATACGCGCCGGCGGCGCGGGGGGTTCGCTTCTCGTCTGTCTGCCTGGTCGTGCTCATGGTGGATACCGCAAGGCTGGGCAGAATCTAGCCCGCACCGGGGGATTTGCAAATGATCGCGGATTCGGGAACGTCCGGCACGTGCCTCCGCCGGCCGGGTTGACGGTCGACCGCGAGGGCTGCGAATGATACAATGAATGACAGGTGAGTATGAATACGCTCGCGTGGATGGCCATTCTGATCTTCAGCCCGAGCACGCCGGCGGGCATCGAGGCGTCTGCCCTCGGCGCACCGCAGCAGGAAGTGGCTCCCGTCCAGGAGAAGGACGAGGATGACGATCTGGCCGATCGGCTGCTGCGCAAGACCACCGGCGACGCCGATGACGATGTCATGGATCGCATCCTTCGCCTGATGGCCGAGGCGCAGCGGCGGCTCGACCTGGGTTTCGACCCCGGGGAGGAGACTCAGGCGGTTCAAGCGAAGATCCTCGAAGAGTTGGACGACGCCATCCAGGCGGCCGCGTCGCGCCAGCGACGCCGCTCCTCCGAAATGCCACCGGCACAGAGCGACACCCGCCGCCGTCAGGATCCATCGAAACCGCAGCAGCAGCCGCCGGGCCGGCAGGACGGACGGGATGCCACGCGGCAGGTCGGGGAGCCGGATCAGGCCGCTCCCGAGGGCGCCGGCGTAGTCGAAGGCGCTGCCTTGGACGGGTCGCTCATCGACCGCCGCCGCGGATGGGGCCACCTGCCCCAGCGCGACCGCGATGAGATCCTGCAGAGCTTCGGTGAACGCATGCTCGAACGCTACCAGGCCTGGATCGAACGGTATTACCGCGCGCTACAGAGCGACGATGACGGCCTGGATCAGCCGTGAGCAGAGAATGGCGAGTGGCGAATGGCGAATAACGAATGAAGACCAGCCCGCGTGGTCGCCAAGCCGTGCAAGGGTGCAATGCACGGGGTTTCCGCATTCAACCTTTGACCTCCGCCATTCGCCACTCGCTATTCGACGCTTGCCATTCGACCTTCGACCTCTTGGAGTCTGAGACCCGATGATTCAGCACGTGATCGCCACGACCGTCGCGTTGGCAGCCGCACCGGCCCTCGCCGCGATCCCGGCCGCCCAGGACGAACCGCCCGGCGATGCGCCCGGCAGCGGTGAGCTGACCCAGGCCCAACTCGACGCGGTCGAGCGGGGCCTCCAATGGCTGGCGGACCATCAGGCCGCCGACGGGGCCTTCGGCAATCTCTCGCACTACGGTCCCCACGTCGGCATCACCGGGCTGTGCGGGCTGGCTTTCATGATGGACGGCAGCACTCCCGGTCGCGGGCGCTACGGCGACAACGTCGATCGCTGCATCACCTTCATCGTCAACCACAGTTCCGAAAGCGGGATGCTGGCAGCCCAGACGTCTCACGGGCCGATGTACGGCCACGGCTTCGCCACGCTCTTCCTGGCTGAAGTCTACGGCATGACGCCGCGCCCGGAAGTGCGCGAGACGCTGCGCAAGGCGGTGCGGCTGATCGTCTCCACCCAGAACGAAGAGGGCGGCTGGCGCTATCAGCCGGTGCGCAACGACGCCGACATCTCGGTCACCGTCTGCCAGATGAACGCCCTGCGGGCCGCCCGCAACGCCGGCATCTACGTCGAGAAGGACGTGATCGACAAGGCCGTGGAATACGTCAGGAAGAGCCAGAACCCCGACGGCGGGTTCCGGTACATGCTTACCACCGGCGGCTCGGCGTTCTCGCGCTCCGCCGCCGCGGTGGCGGCGCTGCAATACGCCGGCATCTACAGCGGCGAGGAACTGGAGCGCGGCCTGCAATACGTCGACCGCTTCCGCCCCCCCGCCAGCGGCACCGTCAGCCACTATTTCTACGGCCACTATTACGCGGCCCAGGCGATGTTCCTGGCCGGCGACCGGCACTGGCAGTCCTGGTGGCCGGCCGTGCGGGAGGAACTGCTCCAGCGCCGCACCGACGAAGGCTTCTGGCGCGGCCAGGCCGGCAACGAATACGGCACCGCCATGGCCCTCATCATCCTGCAGATGCCCAACCGCCTCCTGCCTATCTTCCAGAAGTAACCGCAGCGAGCCGCGGACTTCACCCCGGCTTGTCTATGTTGTACTTCTTCACCCGATACCGCAGGTTGTCGCGGCTGATGCCGAGCTTGCGGGCCGCTTTCGACTGGTTCCAGCCGCTGTCGGCGAGCGCCTTGAGGATCATGGCCCTTTCGTAGCCCCACAGGCTGGAATCGCCGCCGGTCTGGGCGGTCGCCGAGGCGCCGGCGATGTCGGCCGGCAGATGGTCGGGCGTGATCAGCCCGGCGTCGCACAGCAGCACCGCCCGTTCGACGACGTTGGCCAGTTCGCGGATGTTGCCCGCCCAATGGTGCCCGGCCAGCAGCGCGGCCGCGCCGTCGCCGACCCTGCGCGGCTCGACGCCGAGTTGGCGGCTGGCCTGCTCCGCGAAATGCGCCGCCAGCGCGGCGATGTCCTCCCGCCGCTCGCGCAGCGGCGGCATGCGGATCGGAAACACGTTCAGGCGATAGTACAGGTCGCTGCGGAACGTGCCCTCCTTGATGGCCCGGTCCAGGTCGCGGTTGGTGGCGGCGATGATGCGCACGTCGCAGGCGATCGTGCGCGTGCCGCCCACCCGGGTGAACTCGCGCTCCTGCAACACGCGCAGGAGCTTCACCTGGGTGGAGGCGCTGATGTCGCCGATTTCGTCCAGAAAGAGCGTCCCGTGGTCCGCCAGCTCGAAGCGCCCCACCCGTTGCGTCACCGCGCCGGTGAAGGCGCCCTTCTCGTGGCCGAACAGTTCGCTCTCCAGCAGCGTTTCGCTCAGGGCGGCGCAGTTGACGCCGACGAAGGCCTTGTTGCTGCGCCCGGACGAGTTGTGGATGTACTTGGCCAGCAGTTCCTTGCCGGTGCCCGTCTCGCCCAGCAGCAGCACCGACGCGTTCGTCCCCGCCACCCGGTCCGCCATGTGGAGCGTCTTGCGCATGGGGGCGGACTCGCCGATGATGCGCACCCCGGAGAGCAGCGTCTCGCGGAACCCCAGGTTCTCGCGCTTGAGGTCCTCGTGCAACTGCGCGTTGCGCACCGCGGAAGCGGCCAGGTTCCCGAACAGCCGCAGCAGGTCCAGGTCCGCGTCGGTGAAGTGCCCCCCCCCGACGCGGTTCAGCGCCTCCACCACGCCCAGCGCCTCGGAGCGGAACACCATCGGCGCCGCCATCAGCTCGCGCGTCTCGAAGTGGCCCCGCCGGTCGAAGGCGTCGAAGAAGTCCGGGTTGGAAGTCGGATCGCGGACGATCTCCGCCTGTCCGGTGCGGACGACGCGTCCGGCGATGCCGCGCTGGGCGTCGAAGTCCTTGCCCAACAGGCTCGACCCCTGTGCCCCGGTGGCGGCGGCGAACACGAGCCGGCTCCGGCGCCGGTCATGGATGATGACGCTGCTGGCCTCCGCCGAGGCGACCCGGGCGGCGCTGTGGGCGATGGCGGAGAGGACGGCCTCGATGTCGAGCGAAGAGTTGATGGCCGCGGAGGCGTCGACGATCAACGCGATGGACTCGGCGGAAACACTGGGCTGACGGGCGGGATCCACCATGGAGCGCTTCGACGACAAGATCGATCCGTGCGGGCGCCGCTATCTTGTCCGCATCAGGGCAGAATCTCAACCGTATCGCCCACCCGCAGGACGCGGAACAGTTCCTCGACGGCCTCGTCGCTGACCGCCACGCACCCGGCCGTCCAGTCGACGCCGCGCCCGCCGCCGTGGATCCCGATGCCGCCGCCCAGCGGCGTGCGCCAGTCCGGGCAGCGCCCGGCTTCAAGCGCCTCGATCATTCCGGCCGCGTCGCCCGCCGAGATCAGCCCTTCGAGGACGCCGCGCTGCACGGCCGGCCGATCTGGATAATTCAGGCCGACGAACCGGCCGTAGCCGCTGGCCGGGTTGATGCTCACGACGCGGAATGCCCCCTCCGGCGTCCGTCCGTCGTGGCCGGTGCGCTTCTGTCCGACCGGAGCGAATCCGAGGTCGATGTCATAGCAGCGAACGACGCGGTCACCGTCGAGCAGGTACGCGATCCGCTTCGACTTGACGATCACAACGTGGGGATCGTGAATCACGACCGGGTCGGCAGGCGCGGCCGCCACCCGCAGCGTGCCCTCGGCGTGCAGGCCGATAACCGTGGGGACCACGGCCGCGGCCGCGATCGCGAGCACACCGCGGCGCGAAAGCGTAATGCTTGACTTCAATTGCTGCATTTCAGCTTTATGCACCGGCGTTGTTCGCGATAGTCGTGGCATCAGGTCAAGAAAAATCGGCCAGGCGAGCCGACGGCCGTGAACCGAATCGCGGCTCTCGCGTAGACTACGGCATGGGAACCGCGGCGCCGACCGATGAACGCCTGATGCGGGACTTCGTCCGAGGGGATCGGGCTGGCTTCGAGTTGCTGGTCCATCGCCATTCGGGCGAACTCTTCCGCTTCGTCTACCGCATGACGCGCGACAGCGCCGCTACCGAGGAACTGGTGCAGGAGGTGTTTCTGCAGGTGAGTGTGTCGGCGGCACGCTTCGATCCGGACCGGCCGTTCAAACCGTGGCTGTACACCATCGCCGCGAACAAGACGCGCGACTGGCTGCGCTCCCAGCGGCGGCGTCGCAAGGAGTTGCCGCTCGGTTCCGAGATGAACGACGACCTGGGCGGCTTCCGCTTTCGCAGCGTGCTGGCGCAGGAGGTCAAGCACCCCAGTCACGGCTTGCAGGCGGCCGAGTCGCGCCGGCTGGTGCGGGAGATCGTCGAATGCCTGCGACCGGACTGGCGCGAGATCCTGGTGCTGGCCTACTTCCACCGGTTCGAGTATCGCCAGATCGCCGAGATCATCGGGATCCCTTTGGGCACCGTAAAGAGCCGCCTGCACGCGGCCGTGGCGAGTTTCGCCGAGGCCTACCGGGCCGCGACGGACCCGTCGAAGCACAGCGCCCGGGCGCAGGATACGGACTGAGGATGGTTCCATGAAAGACCCACAGCCCACCCCGCTGGATGATCGGATGCTCGACCTGCACCTCGGAAGGCTCGACGCCGACGAGCGGGCCGAGTTGCAGGCGGCGCTGGAATCATCGCCCGAGGCCCGCGCCCGGTTCGAGGCGCTGGGGCGCCTGCTGCGGCCGCTGGACCAGCTCACCGTGCCCACGCCGCCGGCCGGCCTGGCCGACCGCATCATGACGCAACTGCCCGCCCAGCCGCCCACCGTTGAGACATGGGTGGACGATGGCGCGCCCGCGGCCGGAGGATCGCGCTTCGCGCTGCGAGACCTGCTGGCGGTGGCGGCGTGCATCGCGCTGCTCATTTGTGTGGTGCTCCCCGGGATCGCCCAGTTGCGGCGGCACTCGCTGCGCACGGTGTGCGCCGACCAGTTCAAGTCGATCTATCGCGGTGTGGCGGCGTATGCGCAGGCGCATGGCGGCGCTTTGCCGAACGCCGGGACGATCAACGGCGCCTCGTGGCTCTATTCCACCCCGCCCGGGTCCGTCCATCAGTCGAACAGCCGTCACGCCTGGCTGCTGGTCAGGAACGACTACGTGACCGGGCCGAGCGCGTTCGTCTGCCCGGCCGGCGACCAGACGGCGGTCGAGGTCGCTGACGCCCGCCGTCTGGACGACTTCCCCGCCGCCGCGAACTGCACCTATGACCTGCTCAACATGTCGGGAGCGGCGCCCTCGATGTCCGACGGCGGCTCGCTGGCCTACATGGCGGACTCGAACCCGCTGTTTCCCGAGGGCTTCTTCGACGACGGCGTCAACCCCAACACGACGAACTCGCCGCTGCACGGCGGCGCCGGACAGAACGTGCTCTGCCTCAACGGCGAGGTGAAGTGGATGACCACCCCGTTCCGCACCCGCGACGACAACATCTGGCTGGCCGCCGGGATCCAGCACTACAACGGCACCGAGGCGCAGCAGTCCCGGGACGATTCATTCCTGGTCCCCGCCACGCCGGTGCTGCTGATGAGCTACAAACCGTAACGCCGCCGGCGACGCGCGTGGCTCGAAGCCGGCGCGGACCCCCCTCCAGCGAGCAGCGGGCTTCAGCCCGCGCGGACGCTCCTGCGGTGCTGCAGCTACGACTCACGCACGGCGATCCACCGCGCTCCGAATCAGCGTGCTGGATCGCCCCCCGCCAGCGAGCCGCGGGCTTCAGCCCCCGCGGACACTCCCAACGAGCCCTGGGCTTCAGCCCGCGCGGACGCTCCTGTGGTGCTGCGGCTACGACTCACGCACGGCGATCCACCGCGCTCCGAATCAGCGTGCTGGATCGCCCCCCGCCAGCAAGTCGCGGGCTTCAGCCCCCGCAGACGCTCCCAACGAGCCCTGGGCTTCAGCCCGCGCGGACGCTCCTGTGGTGCTGCAGCTACGACTCACGCACGGCGATCCACCGCGCTTCGAATCAGCGTGCTGGATCGCCCCCCGCCAGCAAATCGCGGGCTTCAGCCCCCGCCGACGCTCCCAGCGAGCCGCGGGCTTGAGATTCGCGCGGACTCTCTGTCGCAACGGCATTTATCGACCATACAGCGCTCGCCCCGGCGGCGGCGCGGTCCTTTCGGGCGCTCCTCGGGCCATCGGCCGCAGGACCATGCATGCCCACCCGGCACTGCCCGGCCGCGCCGCTTGACACGCTCGCGGGCGCAGCCTACTCTCCCGCTGAAGACTGCGGGGTAGAGCAGTTGGCAGCTCGTCGGGCTCATAACCCGGAGGTCGCAGGTTCGAGTCCTGCCCCCGCTAGTTCACCGGCCGGTGCGAAACGGGCCGACCCAGCCGTTAACGCACGACGCCGAGACCGCGAGGCCTCGGCGTTTGCGTTTTTACCCCCTGCGCCGCAAGAGTTTAGCGACATGCGGGCGGCTCGAAGTCTCGCGCCGAGACCCCCCTCGCGTGCCTCGCCGTCTGGCGCCGCGGAGACCGGGCCCGATCGCTCCCGAAAGTCTCGCCCGTCTGGCAGAGACAACCCGTTCGGGTTATGAGGGGGTTGGGTTCGGACGAGGGAACTGAACCCTTGGCGGCGACATCATGCGGTTTGGGTTTGATGAGAGTGGTGACTTCGGCATCCCGCGCGGGTTGGTGACGAGTGCCTCGGCCGTAGTAGCCGGTGTCGCGTATCCCGACTCTGCCGAAGCTCACCTGCGCGAAATTCTGTCAGAATTCGCTGTACGCGTCGGACGACAGGGCAGCGAGGTGAAGGGCCGCTTTTTGAACGTGGACCAGTGCATGGACTTCATCCAGGCCGTCCGCAACCAGCGATCGCTGCTGATCGAGCCCGCCTCGCTTGACCTGACGTGGATTACGGACGAACACGCCGCCGACATCCCGGAGCGCGTCTGCAGGGTATTGTACTCCAAGGGCGCTAAGTGCGTGCATGAATCGATGAGAGCGGAGTTGGAATTGCTCGGTCGGCAGTTCCGGAACCTCTCGCCGCAACAAGCGTTGCGAGTCATCCTGCTGAGCAGGTGCATCAATCAGGTGGCACGGGACGCCGTGATCTTTGTCGACAGCACAGATGACGATGTCTGGGCTGACGTTCGTTTCGAGATCGACGCGGTCCAAGCTCGTCCAAATAGCCGCGAAGCGCGACTGTTCAGGTGGATTCTACTGGGATGGCTGACTGCGTGGAGCAAGGTCGATCCGTGGAAACTCATAGATGAAATCCACACTTCGGAGCATTCGTTCGTGAAGCACTACGAATCAGGGAGCGTGTTGGAATTCGGGCGATTGTTCCGCGACAACATATTCTGGGTGGACTCGCGCCAAAGCACCGCAGTTCAGCTTGCCGATGTTTCAGCAGCAATCACCCGTCGGGCAATGATGGACGTCAACAATGTCGAGGGTTGGTCCGATGTATTCGCGGAACTCAGCGCGTGCAACCCGCGATCACCTGAAGATGTGCTTGGGCTCATTACGTTTGACGACCTGATGCCCGAGGAGGTGAGGCTTAAGTACGGCACGATCGTGCGCCGAGTCGCCAGCCACAGGACCGCCAAACGGCCGGTCCATCGCCGGTAAGCTCCGCCGTCAATAGGTGCCGACACCTTCTACCCGAAAGTCGGTATAGCGGCGCTCGGTGGCCCTCGCAGCGCTTACGCTCGCGAAAACACGGATTCGGCGAGTGACACGCGCTTCATGCTTGCTTATTTCCAGAGGGCGGAACGGGAAATCACCGGGCTGACTGATCGCAATCTGCGGTTCAGCGAATATGGAGCGCATGCTGATGCCGGAAACGGCCAGTCTGAACTCGACATCAACCTCGACCCTTAGAGGATAGCGATCCGACGACAGCTCTGTGTCTGAGTCCTTCGCGCCGGGATACGCTTCGGCAATCCTCAAAGGCGTGCATGAGATGATTCCTTCGAGTAATTCACCTTCATTCAGAATGTCCTTGGAGCCGAACAAGAAGAATGTCCGACTTATGCGAGCATTCCTAATGGCATCAAATACCGCTGGTTCAAACTGCTCGACATGTGCCGCCTCCTCTCGCGCGCGCTTGGTGACGTGATCCCAAGCGCGAGAAAAATATTCCGATCGTGCCCTGTCACCAGCATCCTCGAAGTCGCTGACGACGACGACATCGAGTCCGCGCCGGGTGATGCGTGCCGTGCCCGCCATGACGGCTTTGTCTCCCGAGACAACGATAATCTGGGAGCCCGGAAACTCCCTCGCGGCATGTGTCGCAATGGACTCGAGGATTATCGTGTCCCGGAAACCCTTGTCGCCTGCTTCGAACGGCGGTTCTCGATTACTACTCCGACAATAAATAACTGAACACATGAGTCGAGATCTGCCGATAATGGAGTCATGGAAAGCAAACAAGGTGCTCGCAGGCTCAATGTGCTCGGAAAAGAAGATCTCCGGCGAAGAACCGTGAACGCAGTCGTCCAGAGAGGCTTGAGTAAAGCAGAGGCGGCGCGGGTGTTCGGCGTCTCGCGCACCAGCGTACATTCATGGGTTGACTTGTACGAAGCGAATGGCGAC
>QZJT01000012.1 GCA_003597935.1 Phycisphaerales bacterium | reverse complement strand
GGTGGCGAAGATGCCGACGTCGGTGCCGACGTATAACCAGTCGGGATGATCCGGGTGGCGGGCGATGGAACTGATCGGTACGAACGGCAACTTGAACAAGCCTACACCGAAGATCTCCGCCCACGTCTCGCCGGCATTAGTAGTACGATAGACGTTGCGCGGCGCGCCGGCAGCGCTGGGTGGCTCGCCGGTCCCGGGCGGGTCGACTCGCCGGGCAGCGGCGAGCTACCCCGGCCCTCCTCGACACCCAACCGCCCGCCCAACTTGCGGACGGCACGGGCCGGCGCCACCACGGCGCCCCGCGCTTGACAGCCTGCGCCTGCGGGTGAGCATCTTGGGCCATGAGGGGTGCCCTTCCAAGAATGGTCGAGTTGATCACGCCGTACGCTGGAAACCTTCATGACGTTCTTCCCAGGCACTGGGCCCACGTCATCCTGGTGCTCTGTGCGCTGTTGTGCGGTCTGATCGTGGGCATCGACCGCGAGTATCGGCAGAAGCCGGCCGGGCTGCGGACGGTGATGCTCATCTGCGTCGGCAGCACCATCTTCACGCTGGCGTCGATCCTGATGGCCGGCGAACGCTCGGACCCGGCCCGCATCGCCGCCCAGATCGTCACGGGGGTCGGCTTCCTGGGGGCGGGCGCCATCATCCGGGACCGCGGGACCGTCGTCGGCATGACGACCGGCGCGACGATCTGGACGGTGGCCGCCATCGGCGTCGTCATCGGGGCGGGCTACGCACTGGCCGGGCTGGTGCTGACGCTGGTGGTCGTCTTCATCGTCGCGGTGGTGCTGCGCGTCGAAGTCCGCGTGGACGCCCCCTGTGAACACGCCACGTGCCGGCTGTTCTACCGCCCCGAGGGCGGCAAGACGCGCGTGCGCATCGCGCACCACCTCGATGCGTTCGACGTCCCCGACTCCGCCTGGAGCATCAGCGAGCACGAGGGCCTGGAGGTGATGGAGCTGCGTTACTGCCGCTTGCACAAGCGCCATCGGGCGGTGCTGACCGAACTCGTCAACGTCGAAGGACTGGTGGAGATCCGGCCGGACCGGACGGCAGGCAGCGACCAGCGCAGCAGCGGACGCGAGGGGCCGCCGGCGGCGAAGTCCGAAGCCTGATGTCCGACCGGCATCGGTCCCCGGGGGGGGGTCGCCGTCAGCCCGGATCGGCTGTACGCTCTCCCTGCCCCGCTTCGGCCGTGTGCGGCGGTGAACCGAAGACGCGCGGCCAGGTCATCGCCAGCACGACGGAGACGGCCAGCGCGGTGGCGATGCGGGCGCGGCGGGTCTGTTCGGTGCGCACGGGCTGAGTCATCACCAGGATGGCGCCCAGCGCGATCAGAACCAGTGCCATCCCCGTCAGCAGGTGCAGCGGCGCCAGCCAGCGATGCGCCAACGGACCGATGAGCAGGGCATACCCGGACAACAACAGGCAGGTCCGCCAAAGCAGCGCGGCCGCCACGACGGCGGGCTGCCCCGACCGGACCAGCAGCGACGCGCAGCCGTAGCACCACGCCATGGCGCAGGATAAGGCGGCAAGAAAGACTGTGCCCAACCCGATCAGCTCAAGCCCGTCGCCGTGAAACAGAACCAGCGCCGCCGTAGAGGTCGCCGCGGCCGTGCAGGCCAGTCCGAAGCCGACGATGGTCGCCAGCCGCAACGTCGATGCGACGTATCCGATCGCAATCCCCGCCGCCAGGGCCGGCAAGGTGAAGCCAAAGCCGGCCCAAGCGAGCGGAATGGAAGCGGCGGGCCGGTCCCCGTTTACCACGGTGAAGGTCAGCGCCGAGGCGGCCAGCGCTGCCCCCATGATGCACATGTGTACGAGCACGGCCCAGCGCTCCGCCAGCACGGGCGTGGCAGATTCGGCGTCCGGGGCCGCAACAGTCGTGCCGTGGGGGACCGGCCGGGCGACGATGGCCGCGGCCGCGGCGACGATGAAGAACGGCAGCGATGCCGTCGCCGCCGCGATGGCCGTCGCGTACCCGTGTCCGGCGACCAGGCGCCAGGCGTATTCCCCCCCGGCCGCGCCCACCAGCAGGCCGCCCATCGGGGCGAACGTCCACGGTTGGACCGTGCCCAGTCTGCACAGACAGCGGATCAGCAGCCCCACGGCGAACATCGGCAGCGCCAGTTTCGCCCCCGCCATGGTCCAGGTCAGCACCGGCCAGGTCAGCACAGACCAGAGGTACTCGCGCAGGAGACGATGATGAAATTCTTCGACACGCGGGGCCCACGGAATCAGTGCCGCCGCCCCGATCCCACCGGCCAGCGCGATGCCCGCCACCACCAGCCAATACAGCGCGCGGTCACGACGGGGCGGTGGTTCGTCTGCCAGCGGATCCGTCGTGCCCGCCCGATCCGATGGGCGCAGGAACCGGATGAACTCGGCGAGCCATTCCGTGACGCGGCGCGGCGCGCCCACGCCCAGTGCCATGGCGCAGAGCGCAGCGCTGAACGCGAGCTGCGCCGTTCGGCCGGGCGAGGATCCCACCGTGGCGGCCGCCGTGGCACGGATCAGCAGCGCGGTCGAGATGCCCAGCGCCGCTCCGCACCAGGTGGACAGCAGCGGCGCTCGCCGGGGCCGCGGCGGCGGCGGCGCCGTGCGAGCGGACGGCCGCGGCTCCAGAAGTTCGCGGTCGGGCGGCAGCAGCGGTGACGTGCGCTGCCGGCCGCGCGCCCCGCGGGCGGCACGCCGCGCTGCCCGCACCTGCGAACGGCTTCGTCCCCGCGACCGTCGGCTCTTGGATCGACTCCTCGACACGTGTCACTCAGGGGCCGGCGAATGAACTGGGGTAGTGTGGGCGGGCGGAAACGTGCAACGGCCGCCCTGGTCCAGGTTGACGACCAGTCCACCGGTGGGGTCCACGTCGATGACGTATCCAGCGTATTCCTTTCCGCGGCTCCACAGGTGGACGCGACCGCCCATCGGCGCCGCCCGCGCCAGCCATGCCTCTCGAACGCTCTCGGCCGATGGCGACGGATCTCCGGCCAGCCATTCGTCCAACTCCGTCAGGATAGAAGTCACGATCGTCTCCCGCACGACCGGTTGGGACGACTCCATGTCCAGCGACGTCGCGACAGGTCGAATCGGCTCGGGAAAGTGTCCCGGATGCTGGAGGCAGTTCACGCCGATGCCGATGACGAAGGCCACGGCCTCATCCGTTGGCCGGGATTCGACCAACATGCCCGCGACTTTCCGGTTCCGAATCAGCAGGTCGTTGGGCCACTTGATGTCCACGCTGACGTGCGTCTCCTGCTCCAGGGCGTCGTGTACGGCGACGGCCGCGATCAAGGATATCTGATCGCCGAGGAAACGGTTCGAGCGGTCGATCACGACCGCGCTGAGCATCACGCTGCCGCCGCGGGGCGAGTGCCATGACCGGCCCAGGCGTCCGCGGCCCGCCGTCTGCCAGTCCGCCAGGATGACCAGCCCGTCTGCGTCCGACCCGGCGCAGCGTTCCAGCGCTTCCGCGTTGGTGCTGCCGACGGTGTCGAAATAGTCGATCCGGCGACCGATGCGCCGCGTGTTCAACCGCGACCGGATCGCATCGACGTCGAGCCGTCCAGAGTGCATGGGCGACATCCTAGCGACCGGTCAGAATCCGGTCACTTGACGGCCTCGCTGCGGTCCCAGTTCCAGTCGATCTGACGGATGGGCGCGTCCTTGCGGCACCAGACGGGCATGATGATCCCGCCGGTCTTGTCGTGGAAGTCCGCGCCGGCGGGGTAGTAACGCTCCTGCAGGAACTCGATCCACCCTGGGAAAGGCGCCTCGCCGGTCTCCAGAATCAGTCGGGGGCGGTTGTTCCGCAGTTCGTCGAGCAGGATCGCCTGCCGCGCGGCCGCGTCGGGATAGCGGCTGCGCAGGCCGGTGGCCATCGTGAAGCGCGACGCGCATCGCCGCTTCGCGTAGTAGTAGATGCCGGCGTCGTTGCCGAAGACGAAGATCGTGTCGGCCGGATCGGTGACGCTTTCCACGTTCCGGCCGTGCGCCTGCGCCCAGTAATCGCGCGTATTGTAGCGCTTGATCGTGATGTCCAGACCGTCGCGTGAGAGGTATTCCCGCCACTGGGTCACGAACAGCAGCGCCAGGATCAACGCCACCGCCGCGCCGGATAGCGTCGCACGCGCCCGGCCCTCGCCCCTCTGTTCCATGACAGCGTGTGCAGCCGCGCCGATCGCCAGCACGAGCGCCGGGATCATCAGGTAGTAGTAGTGCGGCCAGAACTGCGCCGGCAGGCACACGGCCACGTAACTCGCGGCCAGCAGCAGGACCACGGCCAGCGCGAATCGCCGGGAGGCCTGGCGCATCGCGCCTGCCGCCAGCGGCAGGAGGGCGACGGCGCCGGCGATCCAGATCGGCAGGGCGCTGTCGAAGATGAACGGATGCCGTTCGGGCTGAAAAAAGGCGGCAAAGCGGGACAGCCGCCCCGTGTCCGAATCGCTGTAGCCGAGATTGAATCGGAACACCGCGTCGACAAAAGCGTCCAACCGATCCGTCAGGGCGAAGTACGCAAAGACGCTTCCCCACAGCAGCGCCGGACCGGCTGCCAGCCAGAGCACGCCCGGTACGGCTGAAACGCCGGTTGCAGGCTCAGGCTCTCGCTCCGAGCCGCGGGCTTCAGCCCGCGCGGAGGGAGCCGCCAGCGAGCCGCCGGACGCGCGCCGCAAGAGAAGCGCATCGATCACCAGCCACGCCGCCAGCGCGATCCAATGAACGGCTACCACCGTCTTGAGAACCGACGCCAGACTCAGCATCACGCCCGCGATCAGCACGTCGCGCCGCCGGACGATGGGGCGGCGCAAGACCGCCCACCACGCACCGACGATGAGCGTCGCCATGAAGATCTCACGGTTGCACCCCTCCCCGGCCGTGCCGGGATCGGAGGACGCCAGCGCGAACAGCAGCGCCGCTGCCAGCGCTGCCCACGGAGTGCCGCGACGATCCAGGATGGCCCAGATCATCACCATCGTTGCCAGAGAGAACGCGACTGCCAGCCAGCGGAACACGATCGGCGCATCCCCGAACGCCCACGCCGTCGCGGCGAACAGAACGAATACGCCCGGCGGCTGGTGGTCCCACACGTCCACGTACATGCGGTCGCCGGCCGCCAGCCGCGTCCCGACGTAGGCGTAGTTCGCCTCGTCCGTCTCCAGCGGCAGGTCGAAGGCGTGTGAACGCATCAGGATCAGCACGAGCGCGCAGGCCCCCAGCGCTGTTCTCTGGAGGAGGCGTGGCAGCGGTCGGCGCGAAGCCGCGGGCTTCCGGGATCCGGTTGACATCGTCGGCGCATCGTATCAGCCCGCGCGACCGTCCGCTCGCACGCGGTGTGGTTCGCTTGCCTCGGGGCAAGCGGGCGCCTGCGCCCAACAGCGCTGGATGGACGGGATGGGCGAGGATGGACTGAATGGACGGTCGGCCGGGCTCAGTCAGGCCGAAGCAACGGTGCGAGACTCTCGCCATCGAAACGTGTGCGGTCCGGGTCGACGGACCGGCCCAGCAGGTCCATCAACGTCGGGGCGACATCGACGCTGCGGGCCAGCGGCAACTGCACACCCTTCTGCAGGTCCGGGCCGCTGAAGAAAAGGGGCACGCGCATGTCGTCGCGGAAGGTCGAACCGTGGCCGCCGCGCCAGCAGGGGTGGAACATCGCGTCCTGATCGGCGAACAGCACCACGTCGCCGGTCCGGCGCGAGGCGAACATCTCGACGATCTGGGGGACCAGGTCAGGGTGCGCTCCGCCGGACGTGCGGGCGAGCCACTCCCGGCCGCTGAGCCACTCGCCCTGAGCCAGGCTGGCGGGCAAGCCCAACGCGCTGCTCACGGCCGGCGGGTCGCCGGATGTCACGATAGCGCTGTACTCGGCGCCGAAGTCCGTTTCTCGCCGCGACAGTAACGCCGTGCCGGCGGGCGTGTACACGCTTACCTGGCCTTCTGCGTGCCAGGCGCAGACCAGGTGGACGCCGGGCAGCTTCGTCATGGGCGGACGGCCGCAGCTTCCGCGCACGGCCGCGTCGATGACCTCCGTGCTGACGCGCTGGCGCCATCCCGACAGTCCCCGAAGGTGCAGGTGGGCGCAGCGCCCGCCGGACTCGATGTACACCGCGTCGTCCCCGGGCAGCGGCATCCTGCCGTCAAACCAGCGCGCCAGCGCCGGCAGATGGTCGCGCACGCGCCATCCGCGGCAGCGGCGAAGCCAGGCGGCCACGTCTGTGTGAGATTGCGCCGTGGTCATTCCATGATCGGACACGAGGACGAGATAGCAGCGATCCAGCAGACCCAGACGCCGCAGGTCGGACGTGAAGCGTCCGACGGCTTCGTCCACGTCCATGATGGCCCGCTGGTATTGCGGCGAGGCGGCGCCGAAACGGTGGGCGTGCTCGTCGACGCCGGGGAAGTAGAGCATGGTCAGCGCCGGCCAGCGGCCGGCCCAACGGGCGTGCTCAGCAATATCCAGCGCTGCCCGGCCAACCCGCTGGTCGACCTGCGAGTACCGCTTCAGCACCCAGTCCCAGCCGGACCGCACCAGATGAAGCTCGTTGACGGTCGCCCCCCGGTGCGTGTGACCCTGTACGTTGACCGTCAGCTCGTCGCCGAGCAGATCGAAGATCGTGGTCGCGTCCAGATCATCGTTGACGTCCAGATACGTCGTCGCGTGTCGATAGTCCCCCCACGTGCCATCGGACGGATCGAACCACTGGTTGCCGAGGATGCCGTGGTGACCGGGAAAGAGGCCGGTGATGATGGATGCCGTGTTGGCGTAAGTCGCGCCCGGCATCGAGGCGACGGCGTTACGGACGACGACGCCGCCGCGAACGAAAATGCGCTCGATGTTCGGCAGCCTGCCCTCGTTCAGCAGCCGCTCCGTGACGTCGGCGCTCATGCCGTCGACGAGAAAGAGCACGGCAAACGCGTCGGGCACACGCACGCTGCCGTCGTTCAGCCACGCCGCCCGTTCCAGCGGCGTCCGGCACCCCGGCCACGGGACCAATCCCAGCAGGGCGAAGATGGTCGCCAGCGCGATGGTCGCCGGCCCGCGGGCCTTGGTCGTATCACCCTGCGCGGATTCCGCCTGCCGTGTGTGCGGGCAATCTGCCCGGGCTATATGACGCTGCGCGATCCGTAGCCGCACCGATGGCGCCGGCTCCGCGCGGGCTGAAGCCCGCGGCTCGCTGCCGGCGCGCGATGGCGCACAGTTATGGGAATCGCGCATCCGGATTCAGCCGTCGGCGTCTGAGATCTCGTCCGCGACTTCTTCGACCAGCCGCGGCTTCTTCAGCAGCGGCTCCGGCGGCTTGAGTTCGTCCACCTGCGGCAGGTCCTTCAGGGACGACAGCCCGAAGACTTCCAGGAAGCGGTTGGTGGTGCCGTACAGGAGCGGGCGGCCGACCTCCTCGGCCCGGCCGACGATCGTCACCAGTTTCATCTCCCGCAGCCGGGCGAGCACGTCGCCACCGGCCACCCCGCGGATCGACTCAATCTCGGCCCGCATCACCGGCTGCTTGTAGGCGACCACGGCCAGCGTCTCCAGCGCGGCCGGCGACAGGCGGGACTCCTTGCGCGACTTGACCAGCTTGCCGATCCACCGGTCGAAGACGGGGAGGGTCAGCATCTGGAATCCCTTGGCGATCATCTCGATGCGGAACGACGCTCCGGTCTGCTCGTACCGCTCGTTGAGGGCGGCGACGTGGCGGCGGACGTCGTTGCCGTCGCCGATGCCCAGCAGTTGGGCCAGCCGGCGGGCGGGGATGGGTTTGTCGGTGGCGAAGAGGATCGCCTCGATGACGGACTCGGCCGTGATGTTCCCGCCGGCGTCGAGGGTTGCTTCGCCCCCCCGCTCCTCGCGCTGTGTTTGCTCCTCGCAGTCGTTGCGGACCTCGAGTTCCCGGCCAACCTCGTGCGCCTCGCAAACCTCATGCTCCTCGCGGTGTTCACCCTCAGGGCGATCTTCGTGCTCCTCGCAGAATCCGTGTTCCTCACAGTCCTCTTCAGGCGGACCGCCGGGTGGGGTCGCCCAACCATCATCGGTGTCGAGACCGCCGGAGTTGGTCGGCGACAGCAACTCTTCACCGAGCGAATCCTGTCCGGCCCATTGCGGCTCCTGGGAGATAACCTTCTTGCGGCTCATGGCGGCGGATTCTAATCGCCGGCGTCGTGTCTGACGACAGGACCGGACCGTCGCGGCACTCCCGCGCCTCACCAGAGCCCCGGCATTCATGCCGGGCGGGTCCGGGCGCCGCCCGGCATGGCGTTCGCGGCGCAGGCAGATACGCTACGCCGCTTGGTCCTGTGAAGACGACAGCGACGGGCGCCGTGCTCCCGTCGCGCTCGGTGGAGTCACTGTGTGTACCGGACGGATCGTTGGAACGCGAACCGGACCTCGTACGTGGCCGCTGGACGGCAGGTCACGGCCCGGTGGGCCGTGACCTGCACGATGGCGGCGCTGCTGTCCGCTGCGGCCGGATGCCGCACGGCGCCGCGGACGGGCGGCGTCGACCACTCGATCGTCCACGGCTACGTCGCGCCCGGCTTCGAGGAGGTGCGCGGGGCATTCGCGGAGAACTTCGCCCGTCGTGGCGAGGTCGGGGCTGCGTGCGCGGCCTACTACCGCGGAGAGCTGGTCGTCGATCTGTGGGGCGGCGTGCGCGATCAGAGCACCGGCGACGCGTGGACCGCGGACACGATGGTGATGGTGTTCTCGGCGACCAAGGGCATCTGCGGACTGGCCCTGGCGCTGGCCCATTCGCGCGGCTGGCTGGACTACGACGCCCCCGTCGCCCGCTACTGGCCCGAGTTCGCCGCCCACGGTAAGGGTACGATCAGCGTGCGGCAGTTGCTCGCCCACCAGGCGGGCCTGTGCGCGATCGACGAGCGACTGGACTGGGGGAAGATCGCGGACGGCAGCGCGGTCGCTCGGATCGCCGCCGCCCAGCGGCCGCTGTGGCCGCCCGGTTCCCGGCACGGCTACCACGCCTTGAGCCTGGGCTGGTACGAGGCCGAGCTGATCCGCCGCGTGGATCCGCAGCACCGCAGCATCGGACGATTCGTGCGGGAAGAACTCGCCGGCCCGCTGGAGGTTGAGTTCCACGTCGGCCTGCCGGACAGCGTCGATCGCTCGCGCGTCGCGAACGTCATCCCGTTTGACATCTGGGACGTCTTCCGACACCTGGACATCGTCCCGCCCGAGTTCGCCTGGTCCATGCTGTGGCCGCACACGATCCCCCGGCGGGCGCTGACGAACCCGCGCGTGAACTCGCTCGCCGACTTCGATACGCCCGAGTACCGCGCGGTCGAATTCCCGGCCGCCAACGGCATCGGCACCGCCCGGGCGATCGCCGCGATGTACGGCGCTTTTGCCAACGGCGGCCACGCCTATCCGGCGCCTGGCGGGATTGCCCGGCAACCCGGGGAGCCCATGCTGGACGCAGGTGAGGCATCGGCGCCGGCCCGGCCGCCGGGTGATCCGTCCCCGCGGGCATTGGGTCCCCACGCCGTGAGTCTGGGGATTCGTCGCGATACGCTGGCGGAACTGGCGGCTGCGGCGAAGGTCCCGCCGAAGGGCGCGAAGGACGTGGTGCTGAAGGTGGATACGCTCTATTCGCTGGGTTTCATGAAGTCCACGTCCACGTTCCGGTTCAGCGACGACTCCAGTGCCTACGGCGCGGCCGGCGCCGGCGGCTCGCTGGGCTTCGCCGACCCGTCGCGGCGGCTGGGCTTCGCCTACGTCCTCAACCGCACCCGGGTGGGCATCGGCATCGACCCGCGGGCGGCCGCCGCCCGCGACGCGGTGTTCCGCTGCATCGAGCGGCTGGATCGGACGGAGCGTTAGCAGTATGGTAGGGAGTTGATGACCAGCCCGTTGGACGATATCCCACCCCGTGCGATGGCGGACGCCGCCTCAGAGCCCCCGCATTCATGCGGGGCGGAAGCCGGGCGTGTAACGCGTGAACCTCCGCGATGTGCTCCGGGCGATCGCAACGACGACGACGCCGTGAAGACCGCCCGCCATGAATGGCGGGGCTCCGAAAAGCACTCTGTTGATGATGGCGACGGTGAGAAGACCGCACGGGGTCGCGGCGGTACCTACCTGCTCACGTGGACGACGCGCGGCAACTGGTTGCCGGGAGATGAGCGGGGGTTCGTGGGCTATGTCCCCGTGGGCCGGGACCGCTATATCATCCACAACCAACCGGGCGAGACTTATGATGCCGACCTGCCGTGGCGCCGCTCGGCCGCCGCTCGGAAACTCCAGGGGCCGCCGGTTCGCTTGACGGAGGACCAAGCTGAGGCGTGCGCCGATGCGCTCTGCGAAGTCGCCAAGACGCACGACCTGGACATCCGGATCGGGGCCGTCATGGCGAACCACGTTCACCTCGTCGTCACGTCCCCCGAAATCGAAGGGCCTCGACTGCTGCAACTGTTCAAGGGCGTGTCCGCTCGGCGGCTCGGCCAGCGGTTCGGAAAGCAGGCATCGGGGTCCTGGTGGACCTCAGGCGGATCGAAGAGGCTCCTGCCCAACACCGGGGCGATTGGACACGCGATGGACTACGTGCGGAACCAGGAGTACGTGCTGGCGTCGCTTGGGTTTCACGCCCCCGTTCCCAACAATTTTCAGCAGGCACATCCACGTACTGACAGCCGTACCGGCGCATCTCATAGCCCCGGCATTCATGCCGGGAGTTCCGCGCCAGGCGGCCCTCGCGCGCACGCCGCAGCGATCGCAGACAAACCACAACCCGCTCCCCCGAGCCCCGGCATTCATGCCGGGAGTTCTGCGCTAGGCGACCCCCGCGCGCACGCTGCAGCGACCACAGACAAACCGCAACCCGCCCCCCCGAGCCCCGGCATTCATGCCGGGAGTTCCGCGCCAGGCGACCTTCGTGCGGACGCCGCAGCGGCCGCAGACAAGCCGCAACCCGCCCCCCCGAGCCCCGCCATTCATGCCGGGAGTTCCGCGCCAGGCGACCCCCGCGCGCACGCTGCAGCGACCACAGACAAACCGCAACCCGCCCCCCCGAGCCCCGGCATTCATGCCGGGAGTTCCGCGCCAGGCGACCCTCGTGCGGACGGCGCAGCGACCGCAGACAAGCCGCAACCCGCCCCCCCGAGCCCCGGCATTCATGCCGGGAGTTCCGCGCCAGGCGACCCTCGTGCGGACGCCGCAGCGACCGCAGACAATCCGCAACCCGCTCCCCCGAGCCCCGGCATTCATGCCGGGAGTTCCGCGCAAGGCGACCCTCGTGCGGACGCCGCAGCGACCGCAGACAAACCGCAACCCGCCCCCCCGAGCCCCGGCATTCATGCCGGGAGTTCCGCGCGGGGAGATGTGACTCATTGGAAGCGTGGATCAACAACAGAACGTCCCGCGGGAAAAACTCCCGCCTTGAAAGGCGGGGCTCAGGGGGCGAATGCACACCCCGCGATGAACGCGGCGGATGCGGATGCCGCCAGACTCACGCCCGCCATGCGTCAGTACGTGGAGCAGAAAAAGCGCGTCGGAGACGCGATCCTGCTCTTCCGTATGGGCGACTTCTACGAGACGTTCTTCGAAGACGCGGTCGAGTGCTCGCGGCTGCTGGGCATCGCCCTGACCACCCGCGACAAGGGACGAAACCCGATCCCGCTGGCGGGGATTCCCTATCACGCGCTGGAGCAATACCTGGCGAAGCTGGTCGGCGCCGGACGGAAGGTCGCCATCTCGGAGCAACTGGAAGACGCCCGCCAGGCCAAAGGCGTAGTCAAGCGCGACGTGACCCGGATCGTCACCGCCGGGACGCTCACCGACGCGTCGCTGCTCGACGAAAAGGAAGACAATCTGCTGGCGGCCGTGTGCCTTCGTGGGAAGGAAGCCGGCCTGGCGACGGTGGAACTGGTCAGCGGGCGGTTCGAGGTGGTCACGCTGGCGCCCGAGGGGCTGGTGGACGAACTCGTCAGGCTCGCGCCGGCCGAACTCCTGATCGACGATCAGCGCGACGGACCGGCCGCCAGGATCGCGGCTCAGGTCGAACAGGCGACCCAGGCGGCGGTCAGCCGCCGGCCGCAGTTCTCGCTGTCGGACTACAACGCCGAGCAGGCGCTGCTGAAGCACTTCGGCGTGGCCACGCTGGCGGGGTTCGGTTTCGCCGCCATGGACGCCTCGCTCTGCGCCGCCGGCTGCGCCATCGACTACCTGCAGGAAACGCAGAAGACCGGGCTGGAGCACATCCACTCGATCGGCCGGCGCACCAGCGATGCCTGCGTGAGCATCGACCACAGCACCTGGCTGGCGCTGGAGGTGACGCGGACCATCCGCGGGGGGGGGCGTGAGGGCAGCCTGCTGGCCGCGGTGGACCGGACGGTCCATCCGATGGGGGCGAGGATGCTGAGGCACTGGCTGGCCCTGCCGCTGCGCGACGCCGGCGCCATCACCGCCCGGCAGGATGCGGTCGCGTATTTCGCCGAGACCGACGCCGCCCGGTCCCAGGCGCGCGACTTGCTGCGCGGCATGGCCGACGTCGAGCGGATCGCGTCGCGTGTGTCGCTGGGTCGGGCGTCACCGCGGGACGTCAAGGCGCTGGGCCGCACGCTCGACGCCCTGCCGCCGCTGGCCGCGATGCTGCGGGAAAGCCGGGCGGCGTTCCTGATGGAAGCGGCCGCGGGGCTGGAGGGGCTGAGCGACATCGCCGAACTGCTGCGCTCGGCCATCCGCGACGACGCGCCCCCGACCGTCCGCGAGGGCGGCATCATCGCCGACGGCTACCACGCCGAACTCGACCGGCTCTACGCCATCAGCCGCGACGGCCAGAGCTGGCTGGCGGATTATCAGAAGCGGCAGATCGACGAGACCGGCATCACGGGCCTCAAGGTCGCGTACAACCGGGTGTTCGGCTACTACATCGAGGTCTCGCGGGCGTTCAAGGGCGAAGTGCCCGCCCACTACGTGCGGAGGCAGACGGTCAAGAACGCCGAGCGCTACATCACTGACGAGTTGAAGGCGTTCGAGGACGAGGTGCTGACCGCCAAAGAGCGGGCGTGCCAGCTCGAGTATGACCTGTTCGAGGAGGTCCGCCGCAAGGTGGCCGAGCACACGCAGGCGTTGCTGCGGGCGGCCCAGGCGATCGGCCGCGTGGATTGCGCGGCCGGCCTGGCGGAGTGGGCGGTGCAGCGGCGGTGCGTGCGGCCCCAGATCGCCGCCGGGGGGGGTCTGGTCATCCGCGACGGGCGGCACCCGGTGCTGGACGAGCTTCTGGCCGAGTCGTTCGTGCCCAACGACGCCGTCTTCGGCGAGCGCGACGACCGCGTGCTGGTCATCACTGGTCCGAACATGGCCGGAAAAAGCACCTACATCCGCCAGGTCGCCGCGTTGACGCTGCTGGCCCAGACCGGCGCGTTCGTGCCGGCTGCCGCCATGACGTTCTCGCTGGTGGACCGCATCTTTGCTCGCGTGGGCGCTTCGGACGAGATCATGCGGGGTCAATCGACGTTCATGGTCGAGATGACCGAGGCGGCCAACATCCTGCACCACGCCACCCGCGATTCGCTGGTGGTCCTGGACGAACTCGGCCGCGGCACCAGCACGTTCGACGGCCTGTCGCTGGCGTGGGCGATCACCGAGCACATTGCCACCAGAATCGGCTGCCGCACGCTGGTCGCCACCCATTATCACGAGCTGACGGAACTGGCGGAGTTGCTGGCCGGCGTGCGGAACTTCAACGTGGCCGTGCGCGAGGTCCACGACGGCGGGTCGGGGGGGGGCGAGCCGGCGATCGTCTTCCTGCACCGCATCGTCGAGGGCGCGGCCGACAAGAGCTACGGCGTCCACGTCGCCCGCCTGGCCGGCGTGCCCAGGCCGGTCGTGCGCCGCAGCGAGGAGATCCTGGCCGAACTGCAGCAGGGCTTTCAGCGCGAGTCGCACGGCCCGAAGCTGCGAAAAAAGAAAACGCGCAACGACCCGCAGTTGGAACTGTTCAAGGATCCGGGTGAGGAGATCATCGTCGCGCTTCGCGAACTGGATCTCGACCAGGTGACGCCGATGCAGGCGCTGGCGAAGTTGAAGGAACTCCGCGATCGGGTGTGATTACCCGCCCAGCGTGCGCTCGATGATCGCGGCCAACTCCTCTTCCTCGTCCGGCGAGAAGCCGGTCTGCCGATGGGCCACGACGCCGTCGCGATCGACCAGGACCAGCGTCGGAATCCGGTCCACGCCGTACTGGCGGGCGACCTCGCGTCCGGATTCCAGGATCGGGAACGTATACCCGTGCTTACGGGCGTAGCCGGCCGGGTCGCCGCTGTCGTCGAAATGGATGGCCAGCACGCTGAAGCCGCGGCCGGCGAACCGGTCGTGCAGCCGCTGCACCGAGGGGCTGGCCGCCACGCACGGCGGGCACCACGTCGCCCAGAAATCGAGCAGGACGACCTTCCCGGTATAGTCGTGCAGCGCGACCTGTTTGCCGCGCGTGTCGCGAAGCTGCCAGTCGGGAGCGCGGTCCCCGCGCCCGACGGCGCAGCCGAGCGGCAACGTGAACACGAACACCGCCAGCGCAGCTACGGCGGCCCGTGCAGCGGACTTGCGAATCGGGCGGCGCCCGGTTCGGACGGGGACGGACGTCGAGTTGGGATCCATCAGTCAGGGTCTCCTGAAGTGCATGGGTGTTGGACGGCGGTTCGTCAATGCGGACATGCTAAGGGGATGAGCGCACCGGGCAAGCGCGGGGACGGCACGGCGACCGGATTGACAAGCGACAATTGCGGTACCAGCATGGCGGCATCAGGCGTGCATCGTGCAGTCCCAAGAATGCGCCCACCGCACGATTGTGGCTGCGACGGATGGGGGGGCTCTGAGAATCAGCCTGAGATCATGGACGTGCGCAACCTCGCTCAGGCCTTGAACGGCCGGCGTGAAAACCAAGACAGATATGGCGGCGATGTCGGTGCGTCCGTGTGCGTCATGGGGCAGGCCGGACCGAGGGGCCGAATGCGCGGCGCTTTTGGCGAGGCCCGAGGAATCGGGATAGAATGACGGCGATGCGTCGAAGAGGAATGATGATGATCCAAGCATGGCAAGGCCGCTCGAAGGCGGCTCGATCCGCCGAGATCGTCGAACCCAGCTTCCTGCCCGGCTTGCGGCGCGACGAGGCGCGGCGGATTCGCAAGGAGGTGCGAGCAAAGTACGCGCCGCTGATGGAGGCGGCGGCGGACAAGGCGGCGCGGCGGAAGCTGCGGGCGCAGATGAACGAAGAGATCGCCGCGCTCGTCGCGAATCTGGAAGGCTCGCCCGACGAAGAGGGTCCGCTGAACGCGTGACCCGATCGGCGGCGCATCGTGGGACCGCCTGGCTCCAGCCTGGCGGCGAGGGAGAAGATACTCCCGATTTGAACGGGCGCCCGCCTGGAGACTCCGCGCGGGCTGAAGCCCGCGGCTCGCTGGCACCGTCTGACCGCGGACGTTTCGCGCTACCCCAGACAGCCTGAATACCCGCTTGAGTCTGCGCCCCGCTCGCCCTATCCTCCCCCCGACATGGACGTCGAGACGCTCAACAGGACCATCGCCGAGATCGAGGCGAAGACCGCCGCCGCGGCCGCCGCGGCCGGATCGGTCGATGTGCTGCGGGCGGTCGAGAGCGGCGTGCTGGGCAAGAAGGGCACGCTGGGGTCTCTGCTGGCCAACATCCGCGAGTACCCGGCCGAGCAGCGCGGTCAGGTGGGGCAGATCGTCAATGCCGCCAAGGGGCGGGTTCAGGAACTGATCAACGCCCGCAAGGCCGAACTGGAAGCCGCCGCAGGGGCCGCGGACGCAGCGGCTGGCGACACCTTCGACCCGACCGTGCCCGGGCGGCGCGGCAAGCTGGGGTCGGTCCACCCGGTCACGGCCGTGCAGTGGGAGGTCGAACGCATCTTTCAGCGGCTGGGTTTCACCGTCGAGGCCGGCCCGGAGATGGAGACCGAGTATTACAACTTCGAGGCCCTCAACATCCCGGCCGATCACCCCGCCCGCGACGTGCAGGACACCTTCTGGCTGGCCAGCGGGATGTGCCTGCGGACGCAGACCTCGCCGGTGCAGGTCCGCTCGATGGAGAAGTTCGGCCCGCCGCTGCGGATCATCGCGCCCGGCCGCTGCTTCCGCAACGAGACCGTCGACGCGTCCCATGCGACCACGTTCCACCAGGTGGAAGGGCTGCTGATCGACCGCGACATCAGCCTGGCCCACCTGATCGCCCTGGCCCAGACGCTGCTCAGCGAGGTGATGCACCGCGAGGTGAAGGTGCGGACCCGGCCGGGCTATTTCCCCTTCGTCGAGCCGGGCATCGAGATCGACATGAACTGCCAGATCTGCGGCGGCCAGGGCTGCCCCACCTGCAAACACAGCGGCTGGCTCGAAATCCTGCCCGCCGGCATGGTCCACCCCAACGTCCTGCGGGCCGGCGGCATCGACGCGGACGAATGGAGCGGCTTCGCCTTCGGCCTGGGTCTGACGCGTCTGGCGATGATGAAGTACGGCATCAAGGACATCCGCGTGCTCAACTCGGGAGACATCCGGCCGATCGTCGGCGCAGCGCGGCTAAGCGGTGTGGTGCTCGGTGGGAGGGAGTAAGGGAGGAAGCGAGTGAAGGTAGTACCCGGAGAGTAACGTAGCATCCCGGTGTGAGCCAACGTGGGTAGCCCGTCGCTCCGCGGCGGATCTGAACCCGCGGCGCAGCGGCGGGCCACCCCGACACGACCACCGACACGATGACATTCCGGATCACGCGAACCATCTGTGAAGCCCGCAGTCTTGCCTGACTCCTTGACTCTCTGATTCTCTCACTCTCTTCTTTGCGGCCCATGCCACTCGACCTTCCCAAGGCAGTCATTCTGGGCATCCTGCAAGCGCTGACGGAATTCCTGCCGGTCAGCAGCAGCGGGCACCTGGCGCTGATGCAGCACTGGTTGAAGCTCGATCCCGATTCCCCCGAGATGCTGCTGTTCGACGTGTGCGTACACCTGGGCACGCTGGTCGCGGTGATTCTGGTGTTCTTGCGGCCGATCCGCGAGTTCGTGAAGACGCTGGTATCCGAGCTGCGGGGCGAGCGAGTCGGCCGGCCGTTCGCCGTGCAGCTCGCGTTCATTGCGATCCTCGCGAGCGCCGGGACCGCTGCCATCGGTCTGCCGTTCCAGCACCAGTTCGAGAGGATGTTCGCCCGGCCGCGGGTTGTGGCGGCATGCCTGGTGGTGACGGGATTGCTTTTGATCACCACGGCCGTCGCGCCGCGTGGGAGGCGCGGGTGGCGGCGATTCACGATGTGGGGCGGTCTGGCGGTCGGCCTCGCCCAGGGGCTGGCGATTCTGCCCGGCATCTCGCGCAGCGGCTCGACCATCTGCGTAGCGACGTTTGTGGGACTCAAACGGCGCTGGGCGGCCCAGTTCAGCTTTCTGATCGCCGCTCCGGCCATTGCGGGCGCGGCCGTGCTGAAGATTCGCGACGCATCCCAACTCGCGCCGTCCGAGTTGGCCACGATTTCCTGGACCGCCATCGCCGCCGGCACGCTCATCTCGGTCGCGCTGGGATACGTGGCGCTGAAGCTGCTGCTGGCCGTCGTCCGCCGCGCCCGTCTGCACTATTTCGCCTGGTACTGCTGGGCGCTGGCGGCGGCGGTGCTTTTCTTCGGCTGAATGACCGTGGGCGATGTGTAACGACGTCCCAGGGACGAGCCATGCGCAGGCTGAAGCCACACGGCCCGCTCGTGAGGCCTGTTCGGGCACAATGATACAGTCGCAGTGCCCGCCACGATCACCGAAGACGCTTGTGCCACGCGCGCTGCAGCGTGCCGCCGCAGCCGAATGACCAACGCGGTACACGTGCGTGGCGAGTCGCGATTCCGCAGCCGGCGTACGCCCTTTTTTGCTTTACCCAGGGGTCTGCGATCGTTATCATCGGGCTTTGGAGAAGTGAGCTTCCGCGGAGAGCGAGGCGACTCCTGGGCCGGGCTGCTCGACGCCGGAAGTCCATCCTCATCACGCCAGGCGTGGTCGAACTTGCCGGACGGGCCCGCCCTTGCGGCCGTCGTTCGAGGGGAGTCTTGTGCAGTCCGCATCGGCCGGGAGCTGGTGCCGAGTCCGACGTGTCCCTCATCCCGAGCAGGAGGAATGGCAATGGCAAACGTGAATCGTCGGCGCCTCGCGCGCATCGCGGCACGCCGGCTCGCGCCCACCGTGTTAATACTGGGCGCCTGCTGCGTTCCGACGGCCT
The DNA here is from genome assembly GCA_003597935.1 of Phycisphaerales bacterium. Taxonomy (GTDB): domain Bacteria; phylum Planctomycetota; class Phycisphaerae; order UBA1845; family UBA1845; genus SURF-32. The sequence continues at coordinate 27,211 of QZJT01000012.1, read as the reverse complement.
TCGCCAGCGAAGATCTCCCCCCAACCGCGTACGAGTTCCGGCAACTGTACCCGGGATCGAGCTTTTACGTCGGCGCTGGGCGCATCGGGCGGGTGTACGGCGCGCCTTTCGGCTTCGGGACGTCGCCGCAGGACGCGGCCGACACGTTCGTCGCGGCGCACGCCGAGATGTTCGGCGTGACCGCTGACGACCTGCGGCCGATCGGCCCCACCGGCCGCGCGACCCAGGACGTCATGTATGACGCCGACAGCGAGACCTACAAGTTCACGCTCGTCTATTATTCGCAGTTCAAGGACGGCGTCCCCGTCTTCCGCGCGGACCTTCGCATCCTCTCACGCAACGTGAACGGCTTCCCGCTGGTGCTGGCGGCATCGAGCCTGCGCGACCTGGGCGACTTTGCGATTCCAGTCGACGACGGCAAAGAGGCGTTTGCCCCGGCCGCGACACAGATCACATCGCTCCATCCGGCGCTGGTGAACTTCTCACAGCCCGAAACGGTCATCTGGGCCGGCATCGACGACGTGCAGGTCACACCGCGGCTGGCCTGGCAGGTCATCGGCGACGACGGTCAGGATCCCACCGAGAACCGCTGGCTCTTCCTGGTGGACGCACTCAACGGTCAGGTGTTGTATGAGGAGAGCCTGATCTACTACACCGACGTGACCGGCAACGTCAGCGGCAACGCCACTCAGGGCTTCGGCGCCGACGAGTGCGCCGAGGAAGCCGCCGCCGGCCTGCCCTACGCCCGCGTCAGCATCGACGGCGGCAACGTCGCCATCGCCGATGTCAACGGCGACTTCATTATCCCCCACGGCGGCAACAGCCCGGTGACGGTCCACAGCGAGGTGGCCGGGCGGTACTTCCGCACCGTCCCGCAGCAGGGCGGCAATGACGCCCTCGTGCTCGTGGTCACGCCGCCCGGCCCAGCCGACTTTTTACACAACGCCGCCAATAACAGCGAGTTCGTCCGCGCGCTGACGAATACGTATCTGCACGCCAACCTGGTGCGCGATTTCATCCTGGTTCAGAACCCCGACTACCCCACCATCGCCAGCCAGACGAACTACACCATCAACGTGAATCTCAACCAGACGTGCAATGCCTTTTACAACGGCGGCTCGATCAACTTCTTCGCCTCGGGCGGCAACTGCAACAACACCGGCTTTTCCAGCGTGGTCTACCATGAATATGGTCATCACCTGGTCGCCACCGGCGGCAGCGGCCAAGGACAGTACGGCGAGGGAATGGGCGACGTGCTGGCCATGCTGATGGCGGACGATCCGCGGCTGGGTATTGGCTTCAGGGTGGGTCAGTGCAACAACGGCATCCGTGACGCCCGCAGCGACATTCAGTATCCGTGCAGCGGCGAGGTACACGCCTGCGGCGTGCTGCTGTCGGCCTGCGTGTGGGGCACGCGCGAGGAACTCATCATCACCGAGCCGGACGACTACCTGGAAATCCTATCGAACCTGGCGGTCAACGCCGTGCTGGTTCACCGCGGCAACAGCATTACGCCGCAGATCACCATCGACTACCTGGTGCTGGACGACGACGACGGCAACCTCGAGAACGGCACGCCGCACTATCGAGAGATCGCCAAGGGCTTCGGCGCCCACAACATGGATGCACCTCGGGTGTCGCTGCTGGGCTTCAGCTATCCCGACGGCCGGCCGAACAGCCTTACGCCGGATACTCCGACGACGTTCGACGTGCGCATCGAAGACCTGGCGGCGGTGCTGGATCCAGACACGCCGCGGATTCACTACGCCATCGACGGCGACCCGTTCGAGTCGGCGGCCCTGGCCAACCTCGGCGGACGGCTCTACGAGGCCACGATCCCGCCGGTCGAGTGCGGCAAGACGGTCGCGTATTACCTCAGCGCCGAAACCGACCAGGGCGACCTGGTGACCGATCCGGCCGATGCTCCCGACACGGCGTTCGAAGCGGCTGCGGGACTGTTCGAAGTGTTCGCCGACAACTTTGAGACTGACAAGGGCTGGTCCGTGGCCAACGAGAACATCACAGATGGCGCCTGGGAGCGCGGCGTGCCGATCGGCGGCGGCGTGCGCGGCGATCCGCCCACCGACTACGACGGCTCCGGCCAGTGCTACCTGACCGCCAACCGGCCGGGCAACTCCGACGTGGACGACGGCACGACGCACCTGATCTCGCCGCGTCTCGACCTGTCCAGCGGCGACGCGGTCATCAGCTACGCCCGCTGGTACTCCAACAACTTCGGCAACGCCCCCAACCAGGACATCTTCACGGTGGCGGTGTCGAACAACGACGGCAACTCGTGGACCACCGCGGAGATCGTCGGCCCCGGCGGCCAAGAGGCCGGCGGCGGGTGGTTCACGCACAGTTTCCGGGTGGGGGAGTTCGTGACGCCCACCGATCAGGTGCGGGTGCGGTTCACCGCCTCCGACCTGGGCGAGGGATCCGTGGTCGAGGCGGCGGTGGACAAGTTCGCCGTCGAGCAGTTCATCTGCGAGGGTGAGCCGATCCGCTGCGAGGAGATCAAGAAGTTCACAGGAAAGTGCAAGCGCGGCGGCAAGGTCAAGGGTAAACTGGTTCTGACCAACTCGAGCCACCAGGGTCAGTCGATCACGGTGTCGATCGACGGGTCACCGGTGAAGGCGACGATCAGGGGCAAGACGGCGAAGTTCAGCGAGTGCTGTTGGCAGGGCTTCATCGAGATCCGGCTGATCGATCCGCCGGATTGCGTGCCGCCGATCCCGGCGAATTGCCCGTAGTGCGTTCCAGCGCGGCTGCGGCGGGAAGAGCTGTTGGCGCAGCCGGCAGCACGGTTCGCGAGGACCGCGCTGCCGCACGACACGACACGCCCGTCCGGCTTGATTGCCGGGCGGGCGTGTCTGATGTTGCCAGCGCCCATCGTTAGGTGCGCTCCCAGTTACGAGTTCGGCAAGTCCTGCCGTCCTACATGCAGTCATAGAACTCCAGCGAGACCTTGCACTTCTTGAACAGCCCGTGGCAGCCTTTCAGCCAGCCCTTCGTTTCGTTCGGGCAATCGCTGTCGCGGCTGCACGTGCGGGGTTTGATGAACGCCACCAGGTCTCCCACTTTCGGGCACTCGTCGCAGTTCTTCTTCTTGATGATGCCGGTGACCTTGTACACGCACTCCTTGGAGGCGATCGGCCGGTCGGGGTCGATCGGTATCAACCACCGGTTGCTGTCCGTCCGGTCGGCGTCGTCATCCTCATCCGGCGGCACGTCCAGCGACGTACACGCGCTGTTCAGGCAGGTATCCGCCGCGGCCCTGGCGGACGGGCCGTATCCAATCGCCGCGGCCGTGGCGGCGAGGCACGCCAGGGCGACGTGCCATGAAGTCTTGTGATCGAACATGGTCAAACTCCTTAAACTCAGTTCCTTCCGAAACGCGGCGGACGCCTCGTCCGCCTTCCGATGGAGTGTTGGCGGCCACCGGCGGCATCTTTCACGAATCCGAACCGCGCCCATGAGGAAACGGCCCAATCCGAACCGCGCCCGTAAGGAAGCGGGTTCCGACTTTGACGAATTCACCGCGCGGCGGTATAAGCCACACGTGCCAGACGAACGATGGACCAGTCCGCGAAGGGGGGCCGGACGATGGCAGTGATCGCCGTCATCCCTGCCCGGTACGCCTCGACCCGATTTCCCGCCAAACCGCTCGCCGCCGACACCGGAAAGCCGCTCATTCAGCACACCTGGGAGCAGGTCCGCCGGGCGCAACGCGTCGACCGCGTCATCGTCGCGACCGATGACGATCGCATCGCCGACGCGGTGGCTTCCTTCGGGGCGGAGGCGCGTCTGACGCGGGCGGATCATCCGAACGGCACCTGCCGGGTGGCCGAAGTTGCAGGCGGGATGGGCTTGGCCGACGATGATCTGGTGCTCAACGTGCAGGGCGACGAACCGGAACTCGACCCGGCCGTGTTGGATCGGCTGGTGGCCCGCATGGAGCGTTGCGGGCGTTCCAGCGTCGACACGCGGGGGTCTTGCCGCTCGGCCCGTCCTGATGCGCTCGCGAGGTCGCGTGAGGCCGGGGTTCCGGGTGGGGACCCCGGCATGAATACGCCGGATCCGCGCGTCGGTCAGCCACTTCCGCCGTGCGACATCGGCACGCTCGCCTGTCCTTTCCCGGCGGATTCGCCGGCAGAGGGGCCGGGCTCTCCCAAGGACCCGAACTGCGTCAAGGTCGTGCTGGACGCCGCCGGCCGCGCGCTGTATTTCTCGCGGAGCTTGCTACCGTACCCGCGCGGCGATCGTGGGGCGGTGCTGGACCCATCGCGCTGGCTGCTGCACCTGGGCGTTTACGCGTTTCGACCGGCGGTGCTGGCGGCCATCACCAGTTCCGCTGCGGAGTCGCCGCTGGCGAAGGCGGAAGCGCTGGAGCAGTTGGCGTGGCTCGAGTCAGGGCGGACCCTGGCGGTGGAGGTGGTGCCGCCGCAACCGCCGGGCATCGACACGCCGGAGGATTACGCGGCATTTGTCGCCCGTGTACGCGGCGGAAGCGCGGTGCTGAACACCGGTTAGAAACCGGTGCCACACCGGACACCGGTTAGAAGCCGGTGCCACACCGGACACCGGTTGAAGACCGGTGCTACACAGAAACGGAAGGCCTATGGCGTCGGACAACATGCTCTCATCCCTGGCCAACGCGTCGGACGAAACGGAATTCTACACGCCCATGCCGACCGGCTACGTCCCCGGGCGGACGAAATACGTCGTCGTCTTCGGCACCGTCATGAGCGGCCTGGGCAAGGGCATCTTCTCCAGTTCGCTGGCCTGCATCATGCAGGACAAAGGCCTGACCGTCGCCCCCATCAAGCTGGAAGGCTATCTCAACCGCGACAGCGGCACGCTCAATCCATACCGCCACGGCGAGGTCTTCGTCCTCGACGACGGCATGGAGTGCGACATGGACCTGGGCACCTACGAGCGCATGCTCGACCAGGATCTCACCCGTCTCAACTTCACCACCAGCGGCCAGATCTTCTCGACCGTGCTGGAGAAGGAGCGCCAGGGGCGCTACCTGGGCCGCGACGTGCAGATGATCCCCCACGTCACCGGCGAGGTGAAGATGCGACTGCGCGAACTGGCGGTGGCCAGCGAGGCGGACCTGGTGTTCGTCGAAATCGGCGGCACCGTGGGGGACGTCGAGAACGCCTACTTCATCGAAGCCGTCCGCGAGATGGCCTACGAGGAAGGGTCGCAGAACTTCTGCTTCGTGGCTCTGACCTACGTCATCGAGCCTCCCGCCCTGGGGGAGCAGAAGTCCAAGGCCGCCCAGCTCAACCTCAAGCTGCTGAACGCCGCCGGTATTCACCCGCACATCATCGCCTGCCGCGCCCACAACCCCGTGACGACCAAGGCCAGAGAAAAACTGGCGCTCTATGCCAACGTGCCGATGGCGCGGGTTTTCTCGATGCACGATTGCGACAGCATCTACGTCATCCCGGAGATGCTGCGCGGGGCCGGCATCGACGCGGCCGTGATCGAACTGCTCAGCCTGGCGGAACGCGTCGACCCGGTCCGCGAGGAAGAGCGACGGGCGACCTGGAACGACTACATCAAGCGGTTCCGCAACGCCCGCTACCCCATCACGATCGGCGTCATCGGCAAGTACACCGCCCTGCGCGACAGCTACGCCAGCGTCATTCAGGCGCTGGAGCACGCCGGAGCGACGTTCAGCGCCAGCGTCCGCATCGACTGGGTGGACAGCTCCGACCTCACCGCCAGCAACCTCTCCGAGCGGCTGGCCGGCCTGCACGGCATCATCATCCCCGGCGGCTTCGGCGTGCGCGGCGTGGACGGCAAGATCGAGTGCGTGCGCTACGCCCGCCAGAACGGCATCCCCTACCTGGGCCTGTGCTACGGCATGCAGATCGCGGTCATCGAATACGCGCGGCACGTCTGCGGCCTGGAGCACGCCAGCAGCACCGAGATCGACCGCGATTGCCCCCACCCGGTGATCGACCTGCTGCCGGAGCAGGCGGACATCGTCAGCCTGGGCGGCAACATGCGCCTCGGCGGGCAGGACGTGGAACTCCAGCCCGGCAGCCTGGCCGCCCGCCTCTTCGGCGGCGCTCGGCAGACGCGCCTGCGCTTCCGCCACCGCTGGGAGGTCAACCCGGCGTACCTGGACCGGCTCACCAGCGGCGGGCTGGTCTTTTCCGGCTGGGCGCCGAATCAGCCCATCGTGCAGGTGCTCGAATTGCCGGAGTCGACCCACCCGTTCTTCGTCGCCACCCAGAGCCATCCGGAGCTGACCAGCCGGCCGCTCCATCCGTCACCGTTTTTCCTGGGTCTGGTGCGGGCGTCGCTGATCAGAAGCGGCGTCGTGCCGGGCGATCCGCCCCCGGCGGCCGCGGATTCGGCGCCGGCGGGGGCCTGCGAATGTCGAATGGCCGGGAGCGATTAGATGAAGACCAGCGCGACCATCACCTGGTTCGGGCATTCCACCGTGCGGCTGCTGCTCGAGGACGGCCGGGTCATCATGATCGACCCGTGGCTGGCGGAGAACCCCGCCTGCCCGGATGAGCTGAAGACCCTCGACCGGTGCGACCTGGTTCTGTTGACCCACGGTCACTTCGACCACGTCGCCGACGTGGGACGCCTGATCCGGCAGTTCAATCCGAAGATCGTGGGAAACTACGACCTGTGCGCCGCCCTGGAGCACACGATCGGCGCCGGCCACTACTGCGGCATGAACACGGGCGGCATGCAGCAGGTCGACGGCGTTCGCGTGTCGCTGACCAAGGCATTTCATTCGTCCGCCCTGTCGGGGCCGAACGGCCCCATCTACGCGGGCATGCCGAACGGGCTGGTGATCGACGCGCCGGGCCTGGCGCGGGTCTACCATGCTGGCGACACGGACGTGTTCGGCGACATGGCGCTCATCCGTCGATTGTGGGACCCGAAGATCGCAATACTGCCCATCGGCGACCTGTTCACGATGGGCGCGGCCGGCGCCGCCATCGCGGCGGAGCTGCTCAAACCGGACGTGATCGTGCCGATCCACTACCAGACCTTTCCGATCCTCGCTCAGTCCGCCGACGAGTTCCGCACCGCCCTGCCGGCGGAGTTGAAGCGGCGGCTGCTGGTTCCCGAGGTGGGCCAGGCGATGAACTGGTCGGCCGCCGGTCTGACGTTGTAGCGCAACGACGATGCGTCCGCTGGTGACGTCGATCGCAATCCTGCTGGCTGTCGCCGGCATCCTGCTGGGCAGCGCGGGTTCGCCGTCCATGCCCTGGCTGTGGGCTTACGTGGCGCTGATCGGCGTGACGTTCGCCGTCCTGCCGCGGGTGATCGGCCCGGATCTGGTGCGTGAGCGTCTGCGACCCGGTCCGGGCGGCGTTGATCGGCATCTGCGGGCGTGGGTCAGCCCGTTCCTGGCGGCCCATCTGGTCGTCGCGGGGTTGGACGCGGGGCGCTTCCATTGGTCCGGCGCGGTCCCGACCGGCGTGCGCGTTTGCGGCGCGGCCGGCCTGGTGGGCATGTTCGCGGCCGCCGTGTGGACGATCCGCACCAACCGGTTCTTCTCGCCGGTGGTGCGGATCCAGCACGAGCGCGGCCACCACCTGATCACGGACGGACCGTATAGTTGCGTCCGTCACCCGGGCTACGCGGTGAGCATTCTCGGTTTCCCGTTCGGGTCGCTCTTGATGGGTTCGTACTGGTCGCTGCTGCCGTTGCTGGGCGCGGCCGCGCTGCTGCTCCGCCGCACGATTCTCGAGGATCGCTTCCTGCACGAGCACCTGGAGGGCTACCGCGAGTACGCGGCCCGCGTGCGTTTTCGCTTGTTGCCCGGCATCTGGTGATGGGTCATGCGCCTTTTGGTCATCGATAACTACGACTCGTTCACGTACAACCTGGTGCAGCTCTTTGCGGAGCTGATCGGGCGCGAGGCGATCCGCGTGGTGCGCAGCGACCGCTGTTCAATGGACGGCATGGACACAGCGGACCGGAGCGACGCGGCGGACGCCATGGATCGCAGGAGCGGCGTCGTGGATCTGGACGAGCTGGCGCCTACGCACGTCGTGATTTCGCCGGGGCCGCGGGGGCCGGCGGAGGCCGGCAGGAGCATCGACGTCATCCGCCATTTCCAGGGCCGCACACCCATCCTGGGCGTCTGCCTCGGTCACCAGTGCATGGTCAGCGCCCGCGGCGGAGCGGTGGTTCACGCAGGCCGCGTCATGCACGGAAAAACCAGCCTGATCCGCCACGACGGCCGCGGCATCTTCGCCGGCGTCCCCAGCCCGTTCACGGCCGCGCGCTATCACTCGCTGATCGCCGATGAGCGGCGCCTGCCGGCCGGCTTCGAGCCGTCCGCGTGGTCTGAAGCCGGCGAACTCATGGCCGTCCGCGATCCCGCCCGGCTGCTGGAGGGAGTGCAGTTCCACCCGGAGAGCTTCATGACCGAGCACGGACGACGGATGGCCGACAACTTCCTTCGCATGACCGGCCGCTCCGAACAGACCGGCCGTGCGCTGTGCAGTGGCGGCCAGGTTCCCCCGCGTGACCGGCCGATCATGGGCGGCGCTCCAGCGTCAGCGATCACCGCACGGCTCGGCCTGAGCATAGGCGGCGGCCGGCGCGGGGCGTTTTGACCGGCGCGGGCGGAACGCTATATTGCGTCTGCGGATCAACGTGCAGAACGACGCTCAACCGCGGGGTGGGGCATTCCGTTGTGCGATGGCGCGAAGCGGTGGTCATCCGGCGCGGATGGCCGGCCCAAAGCCGATAGACCAGGTGGGATGAACTTGCCAGCCAGGAAGTCCTGTCGCTCTTCACGAGACGCTGCGATCCTCGCCCTGCTCCTGCTGCCGCAGGCGGCCGCGGGGCAGTTTCTCGAACGGCCGGTCGTCATTCAGAACGCCCGCATCATCCGCATGAATGGACCGGTGATCGAGCGCGGGTCGATCCGCATCAAGGGCCGCGTCATCGAGGACGTCGGCGTGAAGGTGGACGTGCCCCTTCTGGCCCGCACATTTGATGCCGCCGGCAAGACGGTCACACCCGGCATCATCGACGCTCACTCGTCGCTCGGCATGACCTCCGGCGGCGCCGCCAACGGCGATGCGACCGCCGACGCTTTCGACGCCTTCGATCGTTATGCCATCGAGGACTTCCGCGACGCCCTCCGCAACGGCGTGACCACGGTGTACCTCAGCGCCGCCAGCGCCGCAGGGATCAACGGCCGCGCCGCGGTGATCCAACTCGCTCGCGGCGTCGGAGGCGACGTCGGCGCGAAGATCGAGCGGGACGACGAACTCTGCATCGACCTTGCGTCGGAACGGTCCGCGACGGCGCGGCTGAACACTTATCGGTCGGTGCGCAAGGCATTTCAGGACGCCCTCGATTACCGCACGGCAAAGGAAGAGTACGAAGAGGCGCTGAAGGAGTACGAAAAGAAGCTCAAGGAACGGGCCGAAAAAGAAGCCGAGCAGGAGAAGAAGACCGAAGCGGAGAAGAAGGAGCCCCCGAAGGAAGGTCAGAAGGATCCAAGCGGCGGCAAGGGGAAACCAGCCGCCGCCGTGATCGATGCGCCGACCGTGGCGGGCTCACCGCCCGTGGCGGACGCCGCCGCTGCTCAGCCGACGGGGATGGTCGCCGCCCAGGGGCCGGATGCGGCCGCCGGCTTCCAGGGCCAGCCGCCGAAAACGGACAAGCCGCCCAACGACAAGGAGAAGAAGGAAGAAGAGATCAAGAAGCCGGAGGAACCCAAGCCCGACCGCTCCAAAGAGCGGTTGTTGCAGGCGATCGATCGCGAGTTCTCCGTGCGCATCCGCGCGGATCGCAGCGCGGATATTCTCAATGCGTTGAGCCTGGCGGACGAGTTCGGTCTTAAGATCGTCATCGAAGGCGCCGCCGAGGCGGCGATGGTGGCGCAGGCGCTGGCGGATGCGAGAGTGCCGGTGGTACTGGGTCAGGCGCAGACGTCGCCGGTGGACGTCCGGCCGGCCTGGCGCAACGTCGCGCCGCAGACGGCGGCGGCGCTGACGCGGGCCGGCGTGAAGTGGGGCATCGGCACCGGCGCCGGAAGCGCAGCGCTGTCGCGCTTCACGCTGGTGAATGCCCAGGCGGCCGCGGCCTGGATCCCGGGCGAGGACGCGCTGCGGCGGGTGACGATTGACGCGGCCGACCTGCTGGGCCTGGACCGCCGCATCGGACACCTGACCCCCGGCATGCAGGCGGACCTGGTGGTCTGGACCGGCGACCCCGGCGACCCGGCGTCGAAGGTGGAGCGCGTCTACGTGGCCGGAAAGCTGGTCTACCAGGACGGGGAGTAGATTCCGGTGTGGCACCGGTTTGTAACCGGTGATTCCGTGTGGCACCGGTTTTCAACCGGTGATCCGCCCGGCTTGAAAGCCGGGGCTCTGAAGTGTGGCGCCGGTTTGCAACCGGTGGCTCGCCCGGCTTGAAAGCCGGGGCTCTGGGTGTGGCGCCGGTTTGCAACCGGTGGCCCGCCCGGCTTGAAAGCCGGGGCTCTGGGTGTGGCACCGGTTTGTATCCGGTGGAGTCTGATGGATGCACCAACGGACTGACGGGACGCGTTCGATGATGGGACTGGCCGCACCAGCAGTGGTGGCGGCGGTGCTGTTGCTGGCATCGCCCGCCATGGCGGTCGAGGACGCTACCACGTTCGTGGCGACGAGTGTCCTCGCGCCGGACGGCTCGCTGAGCGGCGCTGCCTCGGTTGTCGTGTCGGACGGCAGGATCGCGTCAGTGACCGCAGGCGATGACAACGCCGCCGGCGGTGATGTCGGCGCGAATGTCGTCCGATTCGACGACGGCGCCGTGCTCTGCCCGGGGCTGATCGACGTGCTGTCCAACCTGGGCGTCTACGGGACCAACACGGCCCGCGCAGAGGCGTTCGACCCGGCGCTGTCGGCCCGCACCGCGCTCGATGCGAATCACGAGCACTTCGCCGCCGCCCTTCAAGCGGGGTACACGTCCGCGCTCCTGTGGCCCAATCTCAACAACATTATCGCGGGGACGACCGCGCCGGTCCGCATCGGCCCGCGCCGCACGGCCTCGCTGATCGCCGACGACGGGCCGCTGGTGTTCGTACTCGGCGCCAGCGCCCTGGAATTCGCGCGGGCGCCGACGTCGCGGCTGGGCGCGATCGACCTGCTTCGCCGGGCGCTGGCCGAGGCGAAGGCCGGCGGCGGCGCCGAGCGGCTGCGGGAGTACGCGGCCGGAGCGTTGCCGGGGCTGGTGTACTGCGAGTCCGCCGCTGACGTGAGCAGCGCGCTGGACCTGCTGGCCGGTATGGAACGCCTGCCGGTTCTGGTACACACCGCAGAAGCGGCCGACGTTGCCAGCGAAGTTGCCGGGCGGGCTGCCGGCGCGCTGGTGGTCGTCGGACCCCTGTCCGCCGCGATGCCGCCGCGCGTGCTCGCCGGCGCCGGTGAGCTGGAAAGGGCGGGAGTGCAGGTGGCATTCGGTGCGCGACTGCCCGCCGCGCCGTGGGATTCTCTCCGCACGACCGCGGCGCTGGCGGCGCGCTACGGCATGTCCGCGGGTGCAGCGCGGCGGGCGATGACGCTCAACGCCGCCCGGGCGGCGGGCCTGGACGGCACGCGCGGGTCGATCGAAGTCGGCAAGATCGCGGACTTCGTCGTCTTCTCCCGCGATCCGCTCCGCCCGGACAGCCGCGTGCTGGAAGTCTACCTGGAAGGAGTGCGCGTGTATGACGCGAGGGCGTTCGATGAATAGCCATACTGACACAAGCGAGCCGCGGGCGATATTGCTGTGTGCCGCGCTGTTGGTGCTGACCTTTGCACCAGCGGGCGTTCGGGGAGAGGTGCTGGTCATTCAGTCTTCGGCCGTACACGTCGGTGACGGCCGCGTGCTCACGAATGCGAGCGTGGTGGTGCAGGACGGCAGGATCACGGCCGTGGGGCCGAACGTGGCCGCGCCGCCCGGGGCGACTGTCATTGAACTCGACGGCGGATCGGTGTCGCCCGGTCTCATCGACGCCAACGCGGTCGTCGAAACGGTGGATCTGTTGCCCACGCCTCCGCCCGATCCCCGCCGGGCATTCGGAGAGTGGATCACCGCGGCCGTACGCCGACGACGGTCGCATTCGCACGGCGCGCCCCACGCGGACGTGGATGACCGCCTCGCACGATGGACCGACCCACGCGCCGCGGCGGCCGAACGCGGTTATCTGCCGCACGGTTCGGCCGATGGCTCTGCCATCGACTCAGAGGCGGCGGAACGCGCGCGGTTCATCGCGACGTTCGTGGATGGGTCGGGCATCGACCCGGACGCCGAGGACCACGTCCTCTGCCCGGTGTGCGGGGGGGGGGCGGCGTCGCCGTTCGAGGCCGGTGTGCGGCCCTACTATTCCTGGGCGGAGCAGTCGGCGGAGGTCATCCCGCACACGGACGTGCTGGACGCGGTCGATCTGCGCGGCCCGGACTTCGACCGCCTGCTGCACGCGGGCGTGACCACCGTGTTCCTCTCACCCGACCCGGCCTCGGTGATCGGCTCGGCCGGCGCCATCGTCCACACCGGCGGGCCGCTCCACGAGCGCGTCGTGTCGCACAAGGACGCGGTCAAGGCCGTAATCGGCAGCGAACCGAGCTGGCGCGGCGGCAATAACCGTCCGCCGTGGTTTTCCAACGTGACGATCTTCTCGCGCCGGCCCAATAACCGCATGGGTCTGACCTGGGTCTTCCGTAAGGCATTTCACGACGCCGACCGCGACGCCCGCGATATGCCCGTTTACGGCGCCGACGTGCCGCCGCAGGAGGCGATGCAGGCGCTGCAGGACATCCGCAGCGGTGTTACGCCACTGCGGATCCAGGCCCGCATGGTACACGACATCACCACCGCCTGCCGCATGGCGGATGAGTTCGGGATCACCTTCACGCTGGAAGAGGCCACCGACGCCTACAAGTGCGTGGAGTTGCTCAAGTCGCGCGGGCTGTCGGTGATCTATGGCCCGATCTACGAAGAGGCCGACGCGCCCAGAGCGTGGACCGGCGAGACCGCTGATGCCCGTCTGCACACGATCCGGACTCTGGTGGAAGCTGGGATACCGACGGCGCTGTCGGCGCAGGACCGGCGCGACGAAGATGGACTCGCGCGACAGGCGATGATGGCGATGCGCTTCGGCGTACCGCCGCAGGAGGCGCTGAAGCTGGTCACCTCCGCGCCAGCGAAGATCCTGGGTCTGGCGGACCGGCTGGGAACGGTCGAGGTCGGCAAACAGGCCGACCTGGTTCTGTGGAGCGGGGCGCCGCTGGAGGCGACGTCGAAGCCGGTGGTGGTGATCGTCAACGGACGGATCGTGCTCGATCGGCGCAGTGGTTGATCGCCGCGGAGCCGACTCCACCGGCTGGAAGGCGGTGCCACACCCAGAGCCCCGGCATTCATGCCGGGCGGACCCAGAGCCCCGGCATTCATGCCGGGCGAACCCAGAGCCCCGGCATTCATGCCGGGCGGTTTGCAGGAGACACCGGTTGCAAACCGGTGCCACACGGACACCGGTTGAAAACCGGTGCCACAGGGACAACTGCGAATGAACCATCCCGAATGGATTGCCGCTTATCGCCGGGCCGGCGCTTCGCGTCGCCTGCTGACCTGCGTGGCCTTGCTGCTCGCGGTGGCGTCCGCCGCCGCCGCGCCGCCGGAGAAGGTGGCGCTGGTGGGAGCGCGGATCATCCCCGTGGTCGGTCCTGACGTGGACCGCGGCACGCTGCTGATCGAGCACGGCCGGATCGCCGCCATCGGCAAGGACGTGAAGATCCCCTACGACGCCATGGAGGTCGACGTCAGCGGTAAGGTACTCTTCCCCGGCATGATCGACCCGCACTCCTGGCGCGGCCTCGACCAGCCCAACGAGAGCCTGCCGGTCATGCCCTACCTGGACGTCTACGACGCCACCGACCCGTCGCGGCTCTTCTTCGAGAACGCGCTGCGCGACGGGATCACCACGGTGCATGTCGTGCAGGGCAACGACTGCGTCATCGGCGGCGTCACCCGCGTCGTGCGGCCGATCGGCCTGAGCCTGGCCGAGATGACCGTCGCCGAACGCGTCGGGATCAAGCTCAGCACGTCGCCCAAGCGCGGCTTCGACCGCATGTTGCAGATGGCCACCCTGCGCGAGGCGTTCCTGGAACTCGACGATTACCTGGAACGGCTGGCGGAGCAGAAGTATGAGGAAAAGCTGAGCAAGAAAGAAAAGAAGATCGACGTCGGCCCCAAGGAAGCCCGCCAGCGCGGCCGGGAGTTGATCGAGCCGTCGGACTACGACGACGCTCACGCCAACCTGGTCCAGTTGACGCGCGGCCAGATCGACGCCTGGATCTATGCCGGCGCCGCCACCGACGTGGCCCCGGCTATCAAGATCGCCCGCGACCATGGCTTTCTGGAGCGCACGGTGCTGGTGCTCGGTCCGGAGTGTTTCAAGGCGGTGGACGACATCAAGGCGTCGGGCCGTCCGGTCGTGCTCGATGACGAACTCGTCTACCGCGAACGCGATCCTCTCACCGGCAAGCTGACCGAGACGTTCGTGCCGAAGGTCTTCGCCGACGCGGGCGTGAAGTTCGCTTTGCAGCCGTCGCCGGACGCATCGCTGCCGGAGCGGTACCTCAACTACCAGGCCGCCCGCTGCGTCCGCGAGGGGCTGTCGCGCGACGCGGCGCTGCGTTCGATCACGATGAACCCGGCCGAGGCGATCGGCCTGGGCGACCGGCTCGGTTCGCTGGAAGTGGGGAAGACCGCCAACGTCGTGGTGCTCTCGGGCGATCCGCTCAACTTCAACTCGTGGGTCGAGTACGTCTACATCGACGGCATCCGGGCCTACGACCGCTCGAAGGACCCGCGTCTGGCCGAGTTGCTGGGCGAGGAGCCGGAAGGCGAGAAAAAACCGCCCGCCGAGGGCGAAAAGGAAAAGAAGGCCGAGGAGGATCCCGCTGCAAAACCCGACGCCGCCGGAAACGGGAAGGACGCGACGCAAGGCGACGCCTCCGGGGGCAAGTCGCAGGGTGAAAAGCCCGGCGAGAAGAAAGACGCCCCCCCCGGCGTCCGCAGGCCGGCTCATCGAGACGGCGCGGAGGGAGGCGAATGAAGCCGACGACGTCCGCCGCTGCCGCCCGCAGGACCACGCTGTCCCACTCTGCCGCCCGGGGGAACACGCTGTCCCACGCTGCCGCCCGGGGGAACACCGCGATCCTGTCCTCCGCCCGGAGGGCGCACGATCGTAGCCAGGGACTTCAGTCCCTGGTGGGCGGTCGTTTTGAACATTCCGCCCGGAGGGCGGACGAGGTGCGCAACGAGAGCTTCGTCCGCCCTCCGGGCGGCGGACTGGGGGGGGGCGTCTCCCAGGGGCTCAAGCCCCTGGCTACGCACGTCCGCCCTCCGGGCGAAGAGAAGAATACGCGCGGGCTGAAGCCCGCGGCTCGCTTTTTTCATGCGGCGAAGGTCGCGCTCCGTCGTGGTGAGGAGGCTCCGCAAGAGGTTCCCCGCGGTGTCCGATTCGAAGCTCCGTCCAATCGATCGGGTCCGCGCGGGTGGAAGCCCGCGGCTCGCTTTGATCGCGCGGCGAAGGTCGCACTCGCGAGCGCCGCAGCGATCCACGCCGAGGCGATCCACGCCGGAGCGACCCGCACCGCGGCGATCCTGGCCGTGGCGATGTTCACCGCGGCGATCCTGGCCGCGCCGGCGCCTGCCGCCCACGCCGGCGGCCCCTCGTTCGCCATCCGCAACGTCACCATCCTGCCGGTCGATCCGGCCGCCCCGTGGATAATCGAAAACGGCGTGCTGATCGTGCGCCACGGGAAGATCGCCGCCGTCGGCAGCGGGCTGGACGTTCCGGCGGACCTGCGGGTGCTGGACGGCCGCGGCGGCGTCCTCGTCCCCGGCTTCGTCGCTGCCGCGTCGCTGGTGGGGGGGGGCCATGCGGGCGATGAGTCGGTCGCCGCGCGGTACCGTGCCGTCGACGGCTTTGACCGCTACGCCGATTACCTGACGACGCTGGCGGAGGGCGTCACCACCGCCTACGTCGATCCCGGCGTCCACCGGCTGCTGACCGGCATGGGGGCGGTGGTCAAGCTGGCGGGCGGGCCGGACGAACGCGTGCTCAAGGACGCTTCCGAACTGTGCGTCAACCTGGGCGACTTCGTCTACAACCCGCCGGACTTCGTGACCTACAACCAGCCGGCCTCGTCCGACATCGCCATCGTCCCTGCGCGCATCCAGCGGCCCGCGTCGCGGCTGGATCAACTGTTGGCCCTGGATGAGGCGATCCAGGAGGCGCTCACCGGCGCCGCCGGCGAATACTCGATTCACCGCGCCGCTCTCAATTCGGCCTGGGAAGGTCAGACCCCGCTGCGCATCTTCGCCCAGCGCGCCGCCGATCTCGAACAGGCGGTGTTGTGGCTGAAGAAGTCGGGTCGATCGGGCTACGTCGTCGGCGGGGCGGAGGCGCATCGCGTCGCCGGCGTGCTGCGCGAGCACCGCGTGCCGCTGGTCTATCGGGCGGGCGATCCGTTCGCCTACCCGGCCGGCAACGTCGGCTTCGACCCGAATGCCTTGGACGACTCGCTGCACAGTCTCGACGGCGTCACGCTGGCGATCGCGTCGCCCTTCGGGCAGGCGACCGCCCACCTTCGGCTGGCGGCGGTGGCGGCGCTGGAGGCGGGGCTGGACGAGCGTCGCGTGCTCGAAGGCATCACCCGCGTGCCGGCTGAGATCCTCGGCGTGGCAGACCGTGTCGGCAGCCTGGCCGTCGGCAAGGACGCGGACTTTCTTGTCATGTCCGGACCGCCGCTGGAGCTGACCAGCCACGTGCTCCGCGCTTACGTGGGCGGGCGGATCGCGTTTGAGCCGCCGCCCGAGGGCGCCCTGGTCGTGAAGGCGGGAACGATCTGGCTCGGCCCGGACGAGTACTTGAGCGACGGGGCCGTGCTGATCGAGGACGGCCGCATCCGCGCCGTGGGACGTCACGTCCCCGTGCCGCGCTATGCCCGCCTCATCGACGCCGGCCCGAGCGGGTTCGTCTGCCCCGGCTTCATCGACGTCAACAACCACGTCGCCTTCGAGGGCGACACCGCTGCCACGTCGCCCGACGTCACCGCGGCGGACCTCGTGGGCGCCGCTGACGAGCCGCAGGTGCGGCTGGCGATGGCCGGGATCACGTCCGTGCTGCTGTCGCCCTATCGCTTCGACCGCAACGGGTCGCAGGCCGCAGCGGTCAAGACGTTCGGCGCTGACCGCGACGCGCGGGTGGTGCGACGCACGGCCGCGGTGGCGTTCGACCTGCGCGACGCGGACCCCGGCACGCTCGACGAGTCCGTCGGCAAGCGGCTGGAGGCGGCCAAAGCGTACCTCGAAAAATGGCAGAAATACGAGAAGGACCTGGCCGAGTGGCAGGAGAAGAAGGACAAGGGTGAAGTCACGGAAGCAAAGCCCAAAGCAGCGGATCAGAAGGCGCCCGAGGCCGGCGCCGTCGATCCCATCACCGGCATCTGGGAGGGCACCGTCAAGGGGGGGCCGCTGCCGGAGCCGATGAGCGGGCGGGTGGCCCTGCGCCTGACCGGAACGGAAATCGAAGGCCGCGTGATCTCCCCGCCGGTGCCGATGGAGCACAAGATCGTCGCCACGCTGACCGGCGACAAGATCACCGGGCAGATCGAAGTCGATACCGGCGGAATGGGCTATCCGCAACTCGAGGCGACGCTCGACCGCCCCGATCATTTCGTCGGCACGATCTCGTTTCAGGGCATCTCGGTCGACATGAGCGCCGACCGCGTCGAGAAAAAGGACGTCGAGTTCAAGGTCGCCCGCACGAAGACGCGCGGCAAAGACGGCCGTCCGCTGCCGCCGAAGGTGGATGAGTCGCTGGAGCCGTTGCGGGCGGTGTTGGAAAAGAGAATTCCTGCACTGGTCGACGCTCGCACGGCCGCCCAGATCGAGGCGGTACTGAAGCTGTTCGTGGAACGGTACGAAGCGCCGCTCGTTCTGCTGAACGCCGAGGAGGCATCGGCGGTGGCAGAACGCATCGTCGAAAAGGAAGCCGGCGTGGCGGTGTCGCCTTCGGTGCAGCAGACGCGTCAGTACCTCCCCTACTTCCAGGCGGCGGACCTGACGCGCGCGGGCGTGCCGGTGGCGTTCCAGAGCAACGCGGAAGACGGCGGGCGGTCGCTGCGGCGGATGGTGAGCTTCGCGGTCGAGCGCGGCCTGTCGGCGGACGCGGCGCTGGCGGCCCTGACGGTGGATGCCGCCCGGATGTTCAAGCTGGACGACCGCATCGGGACGCTGTCGCCGGGCAGGGACGGTGATCTGGTGGTCCTGACCGGCCATCCCTTCGAGGCGGGTAGTTCCATCACGCACGTGGTGGTGGCGGGGCAGGAGGTGAGCGAGGAATGACCAGTCGCGGCGACTTGAATGTCGAATGTCGAATGTCGAATGTCGAATGTACCACCCGATGGCTCATGACGACTATCGCGCTCACCGTCGCGTCCGGCGTGACCGCGACACCCGCCCGCGCCGCCGATCCTGCCGGCACGGCCTATCGCGTCGGCAAGGTCGTGACGATGGACGCCGCCGATACCGTCATCAACAACGCGGTCGTGTTGGAGCGGGACGGGAAGATCGAAAAAGTCGGCCGTGCGCCCGAGGTGGACATCCCGTCGGACTATCGCATCGTCGACATGCCCGATCACTGGCTGACGCCCGGCTTCGTCGACGCCCACAACCACACGGCCGGCTCGCTGCGCGATCTGAATGACATGGTCTACCTGACCAACCCCGGCCTGCGCACGCTCGAGACCATCGTGCCGGAAAGCGAACTGGTCAAACAGGGCCGCGCCGGGGGCGTGACCACCGTGCTGCTCATCCCCGGCAGCGGCACCAACCTCAGCGGGTTCGGCACGCTCAGCAAGATGGGCGGCGAATCGGTGGACCAGATGGTCGTCAAGTCGCCCGGTTCGCTGAAGATCGCCCAGGCCGGCAACCCGGAGCGCTACTGGTTCCGCGTCGGCCGCACCTTCATGAACTACAACACGCGGCAGACGCTGGAGAAGGCCCGCGACTATCACCTGAAATGGGAAGCCTACGAACAGCAGCCCGACCGCGCCGACGAGCCTGAGTACGATCCCATCTGGCACGAGTTCCGCGGCCTGTTCCGACGCGACTTCCCCGTCAGCGTCCACACCCAGATATACCAGGTGATGATGACCACCATCGACATGCTGACGGTCAGGCTCGGCCTGCGCACCGTGCTCGACCACTGCACGTTCGATGGATACAAGATCGCCCCGCTGGTCAACGAGACGGACGCCTACACCATCAACGGCCCGCGGCAGTACCACTTCGACCGTACCGAGCGCCGCATGAACGGCAACGCCGCCCGCTGGTGGCAGGGCGGGGTGCGGACGCTCGGCATCAACACCGACGCCCCCGTTGTCCCTGAGGAGGAATTGCCGTACCAGGCCGCGATGGCCTGCTGGTACGGCTGGAAACCCTACGAGGCGCTGCGCGGGCTGACGATCATTCCGGCCGAGGCCCTGATGCTGGAAAAGGACGTCGGCTCGATCGAAGTCGGTAAGCAGGCGGACTTCGGCCTGTGGACCGGCGACCCGATCGATCCGCGCTCGGCCTGTGAGCTGACGGTGATCGGCGGGAAGGCCGTCTACGATGCATCGAAGGAGCGGAGATTCTGAATCGTCGTGTGCGATCAGGCGCCGGCGGCGAGCCGCGTGGCTTCAGCCCGCGCGGACGTGCCGGCTTCGATTTGGCCGGGAATCGTGCATGGTGATCCAGCAGGGTGGATGGCACCGGTTCGCGCGGTGCTTGGCAGCAGGAATGTCGAATGTCGAATGACGAATGTCGAATGATGGGGCCGCGACGCCGGAGGCTCACGACGCGCAGAGGCGTTCTTCAGTGCATCGGCGCCGTGATCGCGCTGGCCGTCACTGAAGTCCGTGCCGACGACGACGGCGAGCACTTCGTGGTCATCAAGGCCGGGCGGGTCATCACCGTTTCCGGCCAGGAGCACGCCCCGGGCACGGTCGTGATCGTGGACGGTAAGGTGCGGCTGGTTGGGGGGCGGGAGGTCGAGGTTCCGGCCGGCGCTGAAGTCATCGACGCGGCGGACGAGACCGTCATGCCCGGCATGGTCCACCCGCGCTGCCGGTACCAGTTGCCCGGATACAACCGCCGCGGCGTACACGGCGACCTGCGCGCCGCCGACGAGGTGTACCCGTCTCTGATCGAGTTCGACGAACTGCTCAGAAGCGGCTTCACCGCAGCGGCGTTCTATCCGGACGGCGCCGGCGCGACGGGGGTCGCGGCGGTCTATCGCACTGGTGGGCCGGAAGGCCCCGAGCTGATCCTGGATGCGTCCTACCTCCGCGTGACCTTCAACGACACCGGACGCGACAAGAGCGTCCTGCGCGGCGCGCTCGAGAAGGCCAAAAAGGAGATCGAGAAGGTCGACAAGGCCCGCCAGGAGTGGGAGAAAAAGCAGAAGGAAAAGGCCGAGGCGAAGAAGAAGGAAGAGGAAGAGAAAAAGAAGCAGGAACAACAGCCCCCGCCCAAGCCGGCGCCCAAATCGGAGGGGGGCACATCGGCCGAGCCGACCGCCGGTGCGTCGACGGCGGAGCCGGACGCGCCGGCGTCGGTGCAACCGGCCGCGGCAGGATTCGCCGCGCCGCCCGAAAAGAAAGATGACTCCCAGGCGGAGGAACCCAAGGAAGACGTCTTCACGCCGCCGCC
Organism: Phycisphaerales bacterium; assembly: GCA_003597935.1. Taxonomy (GTDB): domain Bacteria; phylum Planctomycetota; class Phycisphaerae; order UBA1845; family UBA1845; genus SURF-32. Next base: position 6,478 of record QZJT01000012.1, on the reverse strand, counting down.
CATCGACCCCGCCCATCAACCCTTCGTCGATCTGATCAAGAAGGAGGCGAAAGTCCCGCCGCTGATCGAACTCGGCGCTGCCTCCGACCTGCGTCATCTGGACGACGTTCTGAAGCCCTACGAGGACATCGCTCATCAGTACTACCTCGGCGGCGGTTTCAGCACGGACTACCACCACGTCATCGCCGATCTGGGCGAGCGCAAGGCCCGGGTGGTGATCGAGCCGCGGATCGACTACCTGCGTGACTCGGTGGTGCGGTACAACGTCGCCGACCGCCTCGTCCGGTCCGGCTGCACCGTCGCCTTCGCGCCGCTGGCGGACTGGCCGACGGAGTTCGATCGCATGCGCCGCCGGATCGCGGACCTGGTCCGCGCCGGGCTGAGCCGCCAGGCCGCGCTCAAGGCCGTCACGCTCCATCCCGCCCAGGCCGTCGGGCTGGGCGAATCGCTGGGCAGCATCGAGAAGGGCAAGGACGCGGACATCGTGTTCTTCGACACCGATCCGCTGGTGCCGGAAAGCCGCGTCACCCGCGTGATGATCGGCGGTGAAGTCGTCTGGGACCGGAAGGGGGAATCAAATTGAGCCAGTTCGCACGACCGTCGTCGCGCCGGCTCCGCCAGCGAGCCGCGGGCTTCAGCCCGCGCGGTGTTGCCGGCTCAGCCCATCGAGCCGCGGGCTTCAGCCCGCGCCGAGCCTCCGGCTCAGCCCAGCGAGCCGCGGGCTTCAGCCCGCGCGGTGCTTCGGCACGGAGCAGCGCTGCCGAGTCTGTCGGCGCTTCGCGACCGGCTGTTTCTCGCGCCCGCCCGTCCGACCGCCCCGGAGGGGCGCCGGACCGTCACCACCGGTGGAGCGACGCGCAACCCGTGGTTGGCGGCCGCTTGAACTCTTCCGCCCCGGCAGGGGCGGCGGAGGCGTCGCCACCGAATCACCGTGCGCGACCTGTCGCCATGTCGAAGGCGGAGACTCCGCGCGGGCTGAAGCCCGCGGCTCGCCGCTCGCGCTTCATTGCCCATGCCGATTGGAGTCGGCCCATCCCTCGCGCCGGGGCATTTCTCACGGCGCTCGCCCTGGCTCTCGCCCTGACGCTGAGCGCTGCCCTCACACTCGCCGCCGACCCGCCCAAGCCGCAGCCCAAACCCCCCGAGAAACCCGCGGCCCGATCGGATCAGGCTGGCGACGAGGACGCCGACCAGAAAGAGAAGGACAAAGACGAGGAAAAAGAAGAGCCCGACCGATACCTGGCCATCCAGGCCGGAGTCGTTCACACCGTCACCGGCCCCGACCTGCGCGGCGTCACTCTTCTCTGCAAGAATGGCAAGATCGCCTCGATCGGCACGGACCTCGATGTGCCTGACGAAGCGGAATTGCTCGACGCCTCGGGTTTCCACGTCTACCCCGGCCTGGTGGCGGCCGGCAGCAGCGGCGTCGTCGGCCGCGAACCGGTCGAAGACAACACCGACGTCTACGGCCTGAACGTCACGCTGGCGTTGGCGGGCGGCATGACCACCGTGCTGGCCGGCAACACCGTGGCCAAGGTCACCTACGGCACGCTCGAGGATCACGTCATCCGCACCGACGCCTTCGTGAACGTCAGCTACGGCACCGGCTCCCCCGACGCCCGCCGCCGGCTCCGCGACTCTCTCGACAAGCTCCGCCAGCACCTGCGCGACGTCGAGACGTACGAACGGGAAAAGAAGCTGAACCCGCAGGCCAAGGCGCCCGACGACAAGTGGATCCGCGGCCCCGCCCAGCAGCACCTGAAACTCCTCAAGCACGAGGCCGTGGCTATCGCTTCCGCCAGCCGGGCGCAGGACATCCTCGATCTGTGCGAACTGGCCCGGCAGTACGGCATCGACCTCGTCGTCCGCGGCGCCTGGGAGGGTTGGACCGTCGCGCCGCAACTGGGGCGGGCGGGCGTTTCCGCCATTGTCACGCCCCGCGACCGCGTCACGCGCGACGAGAGGTACAACCGGCCGAACGGCTCCTCGATCGAGAACGCCGCCATTCTGCACGCCCACGGCGTCCCGCTGGCGATCGTGCCCTCCAACACGGCCATCACCACCTGGGGCGTGGCCGGCCGCGACCTGTTGCACCTGGCGATGGAGGCGGCTTTCGGCATCCGCGGCGGCCTGCCGCAGGATGCGGCCCTGAGGGCCGTCACCATCGACGCCGCCCGCATCCTCGGCGTGGATCATCGCGTCGGCTCGATCGAGGTCGGCAAGGACGCCGACTTCGCCGTCACCGACGGCGACATCCTGCACTACATGACGCTGGTCCGCTGGACCGTCGTTAACGGGCGGATCGCCTACGACAAAGAGAAGGACTCGCTCTACCAGCACATCCGCCCGGACGAAGACCGCGACAGACCGGCGCCGACCGACTACTGGCCGCGCCGGCTGGGGGCGGAGTGAAACGCCCAACGCTACCGACGCGGTGAATAGCACTCTATCCCCGTGTGCAGTCATGCGCCGGTAGCGAGCCGCGCGGCTTGAAGCCCGTTGGCACGTACAGGTCGGCCCGCGCGAAGTTCCTCATTGGGGCGTGGCTCCAGACCGCGCGCGTCACGGGCGCCTGAACCGGCCGCCCGATCGATCGGACGTCTATTTCCAGGTGTACTTGATCGGGTTCGCGGCACCCTTACGGCGGTATTGATCCGGGATCCGCTTGCCGACGTACTGACGGATCATGTCTTGTGGCGCGGGATCGCCCTCGAATCCAAGTCGCCCCGGCACCGGTTCGCGGCCGGGGAAATTGGCCTCCGTCGCCTCCAACCAGCGGCGTGCGACGAACGCTCCGACGATGACGCCGCGAAAGACCGCCAGCACGACCTCGGCCTTTTCGGCTTTGGCCCTGCTGATCTTCCAGGCGTACCGGGTTGCTTCGTAGACCGAGGTCTCAAGGGCGGTGCGATTGACGTTGATGAGCAGCGCTCGGTGTACGAACGTGGCCGGCTCGGCGCAGTATCGGTTGATGATCTCGCGGGCGTGCATGACGCCGTAATCACCGCTGCCGGCGCCGCCCATGACGTTGGTCAACCCCGGGTAGGCGTCGATCAAGGCCGCTTCCACCTCCATCGCCGTCCGGTCATCCATGCCGTGGCGATGAATGATGTGGCTGACCTCGAAGCCGGCCATCTGGATCTCGCGAATCCGCCGGAGTTTGTTGTCGATCTCGTCGCCGCCGACGTCCGCGCGAACGTGAGCGAACACGCGATTGCCCTTGCCCTTGCCGACGTAAAACGTCTCGCCGTTGCGCGGATCGATCAGCCGATAGACGTACGTCTTGAGCTGGCGTACGACCTCGGCTGGGAAGGAGCCGTCATGGTCCTTTGGGTGCGTTTGTTTCACGTTCAAGCGGCAATCTCCATCGTGATGCGGATGTCGGTGCATGCGCGGCCACGCCCCCGCGGCTGAGCCGCCGGGTTCACTCGCCCGGCGCCCACCCGAGCCGTGAGAGACACTCGCGCAGCCGCCGCAGCTTGACAAGCTCCTGGTCGTCCAGCCGTTCGTCGCTGCAGAACTGAGCGATCGCAGCGGCAAAGGCGCGTGCGTGGACCATACGAACCTGCTCTCCGTCCAGTCCCAGGCGCTTCCTTTCGTCAACAATGTGCCTCAGTTCGTCATCGGTGATATCCAGGTCCGCCAGCACGGTCTTGAGCGCGTCCCAGTACTGGCGGATCGGGCTTTGCGCCTCAGCGGCCGCCGCCGACGGCACGTAGCCGGCGCGCGACCGCAGGCGCGGGCATCGCGCAAGCCCCCACGTCGTCGGCGGCGGAAAGGGATCGTTGGCAAAGCTCCTGAAGAACTTGTAGCTCTTCAGTCGGGCGAGATCACCGAACGTCCGAAGTCCGCGCGCGTGCAATTCGTCAGTGTATCGCTGCAAGAGCCGGCCGGACGCGATCGCGTCGTTGGCCGCCACGTGACTCGAGCCGTATTGGATCCCGTAATGCTGACAGGCGGCCTCCAGCCTGCACCGCGGACCCAGATCCAGCAGCGGCCGCATGTACATCAGGCAGAAATGCGGCGGGTCGTGCATCACGCCGGCGTTGGCCAGCTCGAAGTTCAGGAACGCGATGTCGAAGTAGACGTTGTAGGCCGCGATGACGCAGCCGTCGAGAACGGTGACGACCTCCCCCACGATATCCCGGAAGGAAGGCGCATTTTCAACGTCGGCGTCGGTGATGCCGTGTATTTCGGTGGCCGCGACCCGCCGATGCGGATGGACGAGCGTATCCAGCACCAGGCGCGGCTCGTTCCCGGGCTCGACGCGGACGACGGATATCTCGATCACGCGATCGACGCCGGCCGTCAGACCGGTGGTCTCGAAGTCGATGACGGCGACGGGCGTCTCCCGGAGCGGAAGCGAAGCAATACCGGCGCTCATGTCACGGCCTCCTCCTCTCCGGCACGGCCAGCGTCTCGTTGCGCCCGCGCGGCAGTTCGTTCGTCAACTCCCCCCTCCGGCACGACCAGCCTGTTGTTGCGCTCGCGCCGCAGTTCCTTCGTCAACTCCCCCCCTCCGGCACAACCCACTCCCCGCAGCAATCGCGCGGCGGTTCGTTGGTCAACTCACTTCTCCGGCGCGGCCGGCCCTGGCCGCCGCCGCGACGACGGCGACACCTCATTGATAGCACATTGTGTGAGCGGCAAGCCGAGTGTCAACCGAGCGTTGTCCGGCGGCGTGTGTGACGGGAACGGCGGCTTCTTCGAACGAGCCGCGTGGCTTCAGCCCGCGCGGAGCCTCCCAGTGAGCAAGGTCTCAACACGGGGGACCCCTTTCTCCCCTGCCGCCGGGCTGGAGCCAGGCGGTCCCAGGGGCGCCGCCGATTCCGTCACACGCCAATCGGCGTGCGGCGACTGCCGCGCGCAGACCGCACACGGGCGGCAGGGAAACCGGGCCGACGCCAATCACCGCTCGGGCTATACCGTGATCGGCGAGGACCGGCGTCGCATCCCGCGCAGAGAAGCGCGCTACGAGGTCGCCAATGACCGCTATGCGAAGGAGACCGTATTGGCGATCCCCAATGAGGTCTTCCTCATGGGTCCGCGGCTCCAAATGCCGACCCACGATCCGGTGGCCGACTGCGTTTTCGAGAAAGGATCCTCCGGGCGGGCAAAGAGCACCGGCGTGACTCGCCCCGCTCCCCTACTGGGGGATTTATTCCTCGTCGTGGTTCCTTGCGTCTCCAACTGCTCGCGTTACAGTTGCCAACAATGTGAATGGGAGGCGACCCGGTGAGTGACGCACCCGGGAATCCAATCGAGGCCCTTGAAGCTACACTGCAAGACGTCAGGGCTGCTGCCGAGCGCATCTGCCAATGGGATTGCCCGCCTGTGGCGTCCCTGGTTTCGGCGTGGGCCCCGTTACTCAATGAGAGGCTGAAACGCATTGAAGAATGCCTGACTGAATGTCAGCAACGTCTTCGCCCGTTGCAATCCGCACCTGTCGAACGCAGCGAAGATCGAATCAGGCCGGGAATGCCTATGGCGGAAGTGGAACGCACTCATATCGCTGGAACACTGAGGATGATGGGTGGCAACCGGGAGAAGGCGGCGAAACTGCTGGGGATGGGTTTGCGCACCTTGTATCGCAAGCTCAATCAGTACGGGATCAGATGAGGGTTGACGATTCGGCAGCAAGCCGAAGGGTCCCCGCACGCGCTCCGCCGCGGGTGGCACGGTCTGCCGCTGGCAGCCCGTGAACGGGCTCGGCAGACTGTGCGTTCTTCGCCGTCTGCGTGGTCTGCGCCTGCCACGCGAGCCACGGCCCTACTTCGCAAGACCGTGCCACGCTCGCCACTTCCACCACACGTCACCCGCGCCGCATGCCGCCACGCACCATCGCAGCCGACCCAGTGCCCGGGTGGCACCCGAGCCTCCGCGGCCGCCACCAGTCGTCGCTGACGCTCATCCAGGTGCGGCATGAGCACTTTCCATTTCGCGCGCGGTTCGCTGACGGCCTCCATGCTCCCGCGCCTGACAAAAAGCAATGTACGGCGTCCCCGACATCATCCGCAATGTCCGCAGACCGCCGCAACCCATCCAATGATCCCAACAGGCTGCCCCCGGCGACTTGCAAAACCCGGAATACCGTTATTCTACGTACTTGTCCATGTTATTGTGTTACGCGCCCTACCCGGTGTCACACTCAGAGCAACCGCACTCATACGGGGATCCACCGGCTGGAAGCCGGTGCCACACTCACAGCCCCGCCTTTCAACGCAAGTGGATCGACGCGAGGGTGTGCCCCGGGCCCGGAGCCCCGCCTTTCAAGACGGGCGGGTCCTCGCGAGCGTGCGCGCTGTCCCTCCGAGCCCCGCCTTTCAAGGCGGGAATTGCTCAGAGAATCGCATCCCCGGCGGAGCCGTGCGATCACGCCCCGCCGGACCTCCCGGCATGAATGCCTCGTTGTACTACACATCTCCGCCCCGCTCGTGGTAGAGTGGGGGCGGATTGACGGGTCCACGGATGGTCCCGA